>JBBASH010000001.1:0-132349 GCA_040399305.1 Cyanobium sp.
AGTGAAGAGCACCAGGCCGATGTCCTGGGTGAGCAGGTCCACGGCGTTGTCACCCGGCACCGTCACGGCCACCTTGAACTTGCGGGGCAGGTAGGTGGCGCCATAGAGCGGCTCCTCGGAGTCACCGCTGAACACAGCCCCCACCTTCTGGCGGGCCTTGACACGCTTCACCGCCGCGCTGGGACGGATGCGGTAGCTGAGGTCGCCATCCACCCAGATGTCGAGATAGGAGCCCTCAGCGGCCTCCGGCGTCAGCAGATCGGCGATCTGATCGGCAAGAAGCCGGGCGGCGGGGTACCCCCCACCGCTGAACGGGGCCGCCGGTGCCATCACGTTGCGGTTGATGTCCCCGCAGGCCGCGAGGGTGGAGCCCATGGACCGCACGATCGTGCCGATCACCTCCTTCAGGTCAGCCTTGGCCACCCCATGCATCTGAAAGGCCTGGCGGGTGGTGGCCCGGAGGGTGCCGTTGCCCAAACGGTCGGCCAGGCCGTCGAGGGCGAGGTAGAGCGGCACTGGGATGCGCCCCGCCGGACTGCGGAGCCGCAACATCATCTGCCAGTCCTTGTCTTCACCCTTGCGGCGGTTATCGCGATCGTCCTGCTGATAACTACCGTGGAACTTGAGGATCTGAACGGCGCCCTCACTGAAATGCTTCAGCTCGTTGGTCAGTTCGGTGGCTAGCGGGTCGTGCAGGTGAGCGCTACTGGCCTTGAGCTGCTCGAACTTGGTCGGGGTGGCTGCTTTCGCTCCAGTCGACTCGGACTGGACTGCAGCCGCCTGGGCAGGCCGCTTGGAGGATCCATCGGCGGTGGCACGGGAGGCAACCTTCGATGGGGCCATTACTGATCAATGCTTTCGTGCTCCGAAGCTAGCGAACCGCGAGCGTTTAGGCCGCCGATCGTCGGCGACTGATTCCTATCCCAGCGTTTCCCAGCGTTTCAATACAGTTCGGCAACACCCTGCCCCGCCCCTCCCCATGGCCACGTTCCTGCTGGAGATCGGCACCGAGGAGTTACCGGCCGATTTCGCAGGCTCGGCCCTTGAACAGCTGGAGCAGCGGGTTCGGCGGGATCTGGCCGAGGCCCGGATCAACAGCGGCGCCATCTGGGTGAATGGCACCCCGCGTCGGCTCGCCCTGCGGCTTGAGGACCTGCCGGAGCGGCAGGAGGATCGCAGCGAGGAGCGCAAGGGCCCCCCCGCCCAGCAGGCCTTCCGGGATGGCCTCCCGACCCCTGCTGCCGTGGGATTTGCCCGTCGCTGCGGCGTGGATCCGGAGGCGCTGGAGGTGCGTGACACCGATAAGGGGGCTTTCGTCTTTGCCCGCACCCTGGAGCTCGGTCGTGCTACCGCCGAGGTGCTGGCCGAGCTGGCGCCCGCCTGGATCTGGAGCCTGCAGGGCCGCCGCTTCATGCGCTGGGGCAATGGGGACAGCCGCTTCAGCCGTCCGCTCCGCTGGCTGGTGGCCCTGTTCGATGAAGAGGTGGTGCCGATCACCCTGGCGGATTGCGATCCACCTCTGCACAGCGATCGCTTCAGCAGGGGTCACCGACTCCACACCGATCCCGTCGTGATCGCCACTGCGGCGACCTATGTCGGCGCCCTGGCCGCTGCCGAGGTGCAGGTCGATCGCCAGGCGCGGGCTGCCGCCATCCGGCAGGCGATCACCGCCGCCGCCGAAGCTTCCACGGCCCGACCCGATCTCCCCGACAACCTGTTCGAGGAGCTGGTGGACCTGGTTGAATCCCCCCGCCTGATCGAGGGTGCCATCGAAGAGCGCTTCCTGGCCCTGCCGCCGGAGGTGCTCAGCACGGTGATGCGCGCCCATCAGCGCTATGTGCCCCTGCAGCGCCTGGATGCCCCGGCCGATCCCCTGGCGCTGGAGGCAGGCTCCCAGCTGCTGCCCCGCTTTCTCTGCATCGGCAATGGGCTAGAAGCCGCCGCGGCCACCATCCGCCGCGGCAACGAGCGGGTACTGCGGGCCCGCCTGGCCGACGCCGAGTTCTTTCTGGCGGCCGACCGCTCCACCGCCAGCATCGACCGCCGCGAACAACTGGCGCGGGTCACCTTCGCGGAAGGCCTCGGCAGCCTGCGCGATCGGGTCGAGCGCCTCGAATGGTGCACCGATGTGCTGCTGGAGCGCCTCCTCCTCGACCCCCCAACCGCCGACCATGCCCGCCGAGCGGCCCACCTCTGCAAGCACGATCTGGTGAGCCAGATGGTGGGGGAGTTCCCGGAGCTGCAGGGAGTGATGGGGGGCAAGTATCTGCTGGCCGAGGGGGAGCCCCGGGCGGTGGCCTTGGCCGTGCTCGAGCATTACCTCCCCCGTGGTGCCGGCGATGCCCTGCCCGGTAGTGATGCCGGTGCCGTGGTGGCCTTGGCGGAGCGGCTCGAACTGCTGCTGAGCATTTATGCCAAGGGGGAACGCCCCACGGGCTCCTCCGATCCCTATGCCCTCCGCCGGGCCGGCAATGGCCTGCTCCAGATTCTCTGGGAGCGGGGCTGGCGGCTGGATCTACTCGCCCTGCTGCAGCGTTGCACCAGCCAGTGGGCTGCGCTGTTTCCCGCCTTCCAGGTCGACAGCGGCGCCCTCGCGGCCGAATTGGCGGAATTCCTCCGCCAGCGCCTCGTGAGCCTGCTTGAGGAGGAAGGGTTTGCGGTGGATGTGGTGCAGGCGGTCGCCGGGGAGGGGCTTGCTCTGGAGAGGGTGCTCGCCGATCCGGCCGATGCCCGCCGCCGGGCGGAACTGCTCCAGGCCCTGCGCCGCAGCGGCGAGCTGGCAGCCGTGCAGGCGGTGGTGCAGAGGGCCTCGCGCCTGGCCGAGAAAGGAACCCTGGCTGCCGGGGTCTGCAGCCCCTCGGTGGTGGTGGAGGCCTCCCTGTTCGAGAAAGGCAGCGAAACCGCCATGCTCGAGGTGCTGCGAGAGCTCGAACCGGTGGCCACCGGCCACGATCCCGACCGCTACCGGGTGCTAGCCCGCGGGCTCGCCGAGAGTGCTTCCACCCTCGCCGCCTTCTTTGACGGCGCCGACAGCGTGCTGGTGATGGCCGAAGATCCCGCCGTGCGCACCAACCGCCTGAATTTGCTCGGGGTTCTGCGCAACCAGGCGGCGGTGCTGGCCGATTTCAACCGCCTAGTGGGTTGATCCGATTGTCATTGCATTGCGGCTTGTTCTGCCTCTGCATCGCGGGCGCCGCCGCTGCTGATCCCCCCTGATCAAGCCATCGTTGCGGCCACCACCGGGCAACTAGGCGCAACAGCGGTCTCTACCCTGGCTCCATGGCGATCGTCCACGTTCAGGGTCTCTGCCGCTCGTTCCGGGTGTCGGAGAAGGATCCCGGCTTAGCCGGTACCGTGCGGCATTTTCTGAGGCGTAGGGTCCGCACGGTTGAGGCCGTGCGGGATCTTCATTTCACGATCGAGCCTGGCGAGATGGTGGGTTTTCTTGGCCCCAATGGCGCCGGCAAGACCACCACCCTCAAGATGCTGAGCGGGCTGCTCCATCCCAGCGGTGGGCGGGTGGAGGTGGCCGGCCATGTTCCAGCCCGCCGCGAGGCGGAATTCCTGCGCCGCATCACCCTGGTGATGGGTCAGAAGCAGCAGCTGATTTGGGATTTGCCTCCCCTGGATTCCCTGCGGGTCAATGCGGCGGTCTACGGCATCGACGATCGGGAGGCCGCTCGGCGCATCAGCGAATTGGCCGAGATGCTGGAGCTGGGGGAGGAACTGCACCGGCCCGTGCGCAAGCTGTCCTTGGGGCAGCGGATGAAGGCCGAACTGATGGCGGCCCTGCTGCATCGGCCGGAGGTGCTGTTCCTCGATGAGCCCACCCTTGGCCTGGATGTGAATGCCCAGGCGGCCATGCGCCGCTTCCTGGCCGATTACAACCGCCGCCATGGCGCCACGGTGTTGCTCACCAGCCATTACATGGCCGACATCACGGCCCTATGCCCCCGCGTGCTGCTGATTCACGCCGGCTCCCTTTTCCATGACGGCAGCCTTGAGCAGCTCACCCAGCGCCTTGCTCCCCGCCGCGAGGTGCGCTTGGAGCTCGCCGACTCCCTGCCGGACTCAGCCTTCAGCGGCTACGGCGAGCTCGAGTCCTGCAGTGGCCGCGATGTGAGATTGCTGGTCGATCGCGACCGCCTGACCACGGTGGTGAGTCGCCTGCTGGCGGACTTGCCGGTTCTGGATCTTGAGGTCCGTGATCCCCCGATTGAGGACGTCATCGGTCGGCTTTTCCGGCAGGCAAGCATCGAGCAGCCATGAGCCAGCTTCCTTCCCGGCCCTTGCCTGTTGGTCGCCACCGTGGTCGCCCGCCCCTGGCCTCAGCCCTGCGCATCGCCCGCGCCCTGTTCATCAGTCAGTACGCGCTGATGCTCGAATTTCGGGCCGAGATTCTGCTCTGGGCCCTCTCGGGACTGATGCCGCTGCTGATGTTCTCCCTCTGGAGCGGAGCACCGGCCGGTGCCGCGGCGGGCATTAGCCCCCAGGCCTTCTCCCGCTACTTCCTGGCGGCGTTCGTGGTGCGCCAGTTCACGGTGGTGTGGGTGGTGTACGCCTTCGAGGAGGACAATCTGCTGGGGCGCCTCTCTCCCCTTCTGCTGCAACCGCTGCCGCTGATATGGCGCTACGCCGCTGCCCACCTGGCCGAGCAGGCCACGCGGCTGCCCTTCGTGGTAGTGATGGTGGCGCTGTTTTTTTGGGCGGTCCCCGAGGCGGTGTGGATCCCCACGCCCTCTCGCCTGCTGCTGGCCCTGCTGGCGGCCCATCTGGGCTTCTGGCTGAATTTCCTCTTGCAGCACGCCATCACGATGCTCTGCTTCTGGAGTGAGCGTGCCAGCGCCCTGGAGCGCTTTCTCTTCATGCCCTATCTCTTTCTCTCGGGCATGCTCGCTCCTCTGGATCTGTATCCGGAAGCGGTGCGTCGCTTCGCCCTACTCACTCCGTTCCCATCGATGCTTTACCTGCCGGCCCAGCTCGCCTCTGGGGGGTCGATCGATGCGGTGGCAGGTTTCCAGACTGTGGCTGTCTGGCTGGCCGTGTTGATCCCGCTCAACCTGGTGCTGTGGCGGGCCGGGGTCCGCCGCTATGCGGCCATGGGGGGTTGATGGCAGCGATCTCCACCATTCGTCGCCATTGTCGCAGCATTGCTCGTTTTTGGTCGTCCTCCCTGGCGGCCGAGATGGAGTATCAGCTCAATCTGCTGATTGAGGTGGCGGCCACGCTCATCACCCTGGCGGGCAGCCTGTTCACGCTGTCGCTGTTCTTCGGTCATGGCCAACAGCTGGGGGGATGGAGCTGGGATGCGGCCCTAGTGGTGCTGGGCATGTACACCTTGCTGAATGGATTTTCGAGCACCTTGCTGCGTCCTAACCTCGGCAACCTGGTGAAACAGGTTCAGAGCGGCGGCCTCGATTTCGTGTTGCTCAAGCCGATGGATTCCCAGATCTGGTTGTCGTTGCGCACCCTCTCTCCCTGGGGCCTGCCGGAGATAGTGCTTGGTCTTGCGCTGGTGGTGGTGGGAACGATCCGCTACGGTGCTAGGCCCGATGCCACCGCCTTGCTCACCGGCGGCCTGATGGTTCTGGCTGGCATCACGATTCTGTACAGCCTCTGGTTCGTGTTGGCGGCCACCAGCATCTGGTTCGTGAAGATCTGGAATGCCACCGAGGTGCTCCGCAGCCTGCTGGCCGCTGGCCAATACCCCGTCAGCGCTTATCCCCCAGCGCTACGGGTGGTGTTCACCACCATCTTGCCGGTGGCTTTCCTCACCACCGTGCCAGCCGAGGCGATTCTGGGCCTGGCCAGCGGCGGATCGTTGCTGGCAGGCCTGGTTCTTGCTGTCTTGAGTCTGGTGGGTAGCCGGGCTCTCTGGCGCTTGGCCTTGCGCCACTACACCTCAGCCTCGAGCTGAGCCGGTCAGCTCATCTGAGGTTGTCGCCTGAAGCAGCAGCGGCTTGGCCATGGAGCGGAGGTTGTCCCCAACAGCAGCTGCTTGGCCTTGAAACCCTCAGGGTTTGCCAGCCAGCACCGGCTCGCGGCTGTCCTGGGAATCCGCTTCGCCGGGGGTTGCGGTGGAAGGGTGGGTCTTGGCTTCGGGCCGTCTCACCCGAATCCCGCCCTTGATGGCGCTCACAGCCTCCATCGCCTCCACTTCCTCGGGGCTGCGCACGGCACTGGCCACAGGGCTGTAGGAGGAAGGCGCCAGCGCTTGGCCCCGGAGGACGGCGGCGAGGGTGAGGAAGGTCAGCTTGAGCTGCTGCCAAGGATTCATCGCCACCACGCGCTTATAGAGGTAGCTGTCGAAGGTGAGACGTTGCACATCCTTATCGTCGCACATCTCCACAAAAGCTTCGCGGGCGGCGTCATTACTATAGAAAATGTTCTGCAGGATCTCAAGAACCTTGTAGGTAGGACCATATTTTTTATCCCACTTTTTGATGTACACCTTCAAGTCGGCTTCCGTGGGAATGCGCTGCCCGCCCTGGCTGGCGGCCACGATCTCCTCGGCGCACATGCGACCGCTCTTCGCGGCAAAATAGATGCCCTCGCCGGAACTCTTGGTCACATAGCCGGCGGCATCTCCGACCAGTGCCATCCTCCCGACAACGCGGCGGGGACGGGGATGTTCGGGGATTGGATGAGCTTCAACCTTGATCACCTCGCCCTTGAGCAGGCGATTGCTGGCCCGCTCGCGGATGCCCTGCTGCAGACTCTTAATTAGGGCCTGGTTTTTCTGCATGGTGCCGGTTCCCACCGCCACATGGTCGTATTTCGGAAAGACCCAGGCGTAGAAGTCAGGGGATACATCCGTACCCACATACATTTCGGCCAGGCTTTCGTAGTACTTCATCTCTTCGGGCGGCAGCTTGATGCGCTCCTGGAAGGCGATAGCCACGTTGTAATCGCCAGCATCCATCGCCTTGGCCACGCGGCTGTTGGCACCGTCGGCACCAACGATCAGGTCCACTTCCAGGGTCCTGGATTCGCCGGTGGCTTCACCAGCGGCATAGTCGGAATAGGTGAGGGTGTAAGGGCCCTGCCGGTTCGCGCCGGTGTCGATCTTCGTAACCAGGCCATTGATCAAATGGGTTCCTAGGGAAGCGGCCCGATCGCGCAGGAAGGCGTCCATCACCTCACGCCGGCACATGCCGATGTATTCGTCATTGTTGTCCAAATTGATGTCCACCTCTCGATTGGAGGGGGAGATCATCTTCATGTTGCGCACCTTGCGGTCGATAATCGATTCAGGTAGATCGAATTCCGAAACCATGCAAAGGGGGATCGCCCCACCACAGGGTTTGGCGTTATCCAGCTTCCGCTCAAACAGCCAGGTTTCAATGCCAGCCTTGGCCAGAACTTCCGCAGCACAGGATCCGCTGGGGCCGCCCCCGACAACCGCAACGCGCAACATCTTGAAACTAGCTCCAGCCAAGGGTTCTCACAGAGAAGCTAACACCGCTAACCCATGTGTTGCCTGGTGTTCGGCAGCTGCGTCTTAACATCAACTCACTCTCCCTTCCCCGGCGTGTCCCCGCGAGCCACCGGCCGAGATTCCCGCCCGCGCGTTCCGGCCCCCGGCGCCCAGGCCAGGGGAGGGCGCAGCCCAGCAAGCTCAAACGGACCGGAGGCCGGTGGCCGGGGTGGCGCCGCAGCTGATATTCCCTTCGCCCGCCGCAGTCGCCCTCCGGCCGGCAGCCAATCGAGCCTCGCCAGCCGTTTTCGCTGGGGTCTGCTCGGAAGCCTGGTGGTGGGCTCCTTGGCCGTCGCCCTGGTTCTGGGGCCGCTGCGGCCCTGGCTGGCCCCGCCCCCGGTGGCAGGTTTGAAAGCGAGATTGGCGGCCGATGGGCGGCTGCTCGGTCACTTCCCCTATCCCGAAGCCCCGGCCGCCAGCCTGGTCAGTGTCGCGCCCGGACTCGAGTTAAGGAAAGAGGCGGCCCGCCAATTGCTTGCGATGCAGCGCGCCGCCGCCGCTGATGGGGTTCAACTCACCGTGATCAGTGCCTTCCGGAGCCTGGCCCTGCAGCGTCATCTCTTTTTTGAGGTGGGCGCCGAACGCAACCAGAGCCCCGAGGAACGCGCCCGGGTCAGTGCTCCGCCCGGGTTCTCCGAGCACAGCACGGGGTTCGCCGTCGATCTCGCCGATGGCCGCAGCCCCCAGACCAACCTCTCCACCAGCTTCGAAACCACGGATGCCTACGCCTGGCTCCAGGCCAACGCCGTTCGGTTCCATTTCCTGCTCTCCTTTCCAGCCAACAACCGCCAGGGGGTGAGCTACGAACCCTGGCACTGGCGGTTTGTGGGGTCTACCGAGGCCCTGCGCCTCTTCGAGCCGGCCCATCGCCTCAGCCGGACCCTCCCTTAACCGGAACGGGCTCAGACTGCTATAGAATCAAGAATCGCTTCAGAACTCCAGCTTCCTCCTTGGAGTGCCCATCGCTGGGATCTTCAAATCGGGGTGACGACAGGAGCTCAGGTCTCGATCCAGTCAGCGCAGCATTTTCTCCCGCTGCCACCTGCCCACGGATTAGGAGCGCGCGAACGCGGCGTCACTCGGTCAGACGCCATCACCCCCAACACTTGAGGACCCAGGCCCCATGAGCGGCGAAGCCAAAGGCGCCCAGATTCGCAATATCGCGATCATTGCCCACGTCGACCACGGCAAGACCACCTTGGTGGATGCCCTGCTGACCCAGTCGGGAATCTTCCGCGAAGGTGAGGCTGTGCCGACCTGCATCCTCGATTCCAATGACCTGGAGCGGGAGCGCGGCATCACAATTCTTTCAAAGAATACCGCGGTTGATTACAACGGAATTCGCATCAATATTGTCGATACCCCCGGCCACGCCGATTTCGGTGGCGAAGTGGAACGGGTGCTGGGCATGGTGGATGGCTGTCTGCTGATCGTGGATGCCAATGAAGGGCCCATGCCCCAGACCCGCTTCGTGCTCAAGAAAGCCCTAGAGAAAGGTCTGCGTCCGATCGTGTTCGTGAACAAGATCGACCGCGCCCGAGTTGATCCTGAGCAAGCTGTCGACAAAGTTCTCGATCTCTTCATCGAGCTCGGAGCCGACGACGACCAGTGCGACTTCACCTACCTCTTTGGTAGCGGCATGGGCGGGTATGCCAAGCCCGACATGAAGACCGAGAGCGACACGATGAAGCCTCTCTTCGATGCCATCCTTCGCCATGTGCCGCCCCCGGTCGGCGATCCCAACAAGCCCCTGCAACTGCAAGTCACCACGCTCGATTACAGCGATTTTCTAGGCCGCATCATGATCGGCCGCATCCACAACGGCACCATTCGGGCCGGCCAGCCTGCAGCTTTGATTCGCGATGATGGCTCGATCAAGCGGGGCCGCATTTCCAAGCTGCTGGGCTTCCAGGGTCTAGCGCGCGTCGAGATTGAGCAGGCGAGTGCCGGCGATTTGGTGGCCGTGGCTGGATTTGATGAGGTCAACATCGGCGAGACCATTGCCTGTCCCGACCACCCCGAAGCCCTGCCCCTGATCAAGGTGGATGAACCCACCCTGCAGATGACCTTCGTGGTCAACGACTCCCCCTTCGCCGGCAAGGAAGGGAAGTTTGTGACCAGCCGCCAGATCCGCGATCGCCTCCAGAAGGAATTGCTCACCAATGTGGCCCTGCGGGTGGAAGACACCGATTCGCCGGACCGTTGGGCTGTCAGCGGCCGGGGCGAGCTCCACCTCGGCATCTTGATTGAAACCATGCGCCGGGAGGGCTTCGAGTTCCAGGTCAGCCAACCTCAGGTGATCTACCGCACCATCGATGGCAGCCCTAACGAACCCTTTGAAACCCTAGTGCTGGATGTTCCGGAGGAGTCAGTGGGCACCTGCATTGAAAAGCTTGGCATCCGCAAAGGCGAGATGCAGAACATGGAAAACACCAACGACGGCCGCACCCAGCTGGAATTCGTTGTTCCTTCCAGGGGCCTAATTGGCTTCCGCGGCGACTTCATCCGTGCCACCCGCGGCGAGGGAATTATGAGCCACTCTTTCCTCGATTACCGCCCAATGCAGGGTCACTTTGATACCCGCCGTAATGGGGTGCTGATTGCCTTCGAGGAGGGCACTGCCACCTTCTATGCCCTTAAGAGCGCCGAGGATCGCGGCCAGTTCTTCATCACCCCCACCACCAAGGTTTACAAGGGGATGATCATTGGCGAAAACAACCGCCCTCAGGATATGGAGATCAATGTTTGCAAGGCCAAGCAGCTCACCAACATCCGCTCAGCCGGTGCTGAGGAACTCGACACCCTCCAAGCCCCTGTCCAGATGACCCTGGAGCGGGCCCTGGAGTACATCGGCCCCGACGAAATGCTGGAGGTCACCCCCGAATCGATTCGGTTGCGCAAGCTGCCGGCCCGCAAGCCCGCCAAGCGCTGAATCCCTTGGACCCCATAGCCGGCGAGACTGATCTGGCCGGCGACCCCCGCCTGCGTGAGGCAGTGGAGCAGTTCAACCAGGGTGACTGGTACGCCAGCCACGATGGCTTCGAAGCCCTCTGGCACGAAACCCTGGAGCCTGAACGCACGGTGCTCCAGGGCATTCTCCAGATTGCTGTTGCCCATCTGCATCGCGAACGGGGCAACCTCCGGGGTGCCACCGTGTTGCTGGGTGAAGGGCTGGGGCGGTTGTCACCCTGTGGTGATGGCGCCCTCGGCTTTGACCTGGCCCTGCTTCGAACCAACAGTGCCCGTTTCCTTGAAGCCCTCCAGCACCAACGACCGGTGCATGACCTACCTGCTCCCTGCCTGCGGCCGGCCACGCCGCAGGGGCCACCGGTAGATTGACCAGCCTGGACGAATTCTCGATACCAATTCTCTTGTCCTCACCCAAGCGCGCCACAGCAGCAGTTCCGGGGCCAAGGGCTGGCGCTCTGCTGCTGGCCCTGGGTGTGCTGGTCTGCATCCTTCCATCACGGCTTCCTCGTGCCCAGGCCCAAGCGGGTGGTCTCTCCACCCCACCGGCCCCCCTCCTGCCAGGGCCCCAGGGTGCACCGGCCGGAAGGGCAAACCCGGCTACGAGCCCGGCCCCAACCCCGGCGGGACCCGCAGTCCGAGCGGCCGATCCCGCTGTCCCGGCAGCGGGAGCTGGCATGGTCACGATCGAGTCGGATCGCCAGCAGGCCGACAACCGCACCGGCATCGTGACGGCCACGGGCAATGTGCGAATTGTTTATCCCGAGAAGGGGATGGTGGCCACCGCACGCCAGGCCCAGTATTTCTCGAAGGAGGCGCGGTTGGTGCTCAGTGGTGATGTGGAAGTGGTGGATGCCGACGGCCAGCGGATCAAGGCTGAGCGCTTGGTGTATTTGTTGGGCAGCGAGCGGCTTCAGGCTGAACCGGGGTCGGGTCGACAGGTGCTCAGCAAAATCCGGCTTCAATCGCCCTCCGCTCCGGCAGCCCGCCCGCCGATGCCATGAGCCTCAATCTGGATCGGGTGGGGATCTCCCTCGGGGGTCGCACCTTGGTGAATGGCGTGAGTGTGGAGCTGCATCCAGGTGAGGTGGTGGGACTCCTCGGCCCCAATGGCGCTGGCAAGACCACCACCTTCAACATCGTCACCGGTCTGTTGCGGCCCGACCGTGGTGACGTTCGCCTTGATGGCCTCTCGGTCACCCAATTGCCAATGCCGAAGCGAGCCCGCCTTGGCATCGGCTACCTCCCCCAGGAGGCCAGTGTGTTCCGTTCCCTCACGGTGCGCGAAAACCTTCAGTTGGCCCTGCAGGAGAGCGGCACGCCAACTCCCTTGCGGCGAGAGCGGCTCGACAGCCTCATCCAGGATTTCCACTTGGTGCCCTTTCAGCACCGCAAGGGCTATCAGTTGTCCGGCGGTGAACGCCGCCGCTGCGAGGTGGCCCGTGCGCTGGCCGTGGGGGTGAAGGGCCCCCGCTATCTGCTGCTGGATGAACCCTTTGCCGGTGTCGATCCCATGGCGGTTGCCGATCTTCAGGCCCTCATCGATGGCCTGCGCCTCCGGGGCATGGGCGTACTGATCACCGACCACAACGTGCGGGAGACCCTGGCCATCACCGATCGCGCCTACATCCTCACTGAGGGCAGAATCCTGGCTTCCGGCAGCTCCGAGGCCATGGCCAAGGATCCGCTGGTGCGGCGCCACTACCTAGGCGAGGCCTTCCAGCTGTGATCGCCTTAACCCGTCTCCAAAAACTGCAGCGGTCCATCCCGATGGATCGGTTGGCCTCGCAGTTGTGCTGGAACCGGATTCCCTTGATGGATCGCTGGTTGATCAAGGAGTTGCTCGGGCCTTTGCTGTTCGGGATTGCAGCCTTCACCGCCGTTTCGCTTTCGGTGGGGGTGGTGTTCGAGCTTGTGCGCCGGGTGGCCGAGTCAGGCCTTCCCCTGCTAGCGGCGATGCAGGTTCTGCTTCTGCGCTTACCTGGATTTCTGGTGCTCGCCTTTCCGATGGCCACCCTGATGGCCACCCTGTTGGCCTACAGCAGTCTCTCGGGAAACAGTGAACTCACGGCCCTGCGCAGCGTGGGCGTATCCACCAGCCGCATGGTGCTGCCGGCCCTGGTGTTGTCAATGGTGATGAGCCTGCTCACCTTCCTGTTCAATGACCTGATCGTGCCGAAGGCCAATCTCGCCGCCACCAACACCCTGGAGGTGGCCCTCGGCAAGGCCCTCACCACCGAAACGGGCAACAATGTTCTTTATTCCCGCTTTGGACGCATCAAGCAGGTAGAGGGTGAGAGCATCAAGCAACTCACCCATCTCTTCTATTCCCGCCAGTACTTGCAGGGTCAGATGCTGGATGTCACCGTGATCGATTTTTCCAGGGGCGGTCAGCGCCAGATGCTCACGGCTGAAAGCGGGCGCTGGAACGATGCTCAGGGCATGTGGGAGTTCAGTAACGGCCACATTGTGAATCTCGATGATGCTTCTGGTACCACCACCTCGGCCCGTTTTGACCGCTACCTCTATCCCCTTAGCCGCAGTCCCGTGGAGGTGGCCAAGATTCCCACCGATCCCGGTGCCATGACCGTGGGCCAGGCCCTCCGGGCCGAGCGGCTCTACGAGGAGGCCGGCAACGCCAAGGAGGCCCGCCGCATGCGGGTGCGCATCCAGGAGAAATTTGCTTTTCCGGCGATCTGCTTGGTGTTCGGCCTGATCGGCAGCAGCCTCGGGGTCAGGCCGTACAACCGCACCAGCCGTAGCCAAGGATTCGGAATCAGCGTGCTGCTGATTTTTGGCTATTATTTGATGTCCTTCATTTTTAGCTCGCTCGGCATCTCCGGAACCCTGCTCCCGCTTCTGGCGGCCTGGTCTCCCGTGCTGATCGGCATGGTGGGAGGTCTCCACCTGCTGCGGGTGGCCAGCCGGTGACCCGCCCTGCGGATCTTCACCGCGGTCTCGGCCACGCGGCAGAGTGAGTGACAGTTGAGTTCATGTGGTGAACGATCCGGTCTTGGCCCTTGGGCTCCTGGCCTTCGGCCTGTTGCTGCTGGTGCTGCCCCTCTCCTTCTGGGCCCTGAGCGGCGACCGCAACAGCCCCTGGGTGCGCCTGCTGGTGGCGGCGGCCAATCTCTGCCTCACGGCCCAGTTGGTGCTGCGCTGGTGGGAGTCGGGCCATTTCCCGATCAGCAACCTTTATGAATCTCTGTGTTTCCTGGCCTGGGGTTGCACGCTGGTGCAGCTGCTGGTGGAACGCAGCTGGCCTAGTCCCCTCGTACCGGCGGCCGCCACGCCCATGGCCCTGGGCTGTGTTGCTTTCGCCAGTTTTGCCTTGCCGGAACGGCTCCAGGAGGCCTCACCCTTGGTGCCGGCCCTGCGCTCCAGCTGGCTGGTGATGCATGTGAGTGTGATCATGCTGAGCTATGCGGCTCTGCTGGTGGGCTCTCTTCTTTCTGTGGCGGTTCTGCTGGTAGACCGCGAGGGGGTGCTTGAGTTGCGCAGCAGTTCGATCGGCAGCGGTGGGTATCGGCAGGCGAGTGCGGCTGCCGCCGGCGGGGGCGAGCTTGAACTGAGCTCCGGCAACTTCCGCCTCAGCGAACAGCTCGACAGCCTCAGCTACCGCACGATCACGGTGGGTTTTCTGCTTCTCTCCGTGGGCCTGGTGAGTGGAGCCGTGTGGGCGAACGAAGCTTGGGGCAGCTGGTGGAGCTGGGATCCCAAGGAAACCTGGGCCCTGATCTGCTGGCTGGTGTACGCCGCCTATCTCCATACCCGTCTGATCAGGGGTTGGCAGGGCCGCCGGCCGGCGGTGGTGGCGGCGATCGGCCTAGTGGTGATCGCCGTTTGCTACATCGGTGTGAACTTGCTTGGGATCGGCCTCCACAGCTATGGCTGGTTCTTTGGCGACGGCTGATTCAGCCGGGTCTGTTTGCCATTCCAAACACGAGGCTCTCTTCCGCAGCATTTCTGAATCCGTCTGCTGTAGAGGGGTGGCATATTTAGCTACCTATGGAAGCTTTTGATCGCACTGTCGCCCAAGGCGATGCCCGTTCCCTCAAAAGATCGCTACTCGGATCCCTGGTGCTACTTCGTTGCTCAGCCTGACACAAGCTCCTGCTGCCAAGGCTGGTCCACCTACTCTGCCTGAAACCTGACCAGCAATTGGCTTCAATGCAGCCCCGCTTGTATCCAAGCTTGATAATAGTCCTTATGTTCTTGGTTGTCACTTCAGCACAGATTTCGATCGCAAGCTTGTTCAATTAGAATTTTTAGGCCAGACTATCTGAATTCAGTTGATGATTATTCAGTCCGGATTTGGGGCTCAGCGCCTTCGTCTCCTCAGCTTGTTTGGAGTCAGAATTTTCTCACTACTGAAAATAGCCGAGTTTATGGCTATTGCTGCTAGCATGACCTAGCTGATGGTCCCAAGCTTGACGAAGACGTTGATTACGTTGTGGCAACGACTAGGAATTAGCTATCTCCAAACGAAGTCCTTGCCGAGAACGCGAATATTCTTATTAGGGCATTAAATTAGGCACTCCCACAACATCAGCCTATTCCGCTGTGGGCACTATCCAGGATATAATTGTTAATTTTGAAATGAATAATCCCGAAGATAGGTCAATAGAAAGCCCATCTGTGGGCGACAAAGGCTTTACCACTTAAAACCTATCTTTCGAAACTTCCCTTTCAACTCAGGACCCAGCACCGGTTGGTGCCGCTGCAGCATTTGGTTGGAGCTGCAGAAGTCGGCGTAGGATCAAAACGCTCCTCTTGACGACTTCAATTGAATTTAAAAGCCCCGGCCGATCGGCCGGGGCTTTCTTATTGGTAGAGGAACCCTTAAATGTGTTGATGGCAGCCCATCAGCCCGGGCGCTTGCTGTTGCGGATTCCCTGAATGGCGGCGGCATAGTCGGGCAGACCAAAAACACCGGAACCGCTCACGATGGCGTTGGCACCGGCCTCAATCACCTGCCAGGCATTGCCTCCCTTGATACCCCCATCGACTTCAATCCAGGGATCCAGGCCGCGTTCATCACACATCCGGCGGAGCTGACGAATCTTCTCCACCTGGGAGGGGATGAAGCTCTGACCTCCGAAGCCGGGGTTCACGCTCATGATCAGCACCAGATCACAAAGCTCAAGGCAGTACTCCAGGGTGCTCAGCGGTGTGCTGGGGTTGAGCACGGCGCCGGCCTGCTTGCCCAGGTCCTTGATCTGGCTGAGGTTGCGATGGAGATGCGGGCAGGCCTCCACCTGCACCGAAATGATGTCGGCGCCGGCCTTGGCGAAATCCGCCACATACCGCTCCGGTTCCACGATCATCAGGTGCACATCCAGCGGCTTCGTGGTCACCGGGCGCAGGGCCTCCACGATCAAGGGGCCGATCGTGATGTTGGGCACGAAACGGCCATCCATCACGTCCACGTGAATCCAATCCGCCCCGGCGGCATCCACGGCCCGCACGTCGTCGCCCAGCCGGGAAAAATCAGCCGAGAGGATCGAGGGGGAGATCACCAGGGGCTTGGTGCTCATGATGGCCGCAGTGGCTACAGATGGCGCGATTGTACGGGCTGGTCGCACCATGCTCGCTGATACGATGACCCCGCTCCGGGACCGGGAGGTCCTGCAGTGTCAGGGACCTGAGCGGATTCGCGGCCCCTGGCCCCGCTCCACTCAGGAACTACCGACCGGGCACCCAACCAGCCGCCTTAGCGCCTGGTTCGCCCCGCGCCCCTACCCATTACTCAACTACCCAACCGCCGGACCGCTGTGGATCGCACTCTCATCCAGGAAATTCTTGAGGTCGTTGAACAGGCCGCCATCGCCTCCGCCGAACTCACCGGTCTGGGCCAGAAGGATGAGGCCGACGCCGCCGCCGTGGAGGCCATGCGTAAGCGCATGGGCCAGATCCAGATGCAGGGGCGGATCGTGATCGGTGAAGGTGAGCGGGACGAGGCCCCGATGCTCTACATCGGCGAGGAAGTGGGTAGCGGCACCGGACCCGGCGTCGACTTCGCCGTGGATCCCTGTGAAGGCACCAACCTCTGCGCCAACAACCAGCGCGGTTCGATGGCCGTTCTGGCCGCCTCGGACCGCGGCGGCCTGTTTAACGCCCCCGACTTCTATATGAAGAAGCTCGCTGCGCCCCCGGCCGCCAAGGGCAAGGTGGACATCCGCAAATCTGCCACCGAAAACATCGCCATCCTCAGTGAGGCACTCGGCATGCCCGCCAGCGACCTGGTGATCGTGGTGATGGACCGCGCCCGCCATAAGGACCTGATCGCCGAGATTCGCTCCACAGGAGCCCGGGTGCAGCCCATCTCCGATGGCGATGTGCAGGCCGCCATCGCTTGCGGTTTTGCTGGCACTGGCACCCACTGCCTGATGGGCATCGGTGCTGCCCCGGAAGGCGTGATATCGGCAGCGGCCATGCGGGCCCTCGGCGGCCACTTCCAGGGCCAGCTCGTCTACGACCCGGCCGTGGCCCAGACCAAGGAGTGGGAGGGGCTCACCCGTGAGGGCAACCTCGCCCGGCTGGCGGAGATGGGCATCAGCGATCCCGACAAGATCTATGAAGCCGAGGAACTCGCCTCCGGTGAGAACGTCGTGTTCGCCGGTAGCGGCATCACCGATGGCCTGCTCTTCGATGGGGTGAAATTTGAGAAGGATTTCATCCGCACCAGCTCCCTGGTGATCAGCACCCTCGACGGAACGGCTCGCTTCACCGATACGGTGCACATCAAGCCCGGTGCCCAGACCATCGCGCTGCGCTGATCCCCAGCTCCGATCCCTCCGCACCTGCACGTGAGCTCGCCTCCATGCACATAGCCGTTGTCGGCCTCAGTCATCGCACGGCTCCGGTGGAGATCCGTGAGCGGTTGAGCATCCCCGAGCAGAGCCTTGAAGCTTCGCTTCTGCGGCTCCGCTCCGATGAACAGGTGTTGGAGGCCTCCATCCTCAGCACCTGCAACCGGCTCGAGATCTACACCCTGCTGCGCCATCCCGATGATGGGATCGAAGCGGTGGGATCCTTCCTCAGCCAGGTCTCCGGCCTCAGCCTTGAGGAACTCGATCCCCATCTGTTCACCTACCACCACGAGGAAGCGGTAGCTCACCTGCTAAGGGTGGCGGCCGGCCTCGACAGCCTGGTGCTCGGGGAGGGTCAAATCCTTTCCCAGGTGAAGAAGATGGTCCGCCTCGGCCAGGAATACCGTTCCGTGGGGCCGATCCTGAATCGCCTGCTTAACCAGGCCGTGAGCACCGGCAAGCGGGTGCGCACGGAAACCAACCTGGGAACTGGGGCGGTGTCGATCTCCTCGGCTGCCGTGGAGCTTGCCCAGCTCAAGGTGGGCCAGGCCCGCGGCCTCGATGAGCTGGTGAGCCTCGAGCAGCAGCAGGTGGCGGTGGTGGGAGCCGGTCGCATGGCCCGCCTGCTGCTGCAGCATCTGCAGTCGAAGGGCTGCCGGGGTGTGGTGCTGCTCAACCGCACCGTGGCCCGGGCCGAGGCCCTGGCCGCCGATTTTCCCCAGCTTCCAGTGCAGTGTCGCCCCCTGACGGACCTCGACCACTGCCTCAGCACCTGCTCCCTGGTGTTCACCAGCACCGCCGCCGAGGAGCCGGTGATCACCGCCTCCCGGCTGGAGCACCTCAATCGTCGGTCCAGCCTGATGCTGATCGATATCGGTGTGCCCCGGAATATCAGCTCCGATGTGATCCATCTGGCCGGTGTCGAATCCTTCGATGTGGATGACCTGCAGGAGGTGGTGGCCCGCAACCAGGAGGCTCGCCGGGAGATGGCCGCCGAGGCCGAGGGGCTACTGCGGGAGGAATCCCGCCTGTTTCTCGAATGGTGGGATGGTCTTGAGGCCGTTCCCCTGGTCAACAAACTCAGGCTTCAACTTGAGGAGATCCGCGAGCAGGAGCTCCAGAAGGCCCTGAGCCGCATGGGACCCGATCTCTCGGCCAGGGAGCGCAAGGTGGTGGAGGCCCTCAGCAAGGGGATCATCAACAAGATCCTCCATACCCCGGTGACCCATCTGCGCGCGCCCCAGCCGCGCCAGCAGCGGCATCTGGCCATGAAGGTGCTGCGGGACCTCTTCGAGCTCCACGAAGGCGAATCTTTACTCTGATTTCCCCCCCCTACCCTCCGATGTCTACCCCCCGGCTACGAAGTGTCGCCGACACTCGCCGCCTTACAACCCGTTCCTGTACGGTCAGCCCTGCGCCTGTGAGAGGAGAGGATTGATGAAAAGAGTACTGGCGATCATCCTTGGAGGAGGCGCGGGAACCCGCCTTTATCCCCTCACCAAGACGAGGGCCAAGCCCGCCGTGCCTCTGGCCGGCAAATACAGGCTGATCGATATCCCTGTCAGCAACTGCATCAATTCTGAGATCAACAAGATCTATGTGTTGACGCAGTTCAACAGCGCCTCGCTCAACCGTCATCTTACGATGAGCTACAACCTCTCGGCCGGCTTCGGCCAGGGGTTCGTGGAGGTGCTTGCCGCTCAACAAACCCCGGACAGCCCCAGCTGGTTCGAGGGCACCGCCGATGCGGTGCGCAAGTATCAGTGGCTGTTTCAGGAATGGGATGTCGACCACTACCTGATCCTCTCCGGTGACCAGCTGTACCGGATGGATTACAGCAAATTTGTGCAGCATCACATCGATACCGGCGCCCAGTTGTCCGTTGGAGCCCTGCCGGTGGATGCTGCCCAGGCCGAAGAATTCGGATTGATGCGCACCACGGCTGACGGCCGTATCCGGGAATTTCGGGAGAAGCCGAAGGGCGAGGCGCTCGAAGCCATGCGGGTGGATACCCAGAGCCTGGGCCTTTCGGCCGAGGAAGCCGGTCGCCGCCCCTTCCTGGCCTCGATGGGCATCTATGTGTTCAGTCGCGACACCTTGTTCGATCTACTGAACTCGAATCCTGCCGCCACCGATTTCGGCAAGGAAATCATTCCCGCTTCCCTGGAGCGCGGCGATAATCTCCAGAGCTTTCTCTTCGACGATTATTGGGAAGATATCGGAACCATCGGTGCCTTCTTTGAGGCGAATCTTGCCCTCACCGATCAGCCCAATCCCGCCTTCTCCTTCTACGACGAAAAGTTCCCCATCTATACGCGTCCCCGTTACCTACCCCCCAGCAAGTTGCAGGATGCCCAGGTCACCCAGTCGATCATCGGAGAGGGTTCCTTACTCAAGGCTTGCAGCATTCACCACTGTGTGCTCGGGGTTCGGACCCGCGTTGAAGATGAGGTCGTGCTCCAGGACAGCCTGGTGATGGGCGCCGACTATTTCGAGTCGATGGAGGAGCGCTTGGTGCTGCGTGAGCGCGGTGGCATCCCGATTGGGGTGGGACGCGGTACCACAGTGAAGCGGGCGATTCTTGATAAGAACGTGAGGATTGGAGACAATGTCACGATTATCAACAAGGATCGCGTCGAAGAGGCTGATCGCCCCGAGCTCAACTTCTATATCCGTAACGGCATCGTTGTCGTGGTTAAAAACGGCACCATTCCCGATGACAGTGTGATCTGATCCTGACAGGGATCCCATTCACCCGGCAGGATCCGGTCTCCCTGTCCACACTGGGTTGCACGGATTTCTGCCCGGCCCCATGAGCAAGGCGCATTTTGGCCTAATCGGTCTCGGTGTGATGGGGGAGAACCTCGTCCTCAATGCCGAACGAAACGGTTTCTCCAGCGTGGTGTTCAATCGCACCTACGCCAAGACCCAGGAGTTTCTTGCCGGCCGCGGGGCCGGTAAGCAGATCATCGGAGCTGAGACCCTGCCCGAATTCGTCGCGGCTCTGGATCGTCCGCGCCGCATCCTGGTGATGGTGAAGGCAGGTCAGCCGGTGGACGACATGATCGCCACCCTCTCTCCCCTGCTCGAGGAGGGCGATCTGCTGATCGATGGCGGCAATTCCCTCTACACCGACACCGAGCGCCGCGTGAAGGAGCTCGAGAGCAAGAGCTTCGGTTTCATCGGCATGGGGGTCTCCGGTGGCGCCAAGGGAGCCCTGGAGGGGCCGAGCATGATGCCCGGGGGCACCAAGGCCGCCTACGACGCGATCGAGTCCCTGGTCCGCAAGATGGCGGCCCAAGTGGAGGACGGCCCCTGCGTGACCTACATCGGACCCGGCGGTGCCGGCCACTTCGTGAAGACCGTGCACAACGGCATCGAATACGGCATCGAGCAGATCCTGGCCGAGGCCTATGACCTGATGAAGCGCCTGGCGGGACTCGAAGGCACCGCCATGGCCGACGTCCTGGCTGCCTGGAATGGCACCGAGGAGCTCGCCTCCTTCCTGGTGGAGATCACCGAGGTGTGTCTGCGCACCAAGGATCCCGAAACAGGCAGCGATCTGGTGGAATTCATCGTGGATGCCGCCGGCCAGAAGGGCACAGGCCTGTGGACGGTGGAGAGCGCTCTGAACATGGGTGTGCCCGTGCCCACGATTTACGCCGCCCTCAACGCACGCGTGCTCAGTTCCCTGCGCCCAGAGCGGCTTGCGTCCGAGCCTCTGCTCACTGCCACGGCCAGTGGCTCGTGGGATCTGGGCGATCCGGCCAGCGGCCCCCTGATGGATGCCACGGTGCTGGCCTGCATCGCCAGCTATGCCCAGGGGATGGCCCTGCTCCAGGAAGCCTCGAGCCTGCACGACTACAAGCTCGACATGGCCGCGATCGGCCAGATCTGGAAGGGGGGCTGCATCATCCGTGCCCGCCTCCTGCAACGCATCCAGAACGCTTACACCGCCAAGGCCGATCTACCCAACCTGATGGTGGATCCCTGGTTCCTGGAGCAGGTGAACCGGCGTCTGCCGGGCCTTCGTGCCGTGGTGGCAAGTGCAGCGGCGGCGGGCATTCCCGTGCCCTGCTACAGCAGCACCCTCGACTACATCACCAGCTACTTCAGCGGCCGCCTGCCCCAAAACCTCGTGCAGGCGATGCGCGATTGCTTCGGCTCCCACACCTACGAGCGCACCGACCGCCCCGGCAACTTCCACACCGAGTGGCTGTGACGACCTCCTACCGGATCTCGGTGGCCGCCAGCGCCGAAGACCTGGCCCGCCAGTGCGCCGAGCAGATCGCCGCTGTGATCGACCTCACCCTGGCCGAGCGGGACCGCGCCCAGATCGCCCTAGCCGGTGGCGAGACCCCGAAGGCGGCCTACCGCCTGCTGGGAGAGGAGCACCTGCCATGGGAGCGCGTCGATGTGTTGTTGGGCGATGAGCGCTGGGTGAGCCAGGACGATCCCTCGAGCAACGCGCGCATGCTTATGGAGACCCTGCTCGCCCGAGAACCGGGCAGCCGGGCCAGCTTCCATCCGGTGCCCACCGATCGTCCCGATCCCGAGGCCAGCGCCGCGGCTTACGCAGCCCTGCTGCAGGGGGTGTGTGCGGGAGATCCACCCCGCTTCGATTTGATTCTGCTGGGCCTGGGCGACGATGGCCACACCGCCTCCCTGTTCCCCGGAACCGCCGCGCCTGCCGTGCGGGATCGGGCGGTGACGATCGGGGAGGGCAAGGGCCTGCCCCGCATCACCCTCACGGCACCGGTGCTCTCGGCCGCCCGCCGGGTGGTGTTCCTTGTGAGCGGAGCCGGTAAGCGCCAGGCCCTGAGCCGTCTGCTCGATCCCTCTGAACCGGCCGCTCGCACCCCGGCTCGCCTGGTGCTCCCTGAGGGGGAGGTGCTGATCCTCGCGGACCAAGCCGCCGCCGAAGGCCTGGCCTGAGCGGTCCCTATCCAGCGGCAGCCACGCTCGCTGCCCAGGGCTATCGGCGCTGGGCGGATCCGGCAGGCCCGCCTTGTGCGGACCCAGAATGGTGCCTGACGGAACCATTCTGTGACACAGCCTGAAGGGAAGCTGGTGGTGGCCGGCGATGGCTTCGTCGGTTGGCATGCTCTCAACGACACGATCATGGGGGGGCGGAGCAGCGGCAGCTGCAGCGTGAGCCAAGCCGGTCTGCGCTTCTCGGGGGAGCTGATCGAACAGGGCGGTGGTTTTGTGAGCGTGCGCTCCCCCTTGTTTTCGCCACCGCTGGATCTCTCTGGTTTCACTGCGCTTCGCCTCGATCTGGCCGGCCATGGACGCCGCTACAAGCTGGCGGTGGCCTGTGCTGATGGAGTGGCGGGCCTCACCGAGCTGATCCCGGGGGGCCTGCGCTGGGTGCATGAATTCGGCACCGAGCTGGAGGGCTTCAGCAGCGTGCGCATCGGCTTTGATCAGCTCACGCCTTCCGTGCGGGCCCAGCCGATCGAAAAGCTGCCGATGGGGCTGCCCCTGCGTCTTGATGCGGCCCGCATCACCCGCCTGCAACTGCTGCACTCCAAGTTCGATGATGCGGGCGGCCTCAACCCGGGGTTCCGCCCCGGGCCCATCGATCTGGAGCTGCGGGCGATTCACGCGGTGATCTGATCCCCGGGCTGCGGGATCGGCGCCTATCGGCCAGCCTGGTGGAAGTGTGCGCCGTGCAGGGTCTGAAGCATGGAATGGGCTGATTCCGATCTCTTGGGGCCCGGCTGGCCTGACGAGCTGGCTGGGGTGAACGCCGATCTGGCCCAGTTGGTGGCGGCGGCGGCCGACCTATGCCGCAAACCGCTACGCCACGGCGTGGTGCTCACCAGCCGGCCGGATGATCCCGATTGCAGCCTGGAGCTGGAGGTGCGCAATGCCCAGGGGGAACGCCTGCCGGAGCACGATCTGGAACTGGAGATCTTCCGCAGCGGCTCCGAGGGCAACGCCCGCCTCCATCTCACCCTGGCCTGGCGCCTGGATGACGGCCTGCCCATGCTCTGGCAGGGCAACCACCCGGTATGGATGGATGGCCAGGGACTCCGCTGTGAGCGTCCCGCCGATGGAGCGCCGCTGGAGGCCCTGGCCCGGAGGCTCCGGGCCCTGCTCGACGCCGACAAATGAGTGCTCCGGTCAGGTACTCCCCTCAGCCTTGATCGGTGACCGCCCCGAGGCTGCTGCTGCTCACTAGGCGGGCGTACTTGCCCAGCACACCGGTGCGGTAGCGGGGTTCGGGCTTCACCCAAGCGGCGCGGCGGCTTTCCAATTCGGCATCGTCCACGTTGAGCTGGATCACCAGTTGTTGGGCATCCACGGTGATGCTGTCGCCTTCCTGCACCAGGCCGATGGTGCCGCCCACGGCGGCCTCCGGGGCCACGTGGCCCACCACCATCCCGTAGGTGCCGCCGGAGAAGCGGCCGTCGGTGATCAGCGCCACCTTGTCGCCGAGGCCTTCCCCGATGATCGCGGCGGTGGGGGCGAGCATCTCGCGCATGCCCGGTCCACCGACCGGGCCCTCATACCGGATCACCACCACATCCCCTTCACGAATCTGTTTGGCGAGGATCGCTGCGAGGGCTGCCTCCTCGCTCTCGAACACCCGGGCCGGGCCGGTGAGCACGGGCGTTTTCACGCCACTGATCTTCGCCACGCTGCCCTCGCTGGCCAGATTGCCCTTGAGGATGGCCAGGTGTCCCTTGGCGTAGAGAGGGTTGCTCAGCGGCCGGATCACGTCCTGGCCGGCCGGCGGTTCGGCGGGCACCTCCGCCAGCACCTCCCGCAGGGTGCGACCTTCCACGGTGCGGCTTTCGCCGTGGAGCAGGCCGGCATCAAGTAGCAGCTTCATCACTTGGGGAATGCCGCCCGCCCGGTGCAGATCCACGGTCACGTAGCGACCGGATGGCTTGAGATCGCAGATCACGGGTACCCGTTGGCGGATGGCCTCGAAATCGTCGATATTGAGCGGTACTCCGGCGGTGCGGGCCACCGCCAACAGGTGCAGCACGGAATTGGTGGAACCGCCCACCGCCATGATCACGCTGATGGCGTTCTCGAAGGCCTCGCGGGTCATCAGGTCGCGGGGGCGGATGCCCTCGGCGATCGCCTCCACCAGCACCTCGGCGCTGCGGGCGGCGCTATCAGCCTTTTCCGGATCTTCGGCCGCCATGGTGGAGCTGTAGGGCAGGCTCAGGCCCATCGCCTCGAAGGCGGCGCTCATCGTGTTGGCGGTGAACATGCCGCCACAGCTACCGGCTCCAGGACAGGCGTTCTTCTCGATCGCGGTGAGCTCGGCTTCATCGATGCGGCCGCCGCTGTATTGGCCCACCGCCTCGAAGGCGCTCACCACGGTGAGATCGCAGGCGCCTAGCTTGCCGGGCTTGATCGTGCCGCCATACACGAACACCGAGGGGATGTTCATGCGGGCCATCGCCAGCATGGCGCCAGGCATGTTCTTGTCGCAGCCGCCCACCGCCAGCAAC
This sequence comes from Cyanobium sp., assembly GCA_040399305.1. Lineage (GTDB taxonomy): Bacteria > Cyanobacteriota > Cyanobacteriia > PCC-6307 > Cyanobiaceae > Cyanobium. The sequence goes on from JBBASH010000001.1 coordinate 24,732, forward strand.
CCGTCCATGCTCTGGGCGTTGCAGGCGGTCTCGATCGAATCGGCAATCACCTCGCGGCTCACGAGGGAATACTTCATTCCCTCGGTGCCCATCGAGATGCCGTCGCTCACGGTGATCGTGCCGAACATCTGCGGCATCGCACCGGCCAGCAGGGCCGCTTGCTCGGCGCGTCGGGCCAGGTCGTTGAGCCCCATGTTGCAGGGGGTGATGGTGCTGTAGCTGTTGGCGATGCCGATGATCGGCTTGTTGAAGTCGTCGTCGCCGAAACCCACGGCCCGGAGCATGGCGCGGTTCGGGGAGCGCTGGATCCCCTGGGTGATGGCGGCGGAGCGCAACATGGCGACGACGGTCGGGTCTTGAGGAAAGCTAACGACCGATGGGACCCGGCACCGGATCAGGGCAGCGGTTGGAGCTGCTCCAGCTGACGGCGCACCTCATCGATGGCCTTGTTGAGCTGTTGCACCCGCTCCTGCAACAGGGGATCGACCGACGTGGCCGCTGGGGTGGGCTGGAAAGCCGCCCGGGGCTGAAGGTCAGCCGGAGCGGCCGGAGCGGTCGGCTGGCGAGGGGCTCTTAGCCGCATGGGCTGGGGAAGGCGACTCTGCCGGCGACGATCGGCCTCGCTGAGCAGCCACCAACCCAGGCCCGCTGCCCCGAGCACGGCTCCACCGAGGGCGCTCAGCAACAGGCCGCTGCCGGAGCTGGCTGGGCGTTGCCGTGGATCAGCCATGGCTGGGTCGATGGATCTACCTCACCCTAGGGAGGCCAGGCTCTCGATTCCACGGAAGCGGAGGTCGGCATCCCCGAACCCAGGCACAATCCGGCCCTGTCCGTCCACATCGGCGTCAATGCAGGCGCAGTAGAGCGTCAGATCACGCCATCGCTCGCCAAGGGCCTTCAGCCCCGGGGCCGCCGCCAGCAGGGAGATGATCCGGAGCCGTTCACCCTGCACCCCTTGCTCGGCGAGCCGCTCAAGCAAAAGCATCAGACCATCAGCGGCGGTGATCTCCGGGACAAAGAGCAGAACGCCTACCCGATCGCTGATGGCATCGGGTAGGCCGATGATCCGCCCCTGCTCCTCAATCCACACAGGGGCCAGGGCGGAGGCCGGCAACACGGTGCGGGCCCCTTCCCACAAGCCCAGGCCTGCCGCCATCAGGGGAAGCGCCAGCAGAGGGATGGTGGCATCCACCACCTGGCCCTCCGTGGTGGCCAAGGGGGTCTGCACCGCCACGACCCTCTGGGGCAACCAGTCCCGCAGGGCCTCATAGGTGAGCCAGCGGCCCAGCTCGAGCATGGCGGTGCCAAACAACGGCGGCGGCGTGCCGCCATCCCGGAGCACCGTGAGCCAGTGTGCGATCAGGGGATGGGGGGGAACCACCACCCGCAGGGACATCGCCATGCCTGCCATAACTTGGGCCAGCAGCGTACCGGCATGACCATGGGCAAACCCAGGCCACCCGTCAGGGCGGAAGGTGAGATTCTCTCGATTCGCCCCGGGGAACCGCTGGCTTTCATGGCGGCCCTAAATGACGCCCTTCGCGCCGCGATGGCGCCTCTCCTGATGCTGCTGCTGGTGCTGATGCCCGTGGCGCCCCAAGTCCAACCCGCCCTGGCGATCACGGCACCGGAACTGCGGAGCCAGCGCAGCCTTCAGGACCTTCAGCCCGACATGCATGGCCGGGATCTCAAGCAACAGGAGTTCCTGAAAGCCAGCATGGAGGGCTTCGATCTGCACGATGCCGACCTGCGCGGGGCCGTGTTCAACTCGAGCAACCTGCGCCAGGCAAACCTGAGCAACGCCAAGCTGGCGGATGTGGTGGCCTTCGCCACCCGCTTTGATGGGGCGGATCTGCGGGGCGCGGTGTTCAGCAACGCCATGCTGATGCAGAGCCACTTCCGCGATGCCCAGATCGAAGGAGCGGACTTCAGCGAGGCCGTGCTCGATCTCCCTGAACAGAAAGCTCTCTGTGCCCGGGCCACCGGCGTTAATAGCAGCACCGGCGTGGCAACGCGTGACAGCCTGCGTTGCCGCTGAATTCCTCTGATGGCTCTTGTCAAGGTTGAAGCGGTATTGGAGACCCGTCCAATCGGCACCTAGAGTCTGGCTGACCGGTTTCGCAGGGGATCAGCCTGCGAAGGAAACGGGGAAAGCGCGGTAGGGATTCCGATCCCGAATCCGGCACTGTCCCGCAGCTGTGAAGGCCACCCTGTGGCCCAGTCAGAACGCCCGCCGGTTTTTCCCCCCCACAATTCGGCGCGGACCGGTTTCCATGACTTCAGCTCTCCCTGGGCGCCGGGGCCCCGCCTTTGCGACTGGCCTCTTGCCCGCTGCCCTGGCGATCCTGGCGTTGCTCCCCGAGGCGGCCCACGCGCACCACTTGATGCACCTGTTGCATCTCAAGCCCACCCCCCTCAGCGGATTGCTGAGCGGCCTGGCCCACCCGGTGCTCGGTCCCGACCATCTGCTCTTTCTGTTGGCCCTGTCCTTGGTGGGACTGCGCCACCGAACCAGCTGGATGCTCGCGCTGCTCGCCACGGGCCTGGGCGGCAGCTGCCTCGGGCTGATGCTGCCAGGCCTGCCGGCAGCCGAAGCCCTGGTGTCCTTCAGCCTGGTGGTGGTGGCCTTGATTCTTCTGGCGGGCTGGGATCGTCGCCTCCTGCTCCCGGCGATCGCCCTGCATGGCTACGTGCTCAGCGGAACGGTGCTCGGCTGGAATGCCGCACCGATCGCCACCTACCTGATCGGTCTGCTGATCAGCCAAGGAGCCCTTCTCCTTGTGGCCCTCGGTGCCCTGCGGCACAGCGCCGCCGCCTGCTCCACCACCACCCGCCGCACCCTGGCGGCCGTGTTGTTCGGCCTCGGTGCCGCCTGGACCTGGTCCGCTCTGGTGGGTTGAGCATGGCCGTCTCCCCGTCCAGCCGGCTGCCGGTCACCGTGGTGACCGGTTTCCTCGGCTCCGGCAAGACCACGCTGTTGCGTCACCTTTTGCTGGAAAGCGGGCTAAAGCTCGCCGTTCTGGTCAATGAGTTCGGTGAGATCGGCATCGATGGCGACCTGCTGGCCGCCTGTGGCTTCTGTGATGCCGAGGAACTGGATGGTCGGCTGGTGGAACTGGCGAACGGCTGCCTCTGCTGCACGGTTCAGGATGAGTTCCTGCCCACCATGCTGAGCCTGCTGGAGCGCTCCGACCAACTCGACGGCATCGTGGTGGAAACCAGCGGACTCGCCCTACCCGAACCCCTCGTGGCAGCGTTCGGTTGGCCGGCCATCCGCACCCGGACCCGGGTGCATGCTGTAGTCACGGTGGTGGATGGCGAGGCCCTCGCCGCAGGCCATGTGGTGGGTGATGCCGAGGCGGTGGATGCCCAGCGCCGGGCGGATCCCAGCCTGGATCACCTGCGGGCGATCGAGGATCTCTTCGAGGATCAGCTTGAGGCCGCTGATCTCGTCCTGGTCAGCCGAGCCGATCGGCTGGAGGGCACTCAGTTGGAGGAGGTTGTTGGCAAGATTCGCCCCCGTCTCCGGCCGGGCACGGCCGTGCTCCCGATGGCCCGGGGCAGGGTGGATCCGTTCCTGCTGCTGGCCTCCAGGGGCGCTGACCCGAGCGACGATCTCCATCTCCGGAACGCCCCGGCAGAGGGAGCGATCGACTGCGACCACGGAGCGGTTCATGACCACGACCACGACCATGATCACGAGCATCACCACGAGCACGATCACACCCATGTCGCCATGCAGGCCGTGGTGATCCGCCGCCCCGGTCTCTGGGAGCGGGAAGCCCTGGAGCAGCAGCTCCTGCACCTGATCCGCACGGAACCGGTGCTGCGTCTCAAGGGACGGCTGCACCAGCAGGGCCGCCGTCTTCCCCTGCAGATCCAAGCCGTGGGAGCCCGCCTGGATTGCTGGTACGAAGCCCAGGAGACCCCGGGGGCAGGGCCCGCCGAGCCCTCCTTGGAACTGGTGGTGCTAGGGGCCGCCGCAGACGAGGCGCGTCTGGAGCGGGCCTTCGCCTCCCTCTGAGCCACCATCGGCTCGCGAACGACACCTGATCCTCAATCCAGGGGAATGTCGCCACGGGCGCACACCCCATCCCAGCAGAGGCTGTTGCGGTCCTCCCAGCGGCTGCTCACCGGCCGCCAGGAACCCTCTCCGTGCTTCATGGTCACAATGCCCCGGCCATCGTGGCGGAATTCCCAGCGTTGGGCACCCACTACAAGGGCCCACAGGCTCCCGATGGCTACCACCTCCATCCTGCAGGCCTGCCACGGTCCCTGCTCCAGCCGGCATTCCAGGGGAATGGCCTGGGGGGTTGGGGTCGGAACCGCAGCCCTGGCCGCCTGTCCGGCGACGAGCTGTACTGCGGTCAGCAGCACCAGCAGCAAGGGCTGCCGTAACGGATGTCCGACCCGGACTGGCGAGGTGCCCACGGGGACAGGAGAAGGGCCTTTCTCAAGCTGCTCCCAAGCCTGCGGGTTGGGGGGCGGGCTGGCAAGATTTAACAAACCTGCCGATCGCCGGTGCCCCTCTTCAAAGCCCGTGTTCTGGTTTCCCTCCGCCCTTCGGTGCTTGATCCGGCGGGTGAGGCAACGCGAGCCGCTGCCCAGCGGCTCGGTGTGGAGGGTGTGAATCGTCTGCGGATCGGTAAGGCGATTGAGGTGGATCTCGAGGCACCGGACCGGGCCGAGGCCCAGGCAAGGCTGGACCTGCTCGGTGACCGGTTGCTGGCCAATCCCGTGATCGAGAACTGGAGCGTGGATCTGGCCGAGATCGCCGGGGGAGTCGAGCCATGACCATCGGCGTGGTGGTGTTTCCCGGTTCGAATTGCGATCGGGATGTGCGCTGGGCCCTGGAGGGCTGTCTGGGACTGCCGACCCGATTTCTCTGGCACGAGGAGCGGGATCTAGCTGGCATTGATGCCGTGGTGCTGCCGGGCGGGTTCAGCTACGGCGATTACCTGCGCTGCGGGGCGATTGCCCGCTTTGCTCCGCTGCTGCAGGCCGTGCGTGACTTCGCCGCCAATGGCGGGCCGGTGCTGGGCATCTGCAACGGATTTCAGGTGCTCACGGAGATGGGGCTGCTGCCCGGTGCCCTCACCCGCAACAGGGACCTCCATTTCCTCTGTCAACCCGTGGGCCTGGTCGTCAGCAATCCTTCCGGTCCGTGGCTGAAAGCCTATGGGCAGGGCGAAACGATCACGCTGCCGATCGCCCACGGTGAGGGCCGCTACCAGCTCGATGCCGAACAGCTCGATCAATTGGAGCAGGAGGGGCAGGTGGTGCTCCGCTATGCCCACAATCCCAATGGCTCGGTGGGCGATGTGGCTGGCCTGACCAATGCGCGAGGCAATGTGCTCGGCCTGATGCCCCACCCGGAGCGGGCCTGCGATCCGGCCACCGGCGGCATCGACGGCCGGCGCCTTCTGGCTGCCGCCCTGGGCTGAACCGTGCACCGCCGTGGGCTGATCACGGGTCTCGCCAGTGGACTGGGCGTCTTCGGTGCCGCCGCATCGGCTGGCCGACGACCTGCGCCTTCGGCTGCCCCGGGGGTTCCATCCACGCTGCCGCTGCCACCGCCGCTGCATTCAGGGAGTCGGCTGGTGGCGGTGGCCCCGGGCACCTGGTGGGAGAACCCGGATCAGGAAGCCAGGCTGTTGCAGCGTCGCTGCGCCGAGGCCGGCTGGACCCTGGAGGTCCCTTCCGCTGCGATGGGTCGCTGGCGCTGGTTTTCCGGTTCTGATGCGTCCCGGCGGGCCCAGCTGGAGAGGGCCTGGGCGGATCCGGCGACGGACGCCGTGCTCTGCGTGGCGGGGGGCTGGGGCAGCGCCCGCATTCTGGAAGCCGGTTGGCGTCCTTCCGCCCGTCCGCTCTGGCTGGTGGGGTTTTCCGATGCCAGTGCGCTACTGCTGGCCCAGGTCAGGGCCGGCCACGGCGGAGCGGTCCACGCCAGTACGGGCGGTGATGAAGCCCAATGGCAGCGCCTGGTGAGACTGCTGCGGGGAGAGCCCCTACCACCCCTGGTCGGTGAAGGCTGGGTGGCGGGGGTGGCCAAGGGGCCGTTGGTGGTGAGCAACCTCACCGTGGCCACCTCCCTGATCGGAACTCCCTGGTTTCCCTCGCTGGTCGGCTGTGTGTTGCTGCTGGAGGACGTGGGAGAAGCTCCCTACCGGGTCGACCGGATGTTGACCCAGTGGCGGAGCGCCGGCCTGTTGCAGCAGGTGGCTGGCATCGGGGTCGGCCGCTTCAGCTGGAGGGCCGATGACGTGCTTCCAGGCGACCTTGGTCTGGAGGAAGTGCTCCGCGAGCGCCTGGGCGATCTCGGGGTGCCGGTGGTCGGGGGGCTGCAGGTGGGGCACGGCCGGCCGAATCTCGCCCTGCCCCTGGGTCGGCTGGCGCGCCTGGATGGCTCGCGGGGTCAGCTGGCCTTGCTGTGAATCCGGAGCGTCACCGATGCGAAGGCGGCCATAAAAAAGGGCCCCTGGCAGGGACCCTTACAACCCGATTGGCTTCCTGACGCGGACGTACTGAAGCCAGAAGCGAGGCTCAGTTCACAGCGGCAAAGAAATCTTTGCTCTTCACGGGATCGGGATTCATGGTCTTCTCGCCGGGCTGCCAGTTGGCGGGGCAGACCTCATCGGGATGGGACTGTACGTACTGGAAGGCCTGCAGCACCCGCAGGGTTTCATCAACGCTGCGACCCACGGGCAGGTTGTTGATCGTGCTGTGGGCGATCACACCATCAGGATCGATGATGAAGAGGCCGCGCAAAGCAATGCCAGCAGACTCATCAAGCACCTCATAGGCCGCAGCAATCTCCTTCTTCAGATCGGCCACCAGGGGATAGGCGATATCACCCAGGCCGCCATTCTTACGATCGGTCTGCACCCAGGCCAGGTGGCTGAACTGGCTGTCCACCGAAACCCCAAGCACCTCGGTGTTGCGGCTGGTGAAATCGGCGTAGCGATCGCTGAATGCCGTGATCTCAGTGGGACAGACGAAGGTGAAATCGAGCGGGTAGAAAAAGAGCACCACGTACTTGCCGCGGTAGTCGGAAAGTTTGATCTCCTTGAACTCCTGATCCACAACAGCCGTGGCCGTGAATTCGGGAGCCGGCAAACCGACGAGCCTGGTCATGGGAAAGGGGAGGTGGTGGTGTCTAGGGGAAAGTCCGAGGTCCTGGCGCAGACGGCGTGACTCGGGCCTGAGGTACTCAGGCGAAGTCGGACCGACTACCAGTTGGCCTCTTAACAACCTATCACAATTGCGGGTCTCCTGGCGTGGCACGCCGCCATAGGCTCAGCAGATCAACCTGTTGATTAAGCCTGATGGCCTGGGATCCTGCCGTGCTTCGCAAATACAACACCACCGGTCACTTCCGGCTTCTCAATCAGGTTCGTTCGGAACTCAAGGGCAATCCCCTGATCCGCCCCAAGGACGGCGAGACGGTGGGGGCTGCGAACCGCAGCCGCAGTCTCACGCGGGCCCTGGAAAATCGGGCCTCGGGGGGCTATGGCCGCAGCCGTCGGGCCCAGAACGCCCAGGAGGTCGTGGTGGTTGCGGCGGATCCACGGCGCCAGGATCCTGTCTTTCCACAGGGCTCAATGCCGTGGCTGGGAAGTGGCGACGAGGGCGAAGCTGCGAACCCCTTCAACTTGGGGGCCGAAGGAACGGAAAACGTGGATGGGGAGTCGGAATCCAGCGGATTCCGCTCAAGACTGAGGGCCATCGACCTTCGCTGATCAGCGGAAGGTGGGCATCATTCGCAGCGCCATTGAAAAGGGCTGCTCATGGCTCGGGGGAGACTTGAACTCCCGACCTTGGGGTTATGAATCCCACGCTCTAACCAGCTGAGCTACCGAGCCCCAACCTGCTGATCTTAGGGGATGGACTGGCACCCCTCCCAATGGGAGCAAGAGCGCCGGGCCTGATCAGGCCCTGGGTGGCAGGAACTGGAGCGGATTCATCGCCCCCTCTCCAGGGAGGAGGACTTCGAAATGGAGATGGGGACCGGTGCTGCGCCCTGTGCTTCCCATCTGACTGATCACCTGTCCCTGATCCACCTGCTGCCCTTCCCTCACGAGCAGGTTGCTGTTGTGGCCGTAGCGGGTTCTGCTTCCATCCTCGTGGGCGATCTCAACGAAATAGCCATAACCGCCTTCGTGCCAGCCAGCGAAGCTCACCCGACCGCGAGCCGCTGCCACGATCGGGGTGCCGACGTTATTGGCGATGTCGATGCCCTTGTGCATGCGCCCCCAGCGCCAGCCAAATCCGGAGGTGAAGGTTCCCTGGGCTGGCCAGATCATGACGCTGCTGCCGCGCAGATAGGGCGCCGATTGGCGCTGGTCGTTGCCGAAGGAGGGCAATTCAGGCCAGCTCAGGCCACCACTGCCCACCGGAGCGAGGCCGAGCAGCATGCGGCTGCGGCCTGGTGCCGATTTCACCACTTGCACCTGACTGCCGACGACCAGCCGTGCGGTTTCCAGGCCGGGATTCAGCTGCAAAAGCTCACCCATGGTGAGCCCGTAGCGCTGGGCGATCTTGAGGAGGGTGTCGCCTAGGCGGACCACGGTGGAGACGGTGGTGGTTGGCGGCGGCGGCGGCAGCGAGGGCCGGCGTGGAATCTCGACCTCCTGAGCGATCAGGGTGTCCGCGGACGGGCGAGGCAGCGAAGGAGCGGCCTCCACCGCAACCTGATCAAGAATCTGAAAACCCTCAGGTTCGATGTTCTTGAAGGCGGGGTTGCTCGCCACTGCTCCAACCACAGGCACCAAGGCCGGTGTGGCAAGCAACAGGGGGAGCATCAATCGGTAAGGCTTCATGCAGGTTTCACCCGTTGGACAAGACCCGTTGGAGAAGCCAACATCCCCGGGCCGCGCAGAGAGTAGCGCCCAGCCTCCTGGGGATCAAGTGTTCTCTGCGACAAAGCGGGCCTTCAAGGGGCACTAGATCTGGTGGGGCTCGCTCAACAGGCGCTGCCGCTGGGGGGGCTCAAGGGGGCTGTGCCGCTGTTCAGCTGCCGGATCGCCTCAAACAGCACCACCCCCACGGCAACCGAGAGGTTGAGGCTGCGCACCCCGGGGATCCCGTTCCGTGAAGGGCGGGCGAGCGGGATGGTCAGGCGGGCATCGGCCTGATGCTGGAGATCCAGGGGCAGGCCATCGGTCTCCCTGCCGAAGAGCAGCCAGTCGTCGGGGCGGAAGCAGAAACCGTCGTAGGGCTGGGTGGCATGGCTGCTGAGGGCGATCAGGCGGCCGCCCTGGCCCTGGCGGTGGGCCAGAAATGCTCCCAGGTCTGGGTGCAGGGTGAGCGTCACCAACGGCCAGTAGTCGAGGCCGGCGCGGCGCAGCTGGCGATCATCGATCTGGAACCCCAGTGGCTCGATCAAGTGCAGTTCGCTGGCGGTTGCAGCGCAGGTGCGGGCCACATTGCCGGTGTTGGGGGGAATCTGGGGCTGGAAAAGAACGACCCTGGGCATGGCGGAAGGAGCGGGGTGGTAGGGCGGATCAGGGGCCACCAGGCACCGGAAGGCTCAGGCTCATGAGATCGAGGGCTCGACCATGAATCACCAGCCAGGAGGCATCGGCTTCGGCGGCCAACCGCTGCTGCAGTTCCGCAAGCCGCTCCCGGAAACGTCCTCCCACCGCCGTGGGGGGAACCAGCCCCCAGCCACATTCCTCGCCCACCATCAGCAGATGGCCCTCCCCAATCCGGACCTGCTCCAGCAGGACCTGACAACAACCCGTCCATTCGGCCTGATCGGCCTCAAGGTGAGCCGCCACCCAGGTGCCCAGGGAGTCGATCAAGGCAAGCTGCCCCGAAACCAATCGTGCTAGCGCAGGCGAGAGATCGCCACCCACCTCCCAGAGGTGCCACTCCGGTGGACGACGGTCACGGTGTCGTCGCAGCCTCTCCTGCCAGCTGAAGTCTCCCTCGAGGATGGGGCCGGTGGCGACATAGATCACGTCAAGACCGCTGCCTGCGGCGAGATGTTCAGCCCAGCGGCTCTTGCCTGAACCCGCCGGACCACTGATCAGGGTGAAGCGGGGGAGGGTGAAATCAACCACCGCCGTTCATATTGCGCAGGGTGGCCACCGAAGAGGGGGAGACGCGATTGAGATAGCGGAAGATCCAGTATTTGAAGATCGTGGCCAGTACCACCGGAAAGGTGGCGATGAACAGCATGATGAAGTTTTCCTTGGCTGGCAGCCCAAGATGATGGGCGACACCATCCAGCAGCACGGTCCAGCCTTCAGGGCTATGGAAACCCACGAAGATGTCCGTGAAGAGAATGATCGTGAAAGCCTTGGCACTATCACTCAATCCGTAGATGACTTCATCGATGAAGCCGCGCAGGATCTGAATATCCCTCTGGCCGAGCAGGCAAACGAGAACAAAGCCTAGAAAGGCGGAAATATCTGAGAAAACATTTTTGATCGCATGGGTGCTTTCATCTTTGGATTGATCCTGCAGTTCGATGGCCTTTTCACTAAGGCGCTTGCGAAGTTCATCCGAATTTGGTGGGGGCTCATTGCCTAGCAGCGCTTCAAACTCCAGTTCATCCTTATAGGCGCGCAGTTCGCGGACAGCCCGTTCCTGGAGGTGGGGTCTCGGATAGTTCAGCAGGCTGTTGCTGGGGGCAAAATGATCCACCAGCGGTGAAACCACATAGGTGCGGCTCACCTGTTGCAGCAGAATCGGCACCAGGATCAGAAGCAGAAGGATCCGCAGGGAGACCAGGGTGGAATCCCGCCGCCGCCGGAATCCGGCCACCACGCTGGCCTCGGCATCGGGATCGAGCTGGCGGCGCACCTGGTCAACGACTCCGAGCAGGCTGCGGGGCAGAACCTCAGGGCTTCGACTCAGGCCGGGAAGCGGTGCCCGGCGGGGGTCATAACGGTTCATCACCGACTCGATCAGCTGAAGCTGGCGCAACTCCTGACCGGAAAGCTCGAGGCGATAGGGCTCCACCGTGTTCAGGGCCTGCTGACAGACCTGGGAGGCCGCTCGGAAGCGACGCAGCAACTGGGCTTGAACAGACTTGGGAACGGGAAGTTCAAGTTCCGGCCGTATCGGACGGTCGTTGTAATGCTCCAGCTCGATGCTCTGGATCTGCAGAGCTGCCTCGTAACCCCGCTCCAGATCACTGCTCAGGTCGCGGGACTTTGCTTGGCCGAAAGCTCCGATCCAATCGGTGAGACCCATGGATTTCGCGACGGTGTGGAAGAAGGGCAATCAGCGGGAGAAAACCCACCAGGTGAGCATCGGAACCACTGAACCCACCACCAGCAACACCACAATCCAGGTGAAGCCGTTGCTGCTTTCCGTTTCTTCGTGGCTGGGGATGTTGGTGGTGATCACCGCTTCGGAAGCAATCTCGGGCTCACCGGGATCTTCACCGCCGCGCAGCACCGTGGCAAGCCGTGTGAGCCCATCGAGACTGGCCTGGCGATAGCGATTTCCCTCGCGCAAGGGCAGCGCCATGGTGGTGCGGGCGGTGCTGCGGAGCAGCTCAGGGGGAAGTTGGCGCTCCAGGGGTTCCGAAGCCACAACGGCGGCGGCCTTGGTCTGGGCATCAACCAGCACGAGCAACAGCGGGTCCTGAGTCGTGACTCCGGCTGTGGCGGGTTCGGGGGCCGTCCAGCGTTTCACCAGCTCTTGTCCCAGCTGCTCAAGGGTGAGTCCGTAGTCGAGACGGGGCACAGTGATCAGCCGAGCGTCCACCCGTTCGGCCCGGAACGCCTCAAGCTGTTTCTCGATCTCGCCGCGGGAGGCGCGGCTGAACACATCAGCCGAATCGAGCAACGCCGAGGCGGGCGGCAAGCTCGGGAGATCCTTCAACGACACGGCCAGGGCCGCATCGATCGGCGCCAAGGCCAGCAGGATGAGCACCAGGGGGGCCACCAGGCGGAGCCAAGCCCTGCTGACGATGCGGCCCAGGGTTGAGAGGGGAGTCAGGGAGCCGGGTGCGTCCGACGGAAGGGGGGTTGTCACGGCAGGGCCACACTCCGGCAAAGCTCCCCCAGTTTGCCGCCAGCCGGTCCGCCTGTCGCGGGTTCAGGATCGGAGAGGATCAGGGACCTTCCCGGCCGTGCGCCATGGCCCTCTCCGCTGCCGCCCGATCCGCCGTGCTGGTGGGCGTGGCGGGTCTGACCTTGGCGGTGATCAATCAGGCCACCGCGCCCGCCTTGGAACCTCCCCTGGAGCGGGCCTCGGTGCTGGCGGGGATCCTGGCGGTGTTGCTCATGCTGAGCGGGCTCCTGGGGGAGAGGGTGCTGCCGGCGGAGAGCGCCAGGGTGGATTTGGTGGGTCGGGAGGGCCTGGAGCTGGCGGAGGCCCTTCCAGAGCCCCTGCGCCAGGAGCTCGCCTGGGGCAGCGCGATGTTGCTGAAGGCCACTCCGGCCGCCGTGGTGGTCGTGCAGCGCGGTGACCACCTGCTTCTGCGGCGGGGACTTCTGGCGGACAGCCGCTTCGTGCCGGGAGTGATCTGCGCTCAGGCCCTTGAGCGGCAGCGCTCGATCTCCCTGGTGGATCTAGCCATTTACCCCGGCAGAGACGAATTCCGGACCCTCCTGCCCGATCTGCCGGCCGTGGTGGTGCAGCCGATCGGCCAGGTCGGCCTGCTGCTGGTGGGGGGGTGGTCGCCACGGTGCTTCGGCCGGGGCGACCTGATCTGGATCGAGGGTTGGGCTTCCAGGTTGGCCGTGGCCCTGGCACCGATTCCGAGGGTCAGCGGGGCCGACTCGTCACCTGAAATTGGCTGATCACTCGTCCGCCGGGCGCGCTGATCGCGAAGCTGCCCCCTTCTCCGAGGGTGCCCTGGAGGAGGGTGGCGCGGCTGGTCTGGCGATTCGCGGCCCGCTGGAGCACCACGGAACCCTCGGCCGAAACGGCGCCGCTGCGCCAGTTCCACTGGCAGCGGTCGGCATTGAGCTGATCTCCAGGCTGTTCGACATGGCACTGGTTCGCGATCGAAGCCACGGCCTCCAGCCCCTGCACCGTGAGGCCGGTGCCCGTGGCCCGACGGGAGCCATCGGAGAACTGGAACGGCAGGCTCGTGGTTCCCGACTGGGAGGAAAGATCGAGGCGCAGATCACGGCCGGTGAAACGCTGGCCTCGGGCGGAATCCTCCAGTTGCACCGCGCCCAGCAGGGAGAACATCTGCTGCTGGGTGTTCCCCTCCAGGCGTTCGGCCAGGAGCTTCTGGGGCTGGCCACCGGCCGGTAGGCCGGCAGCGCGTCGCTCACCGACCACGGGCCCGGGGGCCACCAGCGCTCCCGTGCCCGGTTGCCAGCTGAGGCTGGCGACTTGAATCGTGGTTTCCGGCGGGCCCGACGGCAGTGCCGCAAATGGATTGAAGCGTTGCGCCCAGCGATCGAGCCGCGGGGCCCCGCTCAGTTCCAGGGTGTCGGCATCGAGGCGGAAACGGGCCCGGTCGGCCCGCAGCCTTCCGTGTTGGTCATAGGCCTCGGGACGGCGGTCAACCAGGAGCAACTTCTGCTTTGGGAGCCAGCGCGCACGGGCCGCCTTGATCAGCACCTCCGGTTTTGAGAGGCGCTCAACCCGCAGGTTCCCCTCTAGCAGGATCGCCTGGCCATCACCGATCACCGTGCCGCTGTCGGCTTGGAGTCGATAGAGAGGCTGCCCCTTGGCGTAGATCAGCCCCTGGGGCTTTTCAGCCCTGGCGAGCCGACGACGAAGATCGTAACGGGCCTCTGGGCTGGTGAGTTTCCAGGCGGGGCGCCCGCCGGGATCCTGCTGCTTGAGGTCGAGGGAGCGAAAGACGAAGGAAGGGGTCTGGACATCGGCAATCGGCGGCCGGGAGCGACGGCAGGCGGCCAGGGGGACCAAGAGCACCCCCAGCAGCACAGCGGCGGAGACGTAACGGGTCACAGTGGTGTTTCGAGCTCAAGCCGCTGCATCACGGGTACCGGCTCTGGCAGGGGACTTCCCCCCTGAAGCCCTCCCCAGCGGAGCGCTTCGGACCAAGGGGCCGGATCCACGGGGGAGACACCAACACCGCTCGGGATTGGCTCCAGCCCCAGCTGGGCAAGCATCCTGGCGGACAGATCGGGCAGCAGAGGGGTCAGCAGCACCGCCACCAGGCGACAGGTTTCCAAGACCGCGTAAAGGTCGGTTGCAACGGCATCGCGATTTTCCTCTTCCTGTTTCATCAGTTTCCAGGGGGCGCGATCGTTGAGATAGCCGTTCGCTTCGATCGCCAGCTGGAGGATCGCCTCGGCACCGCGGCGGAAGTCGAGTCCCTCTAGGGAAGCGACGGCAACATCACGGGTCCGCTCGGCCGCCTGAGCAAGGGGGTGGTCTTGGGGATGGTCAGGACCGACGGAATCCGGAGATGGGGGCACGCATCCGCCAAACCATTTGCGCGCCATCGAAGAGGTGCGATTGAGTAGGTTCCCGATCGTGTTGGCTAGATCGTTGTTCACGAGATCGGTGAAGCGTTGCTGCTGGAAATCACCGTCCTCCCCGAAGGGAATATCCCGAAGCAGGTACCAGCGCACAGCATCCGTTCCGCAACGATCGAGCAGCTGCTCAGGATCCAACACATTGCCCAGGGATTTTCCCATCTTTTGGCCTTCCCGCGTGAGAAAGCCGTGCCCGAACACCGAATCCGGAACCTCAAGCCCGGCCGAGAGAAGCATGGCGGGCCAGAAGACGGCGTGGAACCGCAGGATGTCTTTGCCGATCACATGCACCTGGGCCGGCCAACCCCTACTGGCGAGGAGGTCGAGATCGATGGGATCGCTGGGATCGAGCAGGGCGGAGAGGTAACCGAGCAGGGCATCAAACCACACGTAGAAGGTATGGCCGGGATGGCCCGGCACAGGAATACCCCAAGGAAGGTTCTGACGGGAAATCGAGAAATCCTTGAGCCCGCCCGCCACGAAATTCTCCACCTCGCGCCGGCGGGATGCGGGAGCCACGAAGCCTGGGCGGGCGATCAGGGCTTCGATCGCCTGCTGATAGCGCGAGAGCCGAAAAAAGAGATTCACCTCATCACGCCATTCCAAGGGACGAAGGTGGATGGCGCAGCTCGGTTCCGGGTCGCTGGCGGAGGGGTCCTTGAACTCTTCGCAGGCCACGCAGTACCAGCCCTGCTGGCGACCCTCCACCACATCCCCGCTGGCCTCAACACGGGCGAAGAAGGCTTCCACCAGTTCGCGATGGCGTGGATCGGTGGTGCGGATGAAGCGGTCGTTGCTGATCTGCCAGCGGCGCCATAGATCCCGGTAGCCCTGGCTGACGGCATCGCAATGGGCCTGGGGCAGCAGGCCTGCCGCTTCGGCGGTCCTCTGGATCTTCAGCCCGTGTTCATCGCAGCCGGTGACAAAACAC
The DNA here is from genome assembly GCA_040399305.1 of Cyanobium sp. Classification (GTDB taxonomy): domain Bacteria; phylum Cyanobacteriota; class Cyanobacteriia; order PCC-6307; family Cyanobiaceae; genus Cyanobium. The sequence goes on from JBBASH010000001.1 coordinate 40,086, forward strand.
ACGCTCTGGCCCTGCAGCCGCTGGAACCGGGCGATCGCATCACAGGCCAGGGTGGTGTAGGTGCTGCCGAGGTGGGCCCGATCGTTGACGTAATAGAGGGGGGTGGTGAGCGTGTAAGTGGGCATCAGGAGGGTCGGCAGCGCTGGAGGATAGGGGCCTAGCCCGGCCCTCTCCGGCCCGGAAGGATCAGCCGCGGGAGGCGAAGCGGCCCGGGAAGAGTTCGCCTGCAGCGGCCCGGTCCCGGGAGATCCTCGAACGGATCGGGCGGGATGCGGGAGGGGCGCGGCGGGGTGGTGAGCCCTCGTTAGTGGGGGGATCCTACTGAGGCGTTGTGGCCGGCTTCCTGGCCATTCCTCGGCCGGATGGTGGGACGCCCCGGGGGCTGGCATCGTGTTGGTCCGCAGCGCTCGTTCGATGGTCGGTCCCACCCCTCAGCCCATGGCCGTTCTGGTGTGGGGCGGCGGCAGTGGCGGGGTGGCGGCGGCCCTGCAGGCGGCCCGCTCAGGAGCTCAAACCCTGCTGCTCACCCCGGGGCCCTGGCTCGGCGGCATGGTGAGCGCCGCGGGGGTGTGTTGCCCGGATGGCAATGAACTCACGCCCTGGCAGACCGGACTATGGGGTGCCCTGTTGCGCAGCCTGGCCGCTGAGGAGCCGGGGGGGCTCGATCACAACTGGGTGAGCTGCTTCGGCTACCGACCCGCCAAGGCGGAGGGAATCCTGCGGCGTTGGGTCGCCGCCGAATCCTTGCTCACCTGGTGGCCAAGCTGCCGGGTGCTGGCGGTCGAGCGCCGGGGTTCCCGGATCAGCGAGGTGACCGTGCTCCGCTCGGCTGGACCCTCCACTGCCACGGAGAAGTTGATCAAGATCACCCCGGAGCTGGTGATCGACGGCAGCGATCGGGGCGACCTCTTTCCCCTGGCGTCAGCCCCTTTCCGCCTCGGCTGGGAAGCACGGGAGCTCTGGGGGGAGCCCAGCGCCCCGCCCGCCGCGGATCTGGCGGAGCCTTTCTTTGATGCCCAACCGGTGCAGTCCCCCACCTGGGTGGTGATGGGTCAGCTGGCTTCTGGGCAGGCCCCGCCGTCCACAACAGCGGAAGCCACTTCGACAAGCGAGCCGCCTCCCTCGCTGCCAGCGCCCTTCCGCGGCGCCTGTGATGCCTTCGGGGTCGCCCGCACCCTTAGCTACGGCCGCCTGCCGGGCGGCGCGGTGATGCTCAACTGGCCCCTGGAAGGCAATGACTGGCACGAGGGCCTCGGGCGGGCCTTCCAGGCCGTCGAGGCCGCCGGCTTTCCCGCCACGGCCCCAGAGCAGGAGCTAGCGGATTCAATGCGCCAGCACAGCCTCCACTTCGCCCGGGTGCTGGAGGAGGTGAGCGGCGGAGCGCTGCATCCCGGCGGTCTGTTCCCTACCCCTGAGCAGGCCAGCACCGGTGCACTGGAGGGCGGCGAAGCGCTCGCCCTGATGCCCTACTGGCGCGAAGGCAGGCGCCTGCTGGGACGGGACCTTGTGCTTGAGCAGCACCTGCTGCCGGTTGCCCAGGGGGCCAGCATCGCTGCCCTCCCCAGCGACAACAGCGGTGTCTGCAGCGCCATCGCGGTGGGCAATTACGCCAACGATCACCACTACCCCGGCGCAGACTGGCCGCTGGCGCCGAAAAGCTGCCGTTGGGGTGGCCGCTGGAGCGGCACACCATTCACCATTCCCTACGGCGCCCTGGTGAGCCGCGATGTGGAGAACCTGCTCGCCGCCGACAAGTGCATCAGCGTGAGTCACATGGCCAACGGCGCCACCCGCCTCCAGCCCCTGGTGCTCAATATCGGTCAGGCGGCCGGCCTGGCGGCGGCCCTGTGCGTCCGCGATGGCCTCCTTCCCGCCGACCTTCCCGTGCGGCGGCTTCAGGATGCCCTGATCCACGATCCCCTGGCCCCGGCCGGCCCCTTTCCCGTCTGGTCCCTGCCGTGGCATCACCCCCAGTGGGCCGAGGGGCAGCGGGCCGTGTTGAGCGAGCCCGGCCGTCTCGATCGCTGGGGAAACCTGGTGGAGCCCCATTGGAATGGGCTGGCCGCCGATCCCCATCAGGCCCCCCCGGAGGCCGGCGAGCGCCTGTGGCAAGGGGATCTGGTGCCGGATAGTGCCGGCGGTTTTGTGCTCCACACGGCCGAGGGCCCCTGGCCCGTGATCACCCTGGAACCTGCCCTCCATGGCTGGCTTGCGCAGCTGGAGCGGCCTACCCCTGCGCGGCTGGTGGGCTGTGCCAATCCCTGGGGCCGCTGGCTGAGGGTCAGCCGGCTGGCCGGCTCCTGATCTGGGCGGCCGGCGGAGCCTCGGGCCGCTTCAGCCGGTGGCCTCCAGGCGCAGCAGATCTTGGAGGGAATCCACCGCGCTGACCCGCACCAGCAGGGCGCTTCCAGGTTCACTGCGAGATGGGCAGATGCAGGGGAGCGACTGGGCCAAATCCTCCAGCCACACCAGGCCGAGCTGATGGTCCTGACGCAGCCAGCGCAGGAACAGCCCGGACCACTGTTTTCGCTCCTGCTCTTCAAACCACACCTGCAACCAATGCCGTTGGTCCTCCCGGCCGATCTGGATTCCTTGGCGAAGGGGACCCTCCAGCTCCGTGAGCAGGGCGGCGAGGTCCTGTTCCGCCAGGGGGGGCTCATCTGCTCGCAGGGCCAGGAGCTGGCGTTGCACCAGCAGATCGCCATAGCGACGGATCGGCGATGTGGCCTGCACGTAGGCCGGCAGTCCGAGGCTGAAGTGCGGTGCTGGGGAGGTTCCCACCAGGCCGCGGCTGAGGCAGCGTTTGATGGCCGCATGGCGAACGGGCCCGCAGGGAAGCTGGGCCAGCTCTGCGGCCGAGGGCAGTTCACAGGTGGGCTGGCTGCGGAAGGGAAGGGCCAGGCCCTCGTGAATTCCGCGCTCCGCCACGAGGCTGCCGGCAAGCACCATGGCCTCGGCCACGAGGCGGCGAGACGGCGAAGCCTCCACCACCTCCAGCTCGGTCTGCTCACCGCGGCAGCGGATCCTGCCCTCGGGATCATCCAGATGGAGGGCGCCCCGGGCCGTGCGCCAGTTGCGGCGCAAGGTGAGCAGATCGTGGATCGCCATCAGATCGGCCTCCTGCGGTGGCGCGAGTTCGATCAGCTCATCTGCATCGGCATAGGAGAGGCGATAGGTGGGCCGCACCCAGCTGCGCTCGAAACCATCCGCCCGCACGGCGCCGCTGGCGTCGAGCTCTACCCAGAGGCTCCAGGCCGCGCTGCGCTCCCCGCGGCGCAGACTCATCGGCCCATGGGCGAGCTGGGGCGGAAACATCGGTAGGTTGCCGCGGGCCAAGTAGAGGCTGCTGGCGCGGCGGCGAGCCTCCAGATCGAGGGGGGTGCCCGCCGCCACGAGCCGTCCGGGATCGGCGATGTGGATCCACAGTCGCTGGCGCCCCTCCGCGGTGGTTTCGAGGGCAAGGCCGTCGTCGATGTCGAGGGTGTCGTCGTCGTCGATGGTGACGACCCTCTGATCAGAGCGGTCGACCCGCTCCCCATCGCCGGGGAAGGGCAGGTGAGCCCGGGCCACGAGCTCGTCGGCCTCCTCCAGGAGCTGGCTGGAGAAGCCTTGTTGCCAGGTGGTGGCCTCCAGGGAGGGCAGGTGGTGCCGCTCCCACTGGCCGAGATCGACCAGCAGGTGGCGAATCGGGCCCGGCTCGAGCGGACAATGGATCTCCCGCAGCAGGCGCTGCAGGTCGTCGGAGAGGGGCTGCTCCGTGCCACCGCTGGCCCAGCAGCGGAGTTGGTTCAGGTCGTGTTGTTGATCGGCGCTGAGCCCATCAGCATCCACGGGCTGCCTGGCCTGCAGCCGCTGCAGCCATTGGTCTCGGCGTAGGCGGCGCAGGGCCTGCCGGCGCCGCTCCTGCCGTAGCGGCCGAAGCTCGTCGGCGCGTCGGGGGACGATCTTGGCCTGGCGGAGGCGAAAGAGAGTTTGCTCGCCGTGCAGCCAGAGCCAGCAGGCCGCCAGGAGGGAAGGATCTGCCGCTGATCCGAGCAGGTCGGCCAAATCGGTGAGCAAGCCTTCCCAAGGGACCGGTTCTTCCACCAGAACCACCCACGCCTCCCCGAAGGCACGGCAGCTGGGTCGGCTGGCCGTCAGGCCGGCCGGGCTGAGGCTCCAGGGGGGATCTCCGAGTCGGCCAGGGGTGCCTGCCGCCGTTGGCGGCAGGGCGGCGATTCGATCGACATCACGCAGCGGCACCTGGTGGAGCCGGGCGTCAAAGCCACTGCGTAGCTCCACCTTGGAACCGCGCACGGACTGTACAATCCCAAGTTGGGATCCGCGGGCGTAGTCGACACCCACAAGATCACCGGGTTGGAGGCTGGAAGGCTGGCCCACGCCGAGGGAGTTCCCTGGATCAGCCCTCTGGATTCACGAAGGGCAGGAGCGCCACGATGCGGGCCCGCTTGACGGCATTAGTGAGGTCGCGCTGCTGTTTGGCGGTGAGACCGGTGAGGCGGCGGGGAAGGATCTTGCCGCGCTCGGTGATGAACTTCTTGAGCAGATCAACATCCTTGTAATCAATCGGATCACCAGGCTTGATCGGTGAGAGACGCTTCTTGAAGAAGGAGCTGGACATTGGATTTGGAGGAACGGGAGGAGAAGGGAGAATGCTCTGCCAACCTGGCGACTGATGGACGTTCCCAACGGCGGAGCGTTGGAATGGCGATCAGGCCGGGCAGGGGTGTGGGCTGCGACTCAGGAAGAGTTCCTGAGCGGCGCTGGCTCACTTGATTTCCTTGTGCACCGTTGAGGAATTGCAGTGCGGGCAGAACTTCTTCAGCTCCAGCCGTTCGGTGGTGTTGCGGCGGTTCTTCTGGGTGGTGTAACGGGACACGCCAGGGGACCGCTTGGCGGGGTTGGACCGGCACTCGGTGCACTCGAGGGTGATGACGAGCCGGACGCCCTTGTTTTTTGCCATGGAAGGACGTTGCGCCGCTGAGCGAAGCGATGTGACAACGGTCAACCATACCTCTGCGCGGTTCACTCCTCTTGGCGGCAGCCGTGGTGGGCGAGTCCGGGCGGCCGCGGGGATGGCGCAGCCGCAACCCGAGGGGAGCCGCCGTCAGCCGCTGCCTAGGATCGCGCCCATCACAGCTAATACCAGAAGCATGCGGGTTTCGCTCCAGTGGCTCCGGGAACTCGTGCAGGTCGAACCGGAGGCCCTCGATCCGGAACGCCTGGCTGAACGACTATCGATCGCCGGCTTTGAGGTGGAATCGGTGGAGGATCTAGCCGCCCGGGCTGCCGGGGTGGTGGTGGGGTTGGTGGAGGCTCGGGATCCCCACCCGGCCGCCGACAAATTGAGTGTTTGTCGCGTGCGGGTGGGGGCGGCCGAGCCGCTTCAGATCGTTTGTGGCGCCGCCAACGTGAGGGCCGGCATTCACGTGCCCGTGGCTCCCGTCGGGACCACCCTGCCGGCGGTGAACCTCACCATCAAACCGGCCGAGCTGCGGGGCGTGGCCAGCAACGGCATGATCTGCTCCCTGCAGGAGCTTGGCCTTCCGGGTGGCGTGGACGGCATCGCCATCCTGGAGGATCTGCTCGAAACGGTGCCACCCGTCGGAGCCCCGATCGGACCGGCGCTCGGCCTCGATGATCAGGTGCTCGAACTGGCCATCACCGCCAATCGACCCGATGGCCTCTCGATGCGAGGGATCGCCCGGGAGGTAGCGGCCCTGTGCGGCGGCCAGACCCGGTTTCCGGTATCCGGCCCGGGCGTCGATGCGGCACCCCTTCTCACCGATCCGGACAATGGCCGGCGGATCGAGGCCGGCGGCCTGTTCAGCATCACCGCCCTTGCCAATCTCACGGTCCAGCCTTCACCGGCTTGGCTGCAGCAGCGGCTGGAAAAGGCCGGCGTGCGTCCGATCAACAACGTGGTGGACATCACCAACCTGGTGATGCTGGAAACGGGCCAGCCTCTCCATGCCTTCGATCGGGATCGCCTGGAACGAGCGGTGGGCTCCCCGGTCAATCCCGCTGCGATCGGGGTTCGCCAGGCCGAACTGCAGGAACGGCTTGTCACTCTCGATGGGGTGGAGCGAACCCTTGATCCGGAAGCCCTGGTGGTGACCCTCGCTAACCGGCCGATCGCCTTGGCCGGCGTGATCGGTGGCCTCGAGGAGGCGGTTACGGCCACCACCACATCCATCTGGTTGGAGGCGGCCGTGTTCGAGCCCCAGGCCGTGCGCCGATCGGCCCGCAGCGTGGGACTTCGCACCGAGGCCAGCAGCCGCTTCGAGAAGGGCCTTCCCCCCGATGGAACCCTCACCGCCAGCGATCGGGCCGTGGCGCTGCTCCAGGAACTGGCGGGCGCCAGCGTGGAGGGTCGCTGGCTGCACCGTCGTCCCTCGAATGGGCCTGAGGCGGTGATGCTGCGCCGCGATGCCCTCCACAACCTCCTGGGTCCGGTGCTCGTCGAAGGTGAGGCTGAGGATCTCGACGACAGCCGCATCGAGCGCACCCTGCAGGCCCTGGGTTGCGCCCTCACCCCCGAAGACGAGGGCTGGGCCGTGGTGGTGCCTCCTGAGCGGGCCATCGATCTCCGCCGGGAAGTGGATCTGATCGAGGAGGTGGCGCGTCTGGTGGGCTACGACCAGTTCGCCGCCCACCTGCCCGATCCCCTGGAACCGGGCGGTCCAGAGCCGGCCCAGCGCTTGGAGCGCCGGCTGCGTCAGTCGCTTTGTGCTGCCGGGCTTCAGGAAACCTGCGGCTTCTCCCTGGTGGCGGCCGGTAGCGGACGGGTTGCCCTCGCGAATCCCCTGCTGGCCGACTACGGCCACCTCCGCGATGACCTCCACACGGAACTGCTGCAGGCGGCCCGCCGCAATCTTCAGGCCTCCCGCCCGGGCTTCTGGGCCTTCGAGATCGGCCGGGTGTTCGGCGAGGCCGAAGGGGTGATCCAGGAGAGGGAGCTGCTGGCGGGGCTGATCGTCGGGGAACGGCGCAGCGAGCTCTGGAGCACCAGTGGCAAATCACAATCTCCCGATTACTACCTCGCCCGGGGCGTCCTCCAGGCAGGTCTTGATCCCTTGCTGGTGCCCGTGCAGGACAGGCCCATGGCGGCGGGAGAGGCTCCCGACAATCTGCTGCACCCGGGCCGCTGCGCCACCCTGGTGGTGGAGGGCCGGCCCATCGGCTGGTTCGGCCAGTTGCATCCTGCTCGGGCGCAGGAGCTGGATCTGCCGGAGGCCACCTTCCTGTTTGAGCTGAAGCTTCAGGGTTTGATCGTTGCGGCGACCAGGCCGGCGCGGTTGCAGCCGCCATTCCGCCCTTACCCCACGGTGCCGGCCTCCGATCGTGATCTGGCCTTGGTTGTGGAGGGCGGTGTCACGGCGGCGGACCTGCTTCAGGCGATCCGCAAAGCGGGCAAACCCCTGCTGGAGCAGGCCGAGCTGATCGACCGCTACGAGGGTGAGCCGGTGAAGGCGGGCTTCTGCAGCCAGGCCTTCCGGCTCCGCTACCGCGACGCGAGCCGCACGCTCACCGAGTCGGAGGTGGAGGAGGCCCACGGCAGGGTGCGCCAAAGCCTGGAACGGCAGTTCGCGGCCGAGCTGCGCAGTTAAAAGCGGCGTTAGTCGATCTGGCCGCTCATTCGGCGCTCCCTAGCGAGCGAACCTTCAGCGGCGGCGCAGAGCGGCCAGGCACTCCACGTGGCTGGTGTTCGGGAAGAAGTCGATCGGCTGGAGCCAGAGCAGTTCGTAGGCCCCCGAGCCAGCCAACTGGCCCACGTCCCTGGCGAGGGTGGCGGGGTCACAGCTGAGGTAAGCGATCCGGGCCGGGCGGGTCGCCTCAATCGCGGCGATTGCGTCCGGCTCCAGGCCCCGGCGGGGTGGATCCACGAACAGGTGGGGGGGGACGTCCCCCTCCGAGCGGGGCAGGAGCCGCTGGCCCAACACCGGTGCCACGGGGGTGCATTCGAACTGGGCCAGGCCCTCCAATCCATTGAGGGCTGCGTTGCTTCGAGCCAGCTCCACGGAGGGGCCATGCTGCTCGAGTCCGTGAATTCGCCATCCCCGCTGGGCGAGTGGCAGGGAGAAGGTGCCGATGCCGCTGTAGGCATCGACAAGCTCCCCGGGCTCGTGATCGCTCCCATCAGCGAGGGCCTCCAGCAACGAGGGCATCACGGCTTCGGCCTGGCCGGTGTTCACCTGAAAGAAGGTGTCGGCCCCGATGCGATAACGCAGACCAGCGAAGCCCTCCTCCAGCCATGGCCGCCCCGCCACGGTGAGGGTGCGTTCACCGAGCAGGCGGTTGGTGGGCTGATCCTGAAGGTTGAGGCACACCCCCACCACCTCGGGCCAGCGGGCCAGCCAGTCGTTGGCTAAAGACTCCAGGCTTGGCAGGTTGCGGTCGGCGGACACCAGGGTGATCAGCACCTCGCCGGTGGCCTGCCCGACCCGCAACGCCAGATGGCGAAGTCCGCCGCCCCCGTGGCGATCGACCGGCCAGCCGCTGGCTTCGAGATCCTGCTTGAGGGGCTGGATCAGCTGGTCGATCCGGCCATCGAGCACAGGACAGCGGTTGAGATTGACGATCTTGTGGGACCCACGCCGGTAGTAGCCGGCCCGCAGGATGCCATCAGCGCTCCGTTCCAGGGGGATGATCGCCCGGTTCCGGTAGCCAAGGGGCGCGGACGCCGCAAGGATGGGCCGCACGGGGGCTTCGATGCCGGCGATGCGATTGAGGGTCTGGAGCACCTGCTGGGCCTTCCAGCGGGCCTGGGCTCGATCATCGAGGGGCTGGAGGCTGCATCCTCCGCAGTGGTCGGCCAGGATGCAGGGGGGACGGCGCCGATCGGGGGAGGGGTTCATGATCCCGGCGATCTCAGCGGACCAGTGCCCCTTGTGGCGGCGCACCAAGCGGATGCGGAGCCGATCGCCAGGCAGTCCGCCCGGAACGAACACCACCTCCGTACCTAAGCGGCCGATGCCCTCGCCCTGATGGGAGAGGGCGTCCACGTTGATCTCGCCAAGCTCACCTGCCCTGCCCATAGTCCTGATCGCCCCAGCCCATGACCCTATCGCTTGCAAAGGGGCGTTACACCTTGGCGAAGGAAGCCCGATCCGCTTGTCGGGCTCGATAGGATGCGCCAGTCCGAGTTCGCTGCAATGAGCGTCGTTCGCGATCTGATCATCCAGGCTGACGATCAGCTTCGGTATCCCACCGGAGGCGAGCTTCGATCAATCGTGGAGTTCCTCAGCGGTGGCAATGCCCGCCTAGAGGTGGTGCGCGTGCTCACCGACAACGAGAAGAAGATCGTTGATGAGGCGGCCCGCCAGCTGTTCAGCCGCAAGCCTGAGTATGTGGCCCCCGGTGGTAATGCTTTTGGCCAGAAGCAGCGGGCCCAGTGCCTACGGGACTTCAGCTGGTATCTGCGCCTGGTGACCTACGGGGTTCTGGCAGGTAGCACCGAGCGGATTCAGGAGATCGGCTTGCTCGGCGCGCGCGAGATGTACAACAGCCTCGGAGTGCCGATGCCCGGCATGGTGGAGGCCATCCGCTGCCTGAAGGAAGCTTCGGTGGCCTTGGTCAATGGCGACCAGGCGGCCCTGGTCAACCCCTATTTCGACTTCCTGATCCAGGGCATGCAGACGACCACCTGAGCGGTCGCTATCTGGAACGCTTCTATTCGATCGCCATGGATCCAACCCCGCTTTGGCGGGGTTTTTTGTTGGCTCGGATCTCGTTCCATGAATCTCACATAAGACTTGATATGGGTCTCATTACAAGAACAGGTTGAAAACTGTTTGATCAATTTGGCTTGATCCATTGGTGGTTCGTCTTGACGTACTCGCTCCTGGACTTCGTGGCCGGATCGAAATTTTCGGTGATTCAATCGACTACGCCGAGCTTGAGAACTCCCCACATTGACGCTCTCCGTTCATGAATGAATCGATGGGGATTCCCCCCTGACAGTGGCCTGGATTGGCCTGGTTGCTGAACGCTCTAGGGATCCCGGCTGGCATTCTCACAATCCTGCGGGATCCGATCTGGCGGATCCCCAACATCGCCGTGGGGCGGGGGCCGTTCTCCCTGCGCGGCGATGGGTCTCGTGGCCTGCATCGCCCTGCTGCCCTGGTGGCACTGGGGGGTGGTGCTGGCGATCTTGGCCCTCTCCCTGAATCCCGCGAAAGACTTTGATATCTGATCAGTCTTACCCGAGACACTTTACTGGAAGCATCCCTAGTCTCATTGGAGACCAATGATCATCTTGTGCGATGTCTGCAGGTGCTGTCGTGTTGAGCGGCTAGGCAGCCCATGGTGCCTGCGGACCGCCCGCAAGAGGACACACCGGATCTGAATTCCAAGGACGACTCCAGGCCACCGGTGGCTGGAAAGCTTGCGTACCTGTGTGTTAGACAGGTACGCAAGCGTGCTGCGTAGCGCGAAACTGCCCTCAGGGACTGGAATGACCCCAGTCCAATTCCCGTCGGGCCGTTCCATTGGCCGGCTGGACCGCCTGTTTGGCCCGAGTTGGGACGGGCTGCGCCTCCCGCTCGATTCGTCGACATGAACGTGCCGCCCTAGGGGCATGACAGCTGAAATCAACGCTCAAAAGAGAATCCCAGAAGGATCAGACTAGTCTTGCATTGTGACGCGTGAAGCGAAGTACATAAGATTATTGAGACGAGCGTGGAAGGGGTCGTCTGGGCCAACGCGATAGCACCTGTACGTTCATCTCATATGGGATGCGCTACTAGACCAAATATGGGTCTTGGGTGGTACAAGCGCGTCAACCAGATCTGCGGAATAGGCCCATGGTGAAGCCCCAAGGTGAAGCCAGGGATTGGTCGGCGCAGAACCTCCACGAACCGGACTCGACCTAAAAACCCCTCAGCCGTGCTGCAATAGCTGCATTGCGGTTGTATCGTCTGAGTCTTGCAATGGGTCTTGCTTTGATCCTTCCATGAGACAGGAATACCAAAGAAGCCTCTCCAGGGGCGGCGCGGCCGGCGAATGGGCATCTGAGGTCCGCCGCTAATGCAGGCTTGGTCCGGCTGATACTGCTGCCGGGTGGCGATAGAGCTCCTTCAGCAATTGGTAGGCCTCGTTGACCTGCCGCATGGCCTCCACGGAGCCACCGGAATCTGGGTGGTGGCGGAGAGCCATCTCCCGGTAGGCCTCACGGATTTCAGCCAGGGTGACCCGCTGACCCAGTTGGGTCTGCAGTCCCAGCAGGCGAAGGGCACCCTGAAGCGTCATCGTGTGCTCCAGGGTCTGGAACGACGTCCCCTTCGGCCGACGACGGAATCGCTGCACGAAGCGATGGATCAGGGTCGGGATCCTCATCGGCAGGGTTGTCGCGCTGAAGGGATCCTCGAGAACCCCCGCCGTGACCACCACCCGCTCAAAGGTCGCCGAATCCAGACTCCAGCCATCGACCAGCTGCTGCATCAGGGCACAGGCTGCGGTCCAGGTGAACGCCCGGCCCTCCACGGGTTCGGCCTGGGGCCAAACGTCTTGCGCGAGCCAGGTCATCGCCGCCTCCAGCACCGCCTCATTGGCCGTGCTTCCGTAGAGCCCCTGCCAGTGGTCTCTCGCCTGGGAGAGGGCCTGCTCGGCGAGATCGGCAGCCAGTCGTGGCATGGGAGCGATGCCTGGGTTGGGCTCCGGGGGGGTCTGAAGGCTGTGGCGCAAGTCCCTCGATCGTTTGCGTACAAATCCAGGCAGATCGATGCCGGCGTTGGATCGTTGGTGAACGCCTCCATCAGCCTGCGAGGAGGCACCGAAGCCATCGCCCGCTTCGCCACGGATTCGTTCCAGGGCCCCGGAACCCACCAGCACCAGAGCCGCCTGTTCATCGAGATCACTCTCGGCGTCACCCAGCTCGTCGCCCTGGGCCAGGGCCATGGCATCGCCTTCCGCCCCGCTGGAAGGAAAGAGGCCATCGAGCAGTCGCTCCAGCACATCCCCCCTGTTCCGCAGACCCCATTCCCGCTTGAGCGAATCGAGGTGCTCGATCCGGGTGCGGGAGAGCTCCAGGGTCAGGCGGCGCCGGTCCTCCTTGCCTGTGGGGGGGGTCATGGTTTCAGCCAGCTGCGCATCAGACGCTCCTGGGCTTCCAGGGCCTGACGGTAGCGATCAGTCAGGGTGATGGGCAGGGCCAAGGGCTGGCTCGGTGAGGGACGCAGGATCGGCGGTGCCACGATCAGAGCCCGTTTGTCTGATGCGGACGCCATTCGGGGGCGGCGAGGCCGCGGGGGGGTCGCGGCTGCCGCTGCAGCGGGTTGAGTCGATGCTGCCTTTGCCGTGGTCCTTGCCGTGGTCCTTGCAGTGGGCCGTGGCGGTGCAGCCTTTGCGGTGGGCGGACGCGGAGTCGCCGGTGCAGCCGGAGGCACGGGGCTGGCTGTGGCGACAGGGATGGGCTGGAGCGCGGCTGGGCCCACGGGCCGGGGCGGCAGCTGGCGGATGGGCACGATGCTGAGCAGATGGCCCGGCACGGAATCGGCGGGTTGCACCAGGCTCAGCTGCAACGGCAGCGGCTTGTCCTCCCGGAGTTCCAGGGTGGTGAGTGTGAGGCTTTCGCCGAAGCGCAGACCGACATGGAGGGCTTCGAGCCCCTGCGGTTGCCTCAGTTCCAGGGAGCCCCGAAACGCGATCGATGATCCGGAGCCAGGGTCCTCCGGATGACTCAGGACCAGGGCATAGGTACCCGCTCCCCGCAACAGGAAGTCGATGTTGAAGCGCACGCCGTAGGTGCCAACATTGTCGAGGGCGGAATCCGGCATCCGGGCCACCAGGCGGTTCACCTGGATCTCCCCGGTACCGAAGCTCTGGCGCACCGTGCTGGTGAGCGGAACATGCAGGGGGCCCTGGCGCTCCAGGTCATGGCTGAGGCTGGCCTGGTACGTATCACCGAGGGCCACCCCACTGACCCTGGAGAACACAAGGCCCTGCTCGATGGCCTCTCGTTGATTGAGGTAGGTCCTTCCCGGAGCCAGCCGACGCCTATCCAGGATGGCCAGGATGCTGTCATCCGTGGCTGGGGACGGCGCCGCCACCATGGCGAGATGGAAGGGCCCATCGCTCTCGCCCCGCAGGATGCCGTTCGCTACGCCCAGGGCCGGCAGGTCCGTTCGCAGCAGCACCAGGCGAGATCGGGGTGGCACGGTGAGATCCACCGGTAGGTCGGCATCGAGACGGCCCCGAAGCATCTGCACGGCCGTGGCATCGCCCGGGCCTGTGTTCCAGGGCCGGGGACCAAGCGGCTTGACGCCCAGCAGCTGTTGACCGCGGTAGGGCGCTGCGAAGCTGTTGCGCACCGCGCCCCGGAGCAGCCGCAGCCGAACCGGCACGCCGCTCGGATTGATCACCACCGCGGCGAGGCTGAGTTCTGGGCGACGACCCAGGCGGTCTGGGCCAGGGTTGGAGGGGCTGTAGAGGTGATGAAAATGCAGACCGAAGGGTCCCTCGAAGCGGTAGGTGGGGTTGGCCATCGCCACGCCCGTTTCGGCGTAAGCGATCCCCGGGCTGGTATCGATGAGGATTCCGGGTCCGTTCACCGCCTCCGGCTGGTTGGAATGGAGCACGGGAACGGTGTTGAAGCTGCCCTGCAGGGCACGGGCTGTCTGGCCCGCCAGTAGAGCCACAGTGGGCCCTTGGATCGGGACTGCTGGTGCCTGGGCCAAGCCCGGAGGGCAGCTCACCAAGACCAGGGCCAGCCCCAGCCCAATTCGGCCGGCCCCGCAGCGAACGTGCCGGCAGGGAGATCGCTCCTCGCCGCAGGTCGACCACGGCGGCAGGGCAGCCTCACCGGAGGGGATATTCAGGGCTTCCCTGGCCATCGGAACGCCGCCGACCCCACACTGGCCCCTCCATCTTCCCCCTTACGGGGTCCGCTCCGCATCACAGACGTGCCTCCAGCGTCGCTAGAACAAATCGTCGTTGGTTGACCGTGATGTTTCCTCCCTTTGGGTCCTGTTATCCAGTCGTGGATGGAGCCGAAGCCTGGCGCCAGCATCAGAGCAACAAGCTCCGTCTGCTGACCTTTTGGCGGGATGCCTCTGAACGGCGCCTGGCTGCCCTCAACGCCGCGATCAGCACACTCGAGCAGCAGATCGCCCGGGATCAACCCGTCCAGGGTTCCTGAAGTCCGCAAGCTCCAGATGCCCCCGCAGCTGCTCCAGGCCACGATGGAGCAGCCGCTGAACGGTCATTGGGCTCACCTGCAACCGGCGGGCCATCTGGCGATAGCTCAGCCCGCTCAGCACGACCTGCTTGACCACCTCCCGCTGGCGGGCATCCAGACCCTCTAGGAGGGCCTGCACCGTTTCAGCTTCCGCTTCGTTCAGCTCGGCTCCCGCCTCAGAATCCGCCTGATCAAGCTCCTCTTCGGCGATCTCCGTCAGGGCCTCGGCCCGGTTGAGCAGCCGTTGCCGCATCAGCAGGCTCCACTGCTCGGCATCGATGCCGAGAAGCCGTTGCAGGTCGGCAGGAGTTGCCACCCGACCCTCCTGGAGCAGATGGCGCTCCAGGCGCACCAGTCTTTCCTGCAACTCGGCCTGTCGGCGGGGCAAGCGGACCGAGGGGGCCACATCGCGAAGGTGGTGAAGGATGGCGCCGCGGATGTGGGGGCGGGCAAAGGCTCCGAAGGGTGTTCCCTGCTGGGCATCGAACCGTTCAGCGGCCCGGATTAGCCCGATCATCCCCACCTGGAGGAGATCCTCGACGCTCTCCCGGCAGCAACGGCCGTAATGGATGGCGATGGGCCTCACCAGATCCCGATGGGCGACCACAAGACGATTGCGCTGCTCCAGGGCAAAGCGTCGCCGCAGGCGGCGATTGGTGGCGGTGATGGCCATGCAAATAACGGTTGAAATAGAGAAGAATGAAAATGAGGCGGCTATCGATCAGGAACCCTGCCCCGTGAAGGGAGGAGGAAGCCTTCCGGACCCGGATCAGGACCGCGGGGACCGATGCAGTCCCTTCCCTTTAGAAGAGATCCAGCCGCCGCGAAGCACAACCGTAAAAACACCGATTTAGGGGCCCATTGCGCCCTCAGGCCGGCCGGCCGCTGGCTATCTCACTCAGGCGGGCACCGCCACGGACGCCAGCAGCGCCCAGGGACCGTGCTGCTCCAGCCAGTCGCGGTCCGAGACCTCCGTGCAGAGCAGATAGCCGGCAAAACCCAGGCCATTCACGCTGAACCCAGCCCCATGCTCACGCCAGCGCCGCACTGTGAGGAACCAGCGGTCGTCGAACAGCACGTTGTAGGGATGGCGCGGAGCCGCATCGGTCTGACGGCGACCGAGGCCCAAGGCCTCGCAATGGCTCGCGTAGAGCTCCTCGAGATCCCGGCCACCGATGGGATCAAGGCGGGGGCTGAGCCGGTAGGCCCACGGCCAGGGAGGCGATGCTCCCTGGAGCTGGGACTCGAGCAGGGGCGCCAGGGGGCAGCTGGGTTCCCCGTCGCTGCGGGGGAGGAGCTGCAGGTGGCGGTGGGGTTGGCTCGCACCGGCCGTCGCCCCGCTGTTGAAGAACCAGAGGCCCCCCGTGTCGGCTCCGACCGTCGCCACACTGGCCCAATCGGTGGCATCCAGCCAGCCGCTCTGGGGTTGCCAGCCCCGGGTGATCACCAGCAAATGGCAGGCCTGCACTGGATATTTGTTGAGGAGCAGCACGTGGTGCTCGCCGATGCGGCCCACCTCTAGGGGCTGGTCCCAGGGAAGGAAGGGATTGGGCTTCGGTCCCTCGGGCCGCAGGTGCCGTGGCGGACGAGACACCAGCTCCCGCAGCAGGAACGGGGCGATCGCCGGCTGATCGATCAGACGGGTCTCCAGGGGGACCAGGGCACCGGCGGCAAGGGCCTGGTCCGACACCTCGACGGCCCGCCGCCACCAGCGTTCAGCTCGCACCGGCCTGGAGTCGGGCGAGGGAGGCGCCCTGGTAGTAGCGGCCGAGGATCTCGTTGTAGCGAAGCCCCTGCTTGGCCAGGTCCTGGGCTCCGGTCTGACTCATGCTGGCGCCGAGATTGCCGTGGGCCTCCTCAACGATCTGCTGGGTGGCCGCATAGAGGCTCTCCACGATCCCTCCCTGGTAGCTGAGGATCAGCCCGTCGGTGCTGCTCGTGGCATCCCGGGTGGTGGCGGTCACGCTGGAAAGGCCCTCGTAGTTCTGCCAGCGGGTGGTGTCGCCTAGGTGCCACTGATCGTCGGCCGGACGGGCCATGTGGGCCAGGGCGTAGGAACGGGCGGCCACGGCCTGGGCCCGCAGGGCTTCCCTGTTCCAACTGGTGGGCATCTCGCCGCCTACCACCGAGCTCACGTAGTTCTCCAGCGGCAGGTGATTGATCACCCGCAGACCGTTGCTGCTGCGGAGGATGCGGAGACGGCCTTCATAGAGGCGACCGGCACTGCTGAGATGGTCGTTGGGACCGGTCTCCAGCCAGACTTCGGATTCCTGGGCGAGATAGGGGGCGGGATCGGGCGACTGGGCCGCCGACCCCTGACGCAGCACCCGGCCTTGACGGTCAAGCAGCCTCCAGGCACCGGAGGCGGCGAAATCGGGATAGGCGGGCAGCTTCAGCAGAGCCACCCGGATCTCCATCTTGAGGCTGGGGCCGGCGTCGGGTTCGACCAAGCCCCCACCCGCGCTCGGACGAGCAGCGGCGCGCTGAGCCCGCAGGTTGGGAGGGGCCAGGGCCCCATCCACGGGAGCTGGAGCCACCATCGCGCCTGCTGCCATGGGCTCGCTTGCGGTCGGTGGAGCCAGGGCATCCGCGGTTGGGGCCAGCGACGATCGGGCTTTCGGGCTAGCGATCAGGGTGTCCAGCAGTTCGCCCTCGGCGGCGGAGGTGGCTGGCCGCAGCAGGGCGTTGGCCCCGATGCCAGCTCCCACCGCCAGGGCGGCCAGGGGAGCACTGATCAGGAAGGGGTGGCGGCGGAGGCTATGGAGCACGGCAAGCGGGTGGCTGTTCGCCACGCGTCCCACAGCACCGACAAGGGAACCCCATCCCGTTCTCCACCGGTCTCCGGTGCGGGTGCCCAGCCTGCGGAGGCCGTCCGTAAGGTTCCATCCCATAGCAGATGTCCCGATCCGGTCAGCCGGATCATGGCGGATGACACGGCCTCGCAGACCATCCCCCCAGGACGGTCAGAGCATTGCCAGCCCCGCACGAGGGGCCGAGCCAGCTGCTGCTGCCACCAGGGAGCCACCAGGGCATGGGCTGAACCGGTGACAGGGTCCTCCGGGATTCCCAGGCCGGGTGCGAAGAAGCGGAGCTGATAATCCGCTGGTTCGCCGCCGATTCGCGGCCCATCAGCCGTGGGATCGAGGCCCTGCATCAGCACCAGGCCCTGTCGCAGCGGCCCCTCCAGGGCCGGGGCGAGACCGTCCATGGAGGCGAGGGGAGCTTCCCGAGGCAGCAGCACGACCCAATAGCCCAACTCGGAACTCCAACATCCCTCCGGCCCGTATCCGAGCCGATTCAACAGGAGGTCCGAAAGGCCGGCGGCGGCTGGTTCTGGCTGGAGATCGCCGCTGGGCAGCACGATCGCGCCCCAACCGGGCCGGCTCATCGGTAGCTCCACCTCCAGGGGCCCACTGCGGCTGTGGAGCCAGGTGCGATCACCAGGCCTGAGTCGGCTCCAGTGGGCCAGGGCCAGCAGCGCCGCCAGGGTGGCGTGGCCACAGAGAGGCACCTCGCAGACGGGCGTGAACCAGCGCAGCATCCAGCCCTGTTCGCTCTCGAGCAGGAAGGCTGTTTCCGACTGGCGGAGACTGGCGGCTACCGCCTGCATCCAATCGGCGGGCATCGGGGCGTTGAGGGCCACCACGGCCGCGCCATTGCCCCCGAAGGGGCCGCCGCTGAAGGCCTCGATCAACACGGCGGGCAGGGCACCCATGCTCAAGCCTCCGGCCTCAGATCCCTCTCCATCAAGGCCCGCACCGCCCCCTGGGCATCGATGCCACCGTCGAGCAGCAGCACCACCTGTTCACAGATTGGCAATCGCCAGCCCTGGCGGCGAGCCAGGGCCACCGTGGCCCGGGCGGTGCGCGGACCCTCCACGGTGGCCCCGATGCGGCTGAGGGCCTCCTGCTCCCTGAGGCCACTGGCCAGCAAGCCGCCGAAGCGCTGGTTGCGGCTGAGGCTGCTGGTGGCCGTAGCCAGTAGATCGCCGAGACCCGCCAATCCGTAAAGGGTGGCTGGTTGGCCCCCGAGGGCCTTCAGCACCACCCCGATCTCCGCAAGTCCCCGGCAGAGGAGCGAAGCCCTGGCATTGGCCCCCAGCCCCAGACCATCGCTGATACCGGCCGCCAGGGCCATCACGTTCTTGAGGGCACCGGCCGCTTCCGTGCCGATCGGATCGCTGTTGGTGTAGAGGCGAAGGTTTGGCGTGCGCAGTGCCCTCTGGAGGCGGCTGGCCAGGTCTGCATCATGGCTGGCGATCACACTCGCCGCCGGCAGACCCCGCTGCAGCTCATCCGCCAGATTCGGGCCCGAGAGAATGGCTGTCGGCACCTGGGGAAGCTGCTGCCCCCAGAGCTGGCTCGCGGTGCAGAGCCCTTCGAGATCGATCCCCTTGCTGCAGGAAAGCAGGGGCAGCCCGGGTGGCCAGAAACGCGCCAGGGAGGTGGCCAGGGGCCGCACGGCGGCCATCGAGACCGCCACCACCACGAGGTCGGAATCCCTCAGGAGGGGCTCGGGGGTTCCGCCGTCACGGCGTGACCAGCTGCGCACCTCCAGGCCCTGGTCCCTCCACAGCTGTTCGAGGGTGCTCCCCCAGGCACCACGGCCGAGCAGCGTGAGACGAGGACCCATGGATTCTCAGGCGGCCGCGTCGGAGAAACACGGCATCGGCATGGCGCTGCCATCATGCGCCATCTCCAGATCCCGACCGTGCTCTCCGATCAGCCGCCAGGGCCCCTGTCGTCGCAGACGGTGTCAAACCCTGGAATTCTTGTTGAGCCACAAGCCACGGATCTGTTCCAGTGGCAGGGCCATGCGCTGGTGGTGGGGGCTGGCGGCATCGGCCAGGCCCTGGCCGATGGCCTGGCCCACCGGGCAGCGGGGTTGCAGGTCCATACTGCCGGACCGAACCGGGGAAACTGGCGGCTCGATCTGGGCGATGACGCCAGCCTTGAGGCGTTCGCGGCGCTGGCCCTGGAGCGCTTCCGCCCGCTGAGGCTGGTGATCTGCACGGCCGGCCTGCTTCACGCGGGTTCCCTGCAGCCTGAAAAGCGGCTGCTCCAGGTGAACCGCGAGAACCTGAGGCGCAGCTTTGAGCTCAATGCCTTCGGGCCGCTCCTGTTGGCCAAGGCCCTCGAGCCTGCCCTTCCCCGGAACCTCCCGCTTCACTTCGCAAGTCTCTCGGCGCGGGTGGGCAGCATCACCGACAACCGGCTCGGCGGTTGGTATGCCTACCGGGCCGCCAAGGCCGCCCAGAACCAGCTGCTGCGCACCCTGGCCATCGAGTGGCGGCGCAGGCTGCCCCTCGCCTGCGTGACCGCCCTCCATCCCGGAACCACCGCCACAGGCCTCTCGGAGCCGTTCCGCTCCTCCGTTCCACCCTCGGGGTTGTTCTCCCCTGAACGGGCCGCTAACCAGCTCCTGGAGGTTCTCAGATCGCGCAACGCAGAGCAGAGCGGCGGCTTCGTGGCCTGGGATGGCCAGCCGATTCCCTGGTGAGGCGCCGGCGGCGGTTCAGACCGCGGCGTGCTGCTGCAGCACCTCCAGGGGGATCACCTCCAGGGTGCTGATCTCGCTGGACTCCAGCCGCACCGGTGGGGCCATCCCGTCCTCGTAGGCCTCCAGCCAGCGACGGGCACACACACACCAGGCATCGCCGGGTCGAAGGCCTGGAAAGCCGTAGTCCGGCGCCGGCGTGCTGAGGTCGTTGCCCTGGGCCCGGGTGTAGGCCAGAAAGGATTCGCTCATCACACAGCAGACCGTGTGGCGGCCCAGGTCGGCGGGATCAGTGCGGCAGGAGCCATCCCGAAACCAGCCGGTGAGGGGCTGGCAGCTGCAGCTGGCCAAGGGTGTTCCCAGCACGTTCAGGCTCGCTGCAGAGGGGGTTTGAGCGATGGGGGGCGGGGGCTCGACAGGGGACGGGGACATGCCTGCTGGGGATGGATCCAGCTTCCGAGTCTGGAGTGGACCAGCACCAAAAGCTGACGGATGGTTGACGGATTCCGGGGGGGAGGCGTTAAACGTCTTGGAAAGGACCACACCCCCTTCCGCACGACCACGTTTTTTCATGAGCTGGGATTTCACCGAGGACGCGGCCTTTTTGGCCCTCTGCGACGCCTACAAGGAAAGCGGTGAACCCTCCGCCATGGAGTTCCTCGCCCATGGCGAAGGGGCCTTCCATTTCCAGGAGCTGTCCCAAAACGCGGCTGGAGAAGGGATTGATCTGAGCGACTCCGACGACCTTGAGGAGTTCCAGCAGGAGGTGATCGACAGCCTCGAGGAGCTCTGCAGCTGATCGGCGGTTGTTCAGCAGCGTCGCAGAGGCCAGCTAACCCACCGAACTTCCTCACGTCTGTGGTGAGCCTTGGGGAGCGGGCGTGCCTAGGCCCTTCAATCTTCAATGCCAGGGGCACTCGCAGCCCATCGTGGCGGTCCCATGCAGGGGGCCGCTCGCGCTCACCAGCACCAGCCAGCGGCCCCTGCGGAGACTCAGCCGTAGAAGAAGGCCACCTCCTTCTCCTTAAGGCCGTCCCAGCCGGCCTCCTGGAGCCGCGCATCGAGGGTGGCCTGGTCCAGATGCTTGGAGCCGGTCTTCACGATCCGGTTGCGCATCGATTTCTTCACGCCGCTGCGGGCCCGCTGGCTCTCCAGCTCCATCACTTCGTTGTAGAGGGCGAGCATCGGGGCGGGAATGGGGGTGCCGTCGAGGTCGAGACCCGCGGCGATGGCGTCATCGACGCCACTAGGACCGGCAATGGCCATGGCTGGGGTGGGATGGGGGACGGGCGTGAGCCTGCCATGGCGGCGGCGCCCTGCTCTCAAGCGCTGAAGTAACGCGCCTTGCTGTGGAGTGCCACCAGAGCCGTGGTGCTCTGCTCGGGCTCGAGCTGGTCACTCTCATCCATCTCTAGCCCGATCCGACCAGCATCGAGCCAGGCGAGCTGCTGGCGGGAATCGGCCACATTGGGGCAGGCGGGATAGCCGAAGGAATAACGGCTGCCGCGGTAGCGCTGGGCCAGCACATCCCGCAGGGGCATGGCTTGGGGATCGGGAAAGCCCAGTTCCCGGCGGATGCGGGCGTGGGTCCATTCGGCCAGCGCCTCGGCCATCTGCACACCGAGGCCGTGGAAATACAGATAGTCGCTGTAGCGGTCAGCGGCGAAGAGCTCGCGGGCGAAGGCGGTGGCCTTCTCCCCCATCGTGACCGCCTGCATCGGCAGCACATCGGCGCCGCGGGGGCTGCCATCAGGGCCGCTCGGGAGATCGCGGTAAAAATCGGCGATGCAGTAGCGATTGCCGCTTCGCTGGCGGGGCAGGTCGAAGTGGCCGAGAATCTGATCCGCCTCGCCGGGGCTGGCGCCATCCGCCAGACCGGCCGGATCGAACACCACCACGGCATTGCCCCGGCGGCCGCAGGGGAAGTAGCCATAGGCCACCCGGGGGGTGAGCAGCCCTTCCGCCAGGCAACGTTCCATCCACTGGGCCAGGACGGGCTCCGCCTTCTCCGCCAGCATGGCGTCATAGGCCTCGCGACTCTGGTCCTGGGCCTTGCGCAGCTGCCACTGGCCGGCAAACAGGGCGTTGCGGTCGAGGTAGGCGAACACCTCCTGCAGATTGATCTGGCTCTCATCGAGGAGCCGCGAGCCCCAGAAGGGCGGGGCGAGGGCCGCCTCTTCCGGCACGGCTTCCGAGCGGTGGTCGCTGGCCGGCGGAGCGGCGGGGGTGGCGGCGGCCACCCCAGCCGGGATGGTTCCGGCAACCTCCCCGCCGGTCTCAACCCCCTCGCTGCTGCCGAGGCTCGGCCCCAGGCCCTCCGGCGTTCCGTCGAGGAAGCCCTGGCCGTCGTCCCAGCGGCCGGCGGCCTTGGCCTCCATCAGGGCATCCATGAAGCGCAGATCGGCGAAGGCATCACGGCCGTAGATCACTTGGCCCTGGTAGGCGGCCCGGCAGTCGCCATGCACGAAGCGGGGGGTGAGGGCGGCGCCGCCGAGGATCACGGGCACATTGATACCCACCTCATTAAAAGTGCGGAGGTTGTCCTTCATGAAGGCGGTGGACTTCACGAGCAGACCGCTCATGGCGATACAATCAGCCCGATGCTGCTGCTGGGCCTCGACGATTGACTCAACGCTCTGCTTGATACCGAGATTAATGACATCATAGCCATTGTTGGTGAGGATAATATCGACGAGATTTTTGCCGATGTCGTGCACGTCCCCCTTCACCGTTGCGATTAGGAACTTGCCCTTGCTGTTGCTTTTTTGATTACCCTCAGCATCCTCCAGCTTCTCCATATGCGGCTCGAGGAAGGCCACGGCCGATTTCATCGTTTCGGCGCTCTGCAGCACGAAGGGCAGCTGCATCTGGCCGGAGCCGAATAGCTCGCCCACCACCTTCATGCCATCGAGCAGAAAGGTGTTAATGATCTGCAGCGGTGGATAGGTGGTGAGGGCTTCGGCCAGCGAGGCATCGAGTCCGATCCGTTCGCCATCAATGATGTGCTGCTTAAGCCTCTCCTCCACTGGCAGGTCTGCCAGGGAGGGACCCGAGGAACGGGCATCTTTAGCGGACACCCCAGCAAACAGCGTGGTGAGCTGCGTGAGGGGATCGTAACTACAGATGCCGTTCTCAAATCGGCGCCGGTCGTAGATCAAGTCGCGGCAGACCTGCTGATGCTCCTCACTAATCTTCACCAGGGGAAGGATCTTGGCGGGGCTGACGATCGCCGCATCCATGCCTGCCTCGCAGCAATCGTGCAGGAACACTGAATTGAGCACAATTCGCGCCGCCGGTGAGAGGCCGAAGCTCACATTGCTCACCCCCAGCACCACATGCACGCCGGGAAGTTCGCTGCGGATCCGGCGGATCGCTTCCACCGTGGCGGCGCCGTTGCGGCGGTCCTCTTCGATGCCGGTGGAGATCGGCAGGGCGAGGGGGTCGTAGAAGATCTCGTGGGCCGGAATGCCGTATTCCAGGGCATCGCGGTAGGCCCGCTGGGCGATGGCGAACTTGCGCTCGGCCGTGCGGGCCATGCCCTCCTCATCGATGGTGCCCACCACCACACCGGCGCCGTAATCCCGGGCGAGTTCCAGCACCTTGAAGAAGCGCTCATCGCCGTCTTCGTAGTTGGTGGAATTGAGGATGCACTTGCCGCCGGCCACCTTGAGGCCGGCCTCCATCTTCTGCCACTCGGTGGAATCGAGCATCAGCGGCAGGTTCACATTGGTGACCAGGCGGCTCACCAGGTCGCGCATGTCGCGCTCCCCGTCGCGTCCCACGTAATCGACATTCACATCGAGCACGTGGGCGTTCTCCTTCACCTGGCTGCGTCCCACCGCCACCAGGCCATCCCAGTCCTCCTCTGCCAACAGCTCGCGCACCTTCTTGCTGCCGCTGGCGTTGAGGCGCTCACCGATGATCAGGAAGGAGTTGTCCTGCAGATAGGGGGTTACGCCATAGAGGGAGGCGGCGGCGGGCTCGTAGCCGAGGGCCGGGCGTACGGCGGCGGCATCGGGGGTTGAGGCGTAGTCATGGCTGGCGGGGTCCTTCTCA
The DNA here is from genome assembly GCA_040399305.1 of Cyanobium sp. Classification (GTDB taxonomy): domain Bacteria; phylum Cyanobacteriota; class Cyanobacteriia; order PCC-6307; family Cyanobiaceae; genus Cyanobium. The sequence goes on from JBBASH010000001.1 coordinate 63,814, forward strand.
GCGCCTGAGCCGGCGGCCCGATGGCTGCGGCGCACCGGCCGAGGAGCGGCATGGAGTTCGGCGGCCAGCTCCGCTAAGGCGCCGATGTGGGCGGGGGTGGTGCCGCAGCAGCCGCCGATCACCTGCACCCCGAGGTCCTCGACGAAATGCATCAACTGCATCTTCATCTCGGTGGGGGTGAGCCGGTAGTGGGCCACCCCGCCGATGTTTTCCGGCAGGCCGGCATTGGGAATGCAGCTCACCACGAAGGGGCAGTGCTCGCTCAGGTAGCGCACGTGCTCCTTCATCTGCTCCGGTCCGGTGGCGCAGTTGAGGCCGAGCACATCGATCGGAAAGGGCTCCAGGATCGCCACCACTGCGGCGATATCGGAGCCCACCAACATCGTGCCGGTGGTTTCCATCGTGACCGACACCATCAGGGGCCGGCGTTCGCCGGCTTCCCGGAAGGCCTCCTCGATGCCCTGAAGGGCCGCCTTGATCTGCAGCACGTCCTGGCAGGTCTCGACGATGAACAGGTCCACATCGCCCGCCAGCAGTCCCGCCGCCTGCTCGCAGAAGGAGGCCTTCATCGTGTCGAAATCGATGTGGCCCAGGGTGGGCAACTTGGTAGTGGGTCCGATCGAGCCAGCCACAAAGCGCGGCTTTTCGGCTGTGCTGAACTGCTCGGCTACCTCACGGGCGAGTTCGGCGGCCCGTTTGTTGAGGGCGAAGGCCTGATCCTCCAGGCCGTATTCGGCCAGGACGATGGAAGCGGCGCCAAAGGTGTCGGTTTCGATCACATCGGCGCCCACCTCCAGAAATTGGCGATGCACCGCCTGCACCGCATCAGGCCGGGTGAACACCAAGTTCTCGTTGCAACCCTCCAGAGCTGGGCCGCCGAAATCCTCGGCGCTCAGGTTCATCTGCTGCAGCGAGGTGCCGGTGGCGCCATCGAACACCAGCACCGGCCTGGAAGGATCATGGAGCCGATCCAAAAAACCGATCCGGCTGGTGGCGATGGCGGCGGTCATCAGGTGTCGATGCGGATGCGGGTAACCCAGTGTTCATAAACGGGATCGCGGCCTTCCGTGATCGCGGTCAGCCGGTCGCGCAGCTTCTCCATCACCGGCCGGCGGTTGGGAAGATCGGTGCTCTCCAGGCGGCGGATCGGGGTCACCCGGGCCGCCGTGCCACTCAGGAAGGCCTCATCGGCCACGAACAGCTCCGTCTTGTCGACGGGGCGTTCGAGCACCGGAATGTCCATGGCCCTGGCCAGTTCCAGGATGCTGGCGCGAGTGATGCCTTCCAGGATGTCCTGATCCACCGAAGGCGTGATCAGGACCCCATCGCGCACGATGAACAGATTCATGCCGCTGGCCTCGCTCACCTTGCCCCGGCTATTCAGGAGCAGTGCCTCGTCGAAGCCGCTCTTCACCGCCTCGGTCTTGGCAAGGGAACTGGTGATGTAAGCGCCGCTGATCTTGCCCCGTAGGGGCAGGGAGCGATCCTCCTGGCGGGTCCAGCTGCTGAAGCGACAGGTGACCCCTTCCGGCGAGAGGTAATCCCCCATCTCGATGCCATAGATGAGAAAGTCCGTCTCGACATCGTGAAGTCGGGGGGAGATGCCCAGACCGCAGGTGTAAACGAAGGGGCGCAGGTAAAAGGGCTTGCGTGGTTTGTTGGCCTGCAGGAACGCGTCGATGGCACCACGCACGGTGTCCTCGCTGAGTTCGGTCAGCAGCAGCCGGGCGCTTTGGGTGAGGCGGCGCGCATGGCGATCGGCTCGGAACAGGAGCACCTCCCCCGGATCGTCCGGGTTGGGCAGCCCCCGCATACCACCAAAGGCGCCCGTGCCGTAATGGAGGGCATGGGTCGCGACCGAGAGGGTGGCCTCGGCGAAGGGAACACAGGTTCCGCCGAACCAGGCATAGGGAAGGAATTGATGCATGGCAGGCGGTGGTGACGCTGCGATCTTCTCATTGCGGACAGCAGGATGGTGGCTATGCACCGACTTGCCACGATTCCCGGCGCCCCGGAACCCGCTGATGGCTCCCTGCCCTTCGTGGAGCAGGAGGGTGCCGAGATGGTGCTCCTCAGCAGCGCCGATACGGATCTGGCCGCCGTGGCGGCCCTGCTGGAGAACGAACCGCAGCTGATCGCAGGGTCCCTGCGGGCCCTGAACCTGGCGGCCCTGGGCCATCCCGCCGTGATCGACCACTACGTGGCCACCACCCTGCTCGCAGCGACGGTGGTGCTGGTGAGACTCCTGGGCGGCCGGGGGCACTGGAGCTACGGCCTCGAGCGCCTTCAGGCCTGGAGCAGGAGTGCGGAAGGGCGAACCCTGCTCGTGCTGGCGGGCACGGCCGACGAGGAAGACACGCTGGCGGAACTGGGCAACGCCCCGATCGACCTCACCCTGGCGCTGGCGGGCTGCCTGCGGGAGGGCGGCACCACCAATCTGCGCCAGGTGTTGCGCTGCCTTGAGCGGATCCGGCTCCGGCAGCCACCCTTGCTGCCCGTGGTGGAGCCCGCTCCCGACCCCCTTCCCCACGATTGGCACAACGAGCCCGGGGCTCGCGTGGGCGTGATTCTCTACCGGGCTCAGCGCCAGGCCGGAGACACAGCCCTGATGGAGGCCACGCTCGGCGCCTTGCGCCAACGGGGCCTGGCGCCGCGGGGTCTCTGGGTGAGCAGCCTCAGGGACGCAGCCGTGCAGGAGGGGGTGGCCGACCTCTACCGGCGCGAGGCGGTGGCTGCGGTGCTCTGCGGCACTGGGTTCGCCTCGGTGCGTTTCGAGGAGGCGGGGCTCGGGGCTCCGCTCTGGGAACGGCTGGATGTTCCGGTGCTCCAGATGCTCTGCAGCTCCAGGGGCCGCTCCGCTTGGCAGGAGAGCAGCATCGGTCTGGGCCCCCTCGACCTCAGCCTGCAAGTCGTCCTGCCCGAACTTGACGGGCGTCTCACGACCCGGGTGGCGGCCTTCAAGGAATGGACGGCCAGTGATCCGAATCTGGGTACAGCCCTCCACCGCTCGGAACCGGACTCGCAACGGCTCGGCTGGATCTGCGAGTTGGTGGAGCGTTGGATCGACCTGGCCCGCACGCCGGTGGCGCGTCGCCGGGTGGCCCTGGTGCTGGCCAACTACCCCACCCGCAATTCCCGACTGGCCAATGGCGTGGGGCTCGATACCCCCGCCAGCGTGGTGCTCATGCTCCACTGGCTGGCGGAGGCGGGCTACGCGGTGGAGGAGCCCCTGCCAACCGATGGGGATGGGCTGATCCAGCGTCTGCTGGCTGGCCGGACCAATGACCCCGAGAGCGGGCACCGGCCCCCACTCACCCACGTCCCGCTGACGACCTACCTGAGCTGGTATGGCAGCCTGCCGGTTGAGGGTCGGGAGCGTCTGGAGGGCGTCTGGGGAGCACCGGAGGGCGATCCCGGCCTCGAACCGATGGCTGATGGTCGGCAGGGTTTCCCAATTCGAGGGCTGGATTTCGGATCCGTGGCCCTGCTGGTGCAGCCCGACCGCGGCTACGACCGTGACCCGGAGCTGACCTACCACAGCCCCGACCTCCCACCCACCCACGCCTACCTGGCCCAGTACCTATGGCTGCGTGAGATTTTTCAATGCCAGGCCGTGGTGCATGTGGGCAAGCACGGCAACTTGGAGTGGCTGCCGGGCAAGGCTGTGGGCCTCTCGGAGCGCTGCTTCCCGGAATGGGCGCTTGGGCCCATGCCCCACCTCTATCCCTTCATCGTGAACGATCCGGGGGAGGGCAGCCAGGCCAAGCGCCGCAGCCAGGCCGTGATCCTTGATCACCTCACGCCGCCCCTGGGCCGGGCCGGCCTGCATGGCGATCTCCAGGCCCTTGAGGCCCTACTCGATGAGTACTGGGAAGCCCGCCAGCTCGGAGCGGAGCGCGCCGATTCGCTACGGGTCGAGCTGGAGCGCCTCCTGGCCACCCTGAATCTTCCGGGCCCCGCTGGCAGCGGGCCTGGCGGAGATGGGCGGCTGGAGGCCGCCGACGGCTATCTCTGTGAGCTCAAGGAAGCCCAGATCAGGCTGGGGCTCCACACCTATGGCACCCTGCCCGAGCCGGCGAAGCTGGCTGAGCTGCTGTTGTGCCTGGCCCGACCACCCCAGGGAGGGCTGCCGGGGCTCACCCAGGCGCTCGCCCTGGATCTGGGCCTCGAACTCGACCCCTGGGCCGACCGGGAGGAAGCTCCGCTGGGGGAGGCGGACCGCCGGCGGCTGCAGGAACTTGCCACTCCTGCTGGGGCCGTCGCGTCATCGCCAAACCCGGGGCAACTAACAGCGGCTCAGCGGGCCGATCACCGCATGGATCGCCCTGACAACCCTGGCTCCCCAGGGACACTGGCCGCTGCCGGCTCACCAGGAGTGGCCGCAGCACCCGAAGCGGTTCGATGGCGCCAGTGCGGCGATGCCATCGCCCATCTCGAGACGTTGGCACTGGCCGTGCTCCAGCAGGAGGTGAGCGCCGCCCTGGAGCCTGGTGCACCGCCTGCGACTCCACCCGATGGATGGCCCGCAAGCCAAGGCCCCACCTTCAGCAGCGTGCTGGGTGCAATCCGGCAAAAGCTCCTCCCCGACCTACTCGCCTGCGCCGCAGCCGAACGAGAAGCCCTGCTCGTCGGTCTGGCCGGCCGCCGCATCGCCGCCGGACCCAGCGGCGCCCCCAGCCGCGGGCGCCCCGATGTGCTCCCCACGGGCCGCAACTTTTACAGCGTGGATCTGCGCGGTCTTCCCACCGAAGCCGCCTGGGATCTGGGCCGCCGCAGCGCTGAACTGTTGCTGGAGGAGCACCTGCAGAGCGAGGGCGATGACCTGCGCCACCTGGCCCTCTCGGTGTGGGGCACCGCCACGATGCGCAATGGCGGCGAGGACATCGGCCAGGCCCTGGCCCTGATGGGGGTGCGCCCGGTATGGGATGGCCCCACCCGCCGCATGGTGGATCTGGAGGTGCTGCCCCTGAAGCTGCTCGGCCGGCCCCGGGTGGACGTGACCCTGCGCATCTCCGGCCTGTTCCGTGATGCCTTCCCCCAGTTGGTGGGCTGGTTCAACCGGGCCTGCAGCCTGGTGGCCGCCCTCGAGGAAAGCGAGGAGGCCAATCCGCTGGCGGCGGCGGCACGGCGGGAAGGGCAGGCCTGGCGCGTGTATGGATCGGCTCCAGGGGCCTACGGGGCCGGTCTGCAGGCCCTGATCGATTCGGGGCAGTGGGAGAGCCGCTCCGACCTCGGCGAGGCCTTTCTGCAGTGGAGTTCCTGGCGTTACGGCGCCGCGATTGAATCAGCAGCCGCGGCGGGTGAGCCCGGGCAGGCGGATATGGGACGTGGCGCTTCCGCCTGGGATCCCAGTCAGGCTGGAATCGAAGCCAGCCACGACCGTTCCGGCCTGGATGCCCGCCTGCGCAAGGTGCAGGTGGTGCTCCACAACCAGGACAACCGCGAGCATGACCTGCTCGATTCGGATGATTACTACCAATTCCAAGGGGGCCTCAGCGCCGCAGTGGAACATCTGCGCGGCTCTGCGCCCCAGCTCTGGTTCGCGGACCACTCCCGCAGCGAACGACCCCGCATCCACCGGCTGGAGAAGGAGTTCGACAAGGTGCTGCGCTCCCGTCTGCTCAACCCCCGCTGGATCGAGGCCATGCAGGGCCATGGCTACAAGGGGGGCTTCGAGATGGCCGCCAGCCTCGATTACCTGTTCGCCTATGACGCCAGCACCGGTCGGGTGCCGGACTGGAGCTACGGCGCCCTGGCGGATCGATGGCTTGCTGATCCCGCTGTTCTGGACTTCCTACGCCGCAGCAACCCCTGGGCCCTACGGGACATGGCCGAACGGATGCTTGAAGCCCACAATCGCGGCCTCTGGGCAGGGGCCCAACACGAGCAGCTGGTCGGACTCAGGGAACTGGTGCTCGAGAGCGAGGCCCTGATTGAAGCGCCCTGAGAATCAGCCGTTCAGATCCTTGGCCATCGACTTGAAGGGATCGATGGAGCCGGCACGGCCCGCCGCTGGGGTGGCTGCGCCTTCGCCCTCGGAGGCCTTGGCCTGCCGAGCTGCCGGAGCCGCACCAGGCTGGTTCACGGACACGGCAGTGCCCTTCATCCGCTGGGCTAGCTCGGCCGGGGACATCGACTGGGCAAAGGTTTTCTTGACCGGCTTGGGTACCCCACCGGTGAGATTCACATCGACATCCGTGTCGGTGCTGATGCCCGCCAGGCCGGGGGTCATGGTTTCGAGGCGGGCTTCCATCGAGGCCACCTCCTGGATCATTTCCTTCTGGCCGGGGCTGTCGGCGCTGCCGGGGAAGGTGCGGCGGATCGTATTGGGGCGCCGCATGAAGTTGACGTCCCCCATGCTGGTGGAGGCATCGGGATCCAGAAAAAAGGCCTCTTCGGCCTTCTTGGCCTTGGCCGGCTTCGACTGGCCGGAGATCTTGACTTCGCTGGAGCGGGAGCCGAGCAGACGATCGAACAGACCCATGGGCGTCAACAAAGCTGTCAGGGAACCCTAGCGGCCCTGGAGGGCCAGACCGTGGGTATCGGTGCCGCAGCTCAGCAAAAGGCCACGATCAGACAGGTTGCGGGCGATGGCGTCACACACCAGCGGTGTGGGGCTCCACTGTGGGGCCATGGTGTAGTCGTACCAGGCCTCCCCGCCATCGAGGCCAATCTCGGCGGCGGCGGCGATCAGGCGCTGGTGGGGCAGGCGATAGCGAGCGGGATGGGCCAGCAGGGCCAGCCCCCCGGCTGCCCGGATCGCCGCCACCACCGCCTCCGCCCGCAGGCCCGGTCCCACCACGGCCTCGCCCTGCAGGTAGGGGGCCAGGGGCTCCGGGTCGGGCCCGAAGCCCAGGCCCAGCACATGCACGAGGCAACCCTCCAGCAGACAGCTGATCTCCACCCCCCGCCAGAGGGTCGGAATCCGGGTCCCCTCCTCTTGACAACGCGCCAATGCCGCGGCAATGCGGTCATGGGCGGCCAGGGCGTGGTGGTCGGTCACCGCCAAGTGCTCCAGGCCGATCGCCACCGCCTGGTGGGCGAGGGCCTCTGGGGCCAGGCTGCCATCGCTGCAAAGGGTATGGCAGTGGAAGTTGAAGCGGGTCGGACAGCTCTCCGGACCCACCTCGCGGAGCACCGCCGCCAGCGGATGCTGATGCGCCTCAGCCCGCAGCACCGCGTCCTTCCCCTTCGCTCACTAAGACACCGGCCATCCGGGCGGTCTCAGCCTCCGTCTCGCTCCGCAGGCGGCGCCAGCGGGCGTAGAACTGGATCGAGGCCGCCATGGCGATCACCAGGGCCACCAGGAACCAAGTGGCGGCGCCGGTGGGGAACTGGTTCTTGAACACCACCAGCATCACCACCACCACAAGGAGCAGGGTGGGCAATTCGTTGAGGGCTCGCAACTGACGGCCACTCCAGGTACAGGCCCCTCTCTGCAACTGGCCCATTAGCCGGTAACAGAAGGCGTGGTAGGCCAGCAACGCCGCCACGAAGGCCAGCTTGGCGTGCATCCAGCCTTGATGAAGCCAGGCGGGGTTCACGCTGAGCAGGCCCACCGCCATCGCCACCGCCACCACCATGCCGGGGGTGGTGATGATGTTGGCCAGGCGCCGCTCCATCACCGAATACTGGGCCTCGAAGGCCGCCCGGATCGGGGGGTCCAGCTCTGCCGCCTCGCGGTGGTAGATGAACAGCCGCACCAGGTAGAAGAGCCCGGCGAACCACACCACTACACCCACGATGTGGAGGGTCTTGAACCAGAGGTAGGCCTCCGGAGGCCAGGTGAAGGCCAGGAGCATCGGCCGCGAACAGGTCTCCTTCACGCTAGGGGGTCAGACCGTCGGGGACGGGGTTAGGGGGCCTGGGCCATGAGGTGGGACGCCGCCGTGGCTCGGATGGCGGCGAGTTCCTCAGGGGGAAGGCGGTCGAGTTGCTTGATCACCAGACCCATGCGCGGATTGGCGCGGAGTTGGTCAGCGTGGCGGGCGAGAAAATCCCAGTAGAGGCTGTTGAACGGGCAGGCATCGGTTCCGCTGCGCTGCTTCACGTTGAACCGGCAGCCCTTGCAGTAGGTGGACATGCGATTGATGTAGTTGCCACTGGCGGCATAGGGCTTGCTGGCCAGCCGGCCACCGTCGGCGAACAGCCCCATGCCGATCACGTTGGTCTGCATCACCCAGTCGTGGCCATCGATGAACTGGCGGTGGAACCAGGTGGTGACGGCCTGGGGATCGAGGCCCGCCAGGAGGGCGTAGTTGGCCAGCACCATCAACCGTTGGATGTGGTGGGCGTAGCCCGTGGCCTTCAGCTCGGCCAGCACCGTGTCCATGCAGGCCATGCCGCTGCAGCCCAGTTGCTCCAACCAGGCCGGCAGGGGCCTGGAGGCCTGGAAATGGTTGAGGTGGGGATAGGTGGGGCCAAGCCAGTGGTAGAGGCCGTGGGTGTATTCCCGCCAGCCCAGAATCTGGCGGATCACGCCCTCCAGGCTGGCCAGTGGCACGGCGGTGGTAACCGGCGGGGACGAGTCAGGTGAGGGGCGGCCGGCCTGCTCCAGGCGCTGGATCACCTCAAGCGGATGCAGCAACCCGAGGTTGATGAAGGGGGAGAGCAGCGAATGCCAGAGGGTGGGCTGGCCGCTCACCATCGCGTCCTGATAAGGGCCGAAGCCGGCAAGGCGGGTGGCGATGAAGTGCTCCAGCACCGCTAGGGCCTGGTGGCGGCTCACCGCCCAGCCGAAGGGTTCCAGATCTCCGGGCAGGGGAGCGAGCCCGCGGCTGGCCCGACTGGCATCGAGCCGCCGCACCTTGGCGATCACCTCCAGGGTGATGGTGTCCGGCTCGAACCAAAGCGGCGTAGGACCGGCCAGCCCCTTCGTGGGGGAGCGGCGGTTGTCGTGGTCGAAGTTCCACTGGCCGCCGAGGGGGGTGGCGCTGGGACCCTCACCCTCCATCAGCACCCCGAAGCGCCGCCGACCTTCGCGATAGAAGAGCTCCATGCGCAGCTGGCGGCGGCCGTGGGCCCAGGTGGCGAACTCCTCGCGGCTCCACAAAAAGGCGCTGGAGGAATGCCAGATCAGGGTTGGGGCGGCCCCGAAGTTGGGCTCTGGCTTGGGCCTTGGCGAACCATCCAGGGACCCCGCGGACCTTGACGAGCTTGATCTGGCCACGCCGGAGCCTGGCGCGGCGTGGCCGTTCCTATTGAGACTGGTTTGTTGGAGAGTGTTTGGATCGCGACTGATCGCTTCGGAACGGGTCTGATCGGGATGGGTCTGATTCGCAGCTGATGATTTGGAACCTGTTCGATCAGGAGCTGGGAGATCAGGAGCTCTGGGATCAGGATTGGAGCTTTCCCAGCGGCTGATGATCCGCTCCAGAGCTTCCCGAACCGGCCGATCGGCCGGCTCCATCGCGTGCAGCTCCGTGATGCCGTGCTCCGCGCACCAGGCGCGCAGGGCCCCCCCGAAGCTCTCAACTTCGCGGTGGTCCGCCTGCCAGCCCGCCTCGCACAGCTCGACCACGAAGTGGCGCAGGGCGCTCCAGAGCAGCACCAGCCGCTGGCGGTGCAATGGCATCCGCTCGAGAGGAGCACTGCTCTCGATCAGCAACACCCGGCAACGGCGGCGAGCGTCGCTGGCCCCGAAGCGCTCTTCCAGCAGAGGCAGAACGGCATGGCGCTGATTGAGCTGATCGCTCAGCACCAGGATGCCAATGGTCATGGGGGTGTCAGCGCAGCGGTTTGGGGTAAGGCCACCGATCAACGTTCGGGAGAGCCGGGAACTGATCGTGGCTCCAGGTGGAGCTGCCCAACGTCAGCCATTCCCCTCGGCCGCCAACCGGCAGGCCCGGCGCGCCACGGCGCTGGCATAACCCCGCTCCACCAGCCCCTGCTGAGGGCTGAGGGCACCGTTGCGGCAATCCACCACGAGGCGCTCGCGGTGTCCCTGTTGGTCGTTCACCCGCAGCCGTAGCTGCCAGTGGTACTGGGCGCTGCGGCTGAATTCATCACCGCAAACAGGCCCCACGCAGAGGCCGGGGGAAGCCAACGCGGGCAGCGCAGGTAGCACCAGAACCAAGGCCATCAGCAGTCCCAGCCCCAAACTCAGGCTGAACCGTCCGGTCAGCCGGTGTGCTCCCAACGGGGAACGGGCCGTAAGCCACTGCCAGATCCCAGCCCAGCCGAGCACTGGAGGCCGTTGTCCCGCAGGCGGCAGTGGAGTCCGCAGTCGGATCAGGAGCGGCAAGGGCGGGTCGCCAAGGGGAGCCCATCCTGACGGTTTCGGCCTGGGGATCGGCTGGTTGAGGACCCTTCGCCGTCCGTGCGTGGCCGGCGGCACGGGCGAATGCTGATCACTGCCGACCAACCGGAACCGCTGCACTCACTCGACCGGTTCAGAGCGGGCACCCTCCTGCGCATCCTCGGCTCCCTGGGGCGGATGGAAGTACTCCCACACCTGCCGGGCCAGGGCGGGCCCGACGCCCGGAGCTGCGGCGATCTGCTCGGGGCTGGCGAGCTGGATCGCATCGATCGAGCGGAAATGGGCCAACAGATCCCTCACCCGCTTCGGACCCAGGCCAGGGATGTCCCCCAGCCGCGAGCGCTTCATCCGCTCGCCCCGTTGCTGGCGGTGATAGCTCACGGCGAAGCGGTGGGCCTCATCGCGCAGGCGCCGCAGCAGTTGCACCCCCAGCTGGTCGGCCTCGCTCTCGAGGGGCTGCTTCGCCCCCGGCAGAAACACCTCCTCCCGCTGTTTGGCCAGGGAGCAAACCACCAGGTCCCCATGGAGGTTGAGCTCCCGCAGGGCCTCCATCACAGCCGAGAGTTGGCCCTTGCCGCCATCGATCATCACCACATCGGGCCAGTCGTTGAGGCCGCCGGTGTGAAGGGCCGTGTCAGCGGCGCGGCGCAGCTCCGCCAGATCCGCCCCCTCCGCCTTGGCCTGGGCCCAGCGGCGGAAGCGGCGGCGCATGATCTCGGCCATGGCCATGAAGTCGTCGGAGTGGCCGGCGCGGATCGAGCTGCTCTGGATCCGGTAGCGGCGGTAGTGCTGCTTGGCCGGCAAGCCATCGACGAACACCACCTGGGAGGCCACCGCATCGCTGCCCTGGATATGGCTGATGTCGAACCCTTCGATCCGCCGGGGTGGCGTGGGCAGCTCCAGGAGCTGGGCCAGGTCCTCGGTGGCCAGCTGCTGCTGCTCGGCGCCGCGCTGGGCCCGCTGCAATTCGTAGGCGGCGTTGCGTTCCACCAGCTCGATCAGCTCGGCCTTCTGCTGGCGCTGGGGCACCGCCAGCTGCATCCTGCGGCCACGCCTCTCCTGCAGCCACTCGCCAATCAGCTCCTGCTGGGGCAGGGGGTGCTGAAGCAGCAGCTCCGGCGGGATCTCCACCGGCTCCACCTGGCTGTAGTGCTCTTCCACCACCCGCTGGAGGATGCGGCCCGGATCCAGGGCGCCGCCATCAGCAGCCACCGCATCGGCGGTGAAGCCCAGCCGGCCCACCAGCTTGCCGGCCCGCATTTGGAACAGCTGCACCGCCGCCACCCGACCATCGCTGGCCAGGGCCACCACATCACGGCTCACGGAGCTATCTCCGAGGCTCATCTTCTGGTCGGCGGTGAGGGCATCGAGGCCCTGCAGCTGGTCGCGCACCCGGGCGGCGGCCTCGAAATCCAGCCGTTCGGCGTAGCGCTCCATCTGGGCCCGCAGCAGCTCCAGCAACTCGTCGTTGCGGCCCTGAAACACCATCGCCACCTTGCGCAGGCCCTGGTGGTATGCCTCGGAACTGATCTTTTCCTGGCAGACGCCGGGGCAGCGGCCGATGTCATAGTTGAGGCAGGTGCGGTCGCGGTGAAGAGGCAGGGGACGCTGCCGCAGCGGAAACACCCGCTTCACCATCGCCAGGGTGCGGCGGAGCAGGCCTACATCCACGTAGGGCCCGTAGAAGCGATCGAGGGGTGAACGGAAGCGGCGGCGGCGCGTGATGAAGATGCGCGGGTAGGCCTCGCTCCAGGTGATACAGAGATAGGGGTATTTCTTATCGTCCTTCAGCAGCACATTGAAGTGGGGCTGGTGGTGCTTGATCAGGTTCGATTCCAGCGCCAGCGCCTCGGCTTCGCTGTCGGTCACGATGAACTCGATCTCGCACACCTGGCGCACCATCAGGGCGATCCGAGGGCTATGGGCGTGGCCGCCACCGCTCTGGAAATAGCTGCGCACCCGGTTGCGCAGCAGCTTGGCCTTGCCGATGTAGAGAATCCTGTCCTCTCCATCACGCAGCAGATAGCAGCCGGGTTCGGAAGGCACCTCCTTCAGGCGGGCCTTGAGCTTGGCCGGCTGCTGGATCAGCACAGGCGGCACGGCCGCGGCGTCCTGAAGGGTTGCCCGATTCGTGCGAACGCTCACGGCGGGGCGACAGCGGCGACCAGCCCCCTCAACCGCCGTACTGCCAGCCGGTGCCCGCCAGCTCGAGGGCATCGCCTTCCCGCAGCAGGGTGGCGCTCTTCACCTCCCCCACGAACACTGTGTGGTCGCCATGGTCGACCGTGCCGACGAGCTCGCATTCCACCCCGCCCAAACCGTCCTCCAGGATTGGCAAGCCCAGGGGACCGAGTCGGAAAGGAGCGGCATCGAAGCGCCCCCCCACCGCCGCCTGGGGCTTGAAGAACACGGCCGCCAGGTCCTTCTGGTCGGCGCGCAGCACATTGAGGGAGAAGCGGCCGGTGCGGCGGATCATGCCGTTGCTGGTGGAATCGGCCCGCACCGCCATCACCACCAGGGGGGGCTCAAACGATCCCTGGGTGACCCAGCTGGCGGTGAAGCCGTTCACCTCCTCACCTTCGGCCACGCCGCAGATGAACAGGCCGTGGGGAATCTTCCGAAGCAGGGTCTTCTTAGCGGCGGCGTCGAGGCTGACGTCGGTCATGATTCGTGCGGTTCGGTCCTGGAGCGACTCTAGGGAGATGACCCCACCCGCCCAGGCCATGCGCGCCCTCTATCCCGGCAGCTTCGACCCCCTCACCCTGGGCCACCTCGACCTGATCGAGCGGGCCAGCCGGCTCTTCGACGGCGTGAGGGTGGCGGTGCTGCAGAACCCTCTCAAGCAGCCCGCCTTTCCGCTAGAGCAGCGCCTCGAGCAGATCCGCGCGGCCACAGCCCATCTGAAGGGAGTGGAGGTGGGCAGTTTCGATGGGCTCACGGTGGAGTACGCCCGCGCCTGCGGCGCCAGTGTGATCCTGCGCGGCCTGCGGGCCCTGAGCGATTTCGAGTTCGAGCTCCAGATCGCCCATACCAACAAGAGCCTCGATCCCGACCTAGAGACCCTGTTCCTCGCCACCGCCGTGAACCACAGCTACCTGAGTAGCTCGGTGGTCAAGGAGGTGGCGCGATTCGGTGGCGATGTGAGTCATATGGTCCCGGAGGGAGTGGCGCAGGACCTGCGGAGGCTCTTTAATCGGCCATCACCTCCCGGATGACATGAGCGAGGAGCGCATCACCGTTCTCGACCAGCTGGACCAGCTTGAGGACATCGTTCTTGAAGGCAGCCGCATCCCCTTCAGTGGCGGGCGCCTGGTGAATGAGCAGGACGCCATCGAAACGATGGACGCCCTCCGTGCTGCCCTACCCGCGCAGATCGCCCAGGCAGAGGATCTGCTGCATCAGCGGGACAGCTTCATCGAGAAGGCCCGCCAGCAGGCTGAGGAGATCCTCAGTCAGGCCCGACGGGAACGGGAGGGCCTGATCGCTTCCGCCTCCGTGCGGCAGGAGGCGGAGCGGCAGGGCAGCGAACTGCGCGAGCAGGCCCGCCAGCAGGGGGAGCAGCTGATCCTCGCCGGCCGGCAACAGGCCGCCCAGGCGGAGCAGGACCTGCAAACCCGCATGGCCCAGATGGAGCAGCAGTTCGCCGTCCGGCGCCAGCAGCTGGAACAGGAGGCCCAGGCACGACGTCAGCACATCGACCAGGAAGCCGCCGAACGGAATCGCCAGCTGCTTGAACAGCATGAACGAAGCCGGCAGCAGGCGATGGCCGAGCTGGAAGCCATCCGCCAGGAAGGCAACCGCATCCAGCGCGACAGCCAGGCCGAGGCGGAACGGCTCCATACCGATGCACTCCAGTTCCGGCAGCAGACCCAGCAGCAATGCGAATCCCTGATCGCCCGGGCTCGCCATGAGGCCACCACGGTCCAGGAGGGTGCCAACCACTACGCGGAGCAGGTGCTCGGGGAACTGGAAGGTCGGCTGAAGGAACTCAGCCAGGTGGTGCTGAGTGGAAGGCGGGAGCTGGTGCGGCTCCAGACGGTCGAGACCAAGCCGGCGAACCGCTCCGCTGATCTGCTTCCGGCCGACCAGGAGGAACCGGTGAACCGGGCCCGCCGAGCCGCCGGCCGTCTACGCCGGGCCGCGGCCCGCGGCCTGGCCAGCTGAGGCCAGGGCCTCAGGCGGTCTTGAGCGATTGATCACGGCCAGTGAACTTGAAGGCTCCCCGACGCTGTCCGGCGTTTCGGGGAGCTTCGTTCTGATCAATCATCCCAGCCCCACATCCACCGAGGGGCTCCTTCAGGGAGTGGGAAGAGCGGCCGAGGCCGTGCTGCTGGCGCAGAGGGACACGTTCTGCACCTGTGCCATGACCCTGCCGATCGTGCGGTTCGGTGTTGTGGCGCCATTGGAAATGGCACTCACATAGCGGGGTCCATCGTTCGTCTGCAGAACACCACTGATCGCCCGGACACCGGTCAAGGTTCCCGTCTTGGCGTGGAGCATCCCATCAAGGGAGGTGCCACTGAAGAGATGGCGCAAGGTGCCGCGCTGGCCGGCGATGGCCATCGATCCCACGTAGTGACGCGCATAGGGATGCTGATCCATCCGCAGCAGCAGGGCGGCGAGGAAGCGGCTGGTGACCCGGTCGGAGCGGTCAAGACCGCTGCCATCAGACACGCGAACGCCCTGAAGGGGGAGGCCCTGGGTCTGGAGCCAGGCGGTGGCCCGTAGGGCCGCTTCCTGCTCATTCCAGGTGCCGGCGGCGGAGCGCAGCAGCACCTCGGCCGTGAAGTTGTGGCTCTCGGTGTTGGCAAGGCTCAAGAGCCCATTCATGGAGGTGGAGGGCTCTTCATGAACCATCACCGCGTTCGTAGGCAGCGGCTCTCTGGCGGAGATCACATTGAGGGTGATGGCACCCGGTGCCTGGCTAGCGACGGTGCGATCCAGGAGGCGCTGCAGCCGTGCCGGTGGATTCATCACCGCATCATCAATGGTGTTGCTGGTGATCGCCAACCGGGTGACGGGCGCGCCGTAGGCCGTGCCGCGGTCCCCCGGGTGCCAACCCTGGGGCCACCAAGCGCCAGCGTCCTCTTCCGCCAGTTCGAGCCTCACCGGATTGGCGGTGGAAGCTCCGCTGCTGAGGGCCGCCATGCGCACAAAGCGCTGCAGCTGGGGGAGGGCGAGGTCGGGATCCCCCTGGCCCGTGAGCCGAAAGCGACCATCGGGAAGACGCCACAGCCGGGTGGCCAAGCGGAAATCAGGCCCGAGGCGATCGAGGGCGAAGGCCGTGCTGATCAACTTCTGATTGGAGGCCGGAGTACGCGGACGGGTGCCGTTGACATCCGCCAGCAGGCGCCCGCGGGCATCCGCCACACTCACACTCCACACCTCGGCCTCAGCGCCGATCACGGTCGCGACGCGCTGCTGGAGGGCCGGGCAGCTGATCTCGGCCTGCAGAACCGGCCGGGCCACCGCCGTTGGCAGGGGAGGCAGGGCGGCGAGGCGGGGAGGCAGACCCCTGACCCGTGCAGGAATGGCGGGGCTGTAGGCCTGGGCCAGGGCCGCGCCGCTGCCGGCGGTCACCAACACACCCAGGCAGGCAAGGCTTCCGAAGAACCGCAGGTTCAGGCGTGCCCCGCGAGGCCGAGCCAAGCGGTGCAAAGAGCTCAGGGCCTTGGGCTCAGACAGAGAGGAGGGGGTGGTCATGCTCAGCTGCCTTCCATGCGGAGGTCGGTCACGGTGCCGTTGAAGCGGTAGTTGCTCCCCTCCAGCTCCACGGGAGCACCGATCTTGATGCTCTGGTTGCCGAACACCACGCCTCCGGCGGAGCGCCTGCCCTCACCCTCCAGCACAAAGCGACCATCGAAGGTGCCAAAGGTCTTCTGGTTGGGATCCGGAGTTGAAACGAGCTTTCCATCGGGCGTGAGGATCGTGAGACGTCGCTCCAGAGGCAGGATTTTCAGCAGCTTCACGCTGCCGTGGGGCTGGTTGCGGATCACAATCGCCACCTTGCCCTCAGCTTCGGCGCCCTTGAGCAGGGCCATGGGATCAGCACTGGGCACGCCCCGCACATCCACCGTCACGATCACGGGCCTGAGGGCACCGGTGGCCTTGGCCACGGCCCCACTCAGCTTCGGACTCCACACCACCCCAGCCGCTGCCAATACCGCGGCGGCAGCAGCAGCCCCATCCAGGAGCGTGAAGGAACGGCCGGGTTTGGAGGAGGGGGTCATGGCAACCGGAAAGTTCGCGAAGTGTAAGCAGATCATCTGGAGGACACCAGCCCGCTGAAGGGCAGGCCAAGGCCCGAAGGGCCGCGGTCCCGGGGCTCGTCTTTAGCGCTGCAAGCCATCCAGCAGCCGATCCACCGAGCGCAGGGTCATCCCAAGGCCACCGGATCCATCACCCTGCAGGGCCCCATCCCGTTCCTCTCCATCGGGTCGATGGTCGAAGTTGGCCACAAAGCGGTAGCCATCGGGATCCAGGCGGAACAGCTCCCAGTCGAGGGGGTGGGCCCGCCGCAGGGCGGAGCCGGTCAGGGGAAGCAGGGCGTAGGCCGCCTCCCACTGGGCCAGGAACCCCCGCCGCCGTTCACGGCCGACGCTGCCGATGCCCACGGCGCCATCTTCAAGGCCCGGATTCACCAGAACCACCCGGCCCGCGTGGGCCTGGCAGACGCTCTCCACGGTCTCGTAATCAGCCTGGCTGGCGCCCACCAGGATCAGCACCTCAGCGCCGCTGCCCTCTGGGCCTCCGGCAGCGGCGCCATCTCCTTGCTCAAGCGCCACAGCAGAGGTGCTCGCCCGCAGCCGCAGATGGTCGCTGAAGGTGGCGATGCGCTCCGCCAGTTCCGGCCCATCGCGGCGGGCCAGTGCCGCGGCGCCGGCATCCGGGAACAGGAGCCTGATCCCCGCGGCACTCGATTCCAGCTCCCCGACCAGCCGCAGCACCACCGGCAACAGCCGCAGCCCCTCAAAGCGCAGTTCCAGGGTCCAGCGACCGCGGGGATCGCTCGCCAAGGCGGAGCGGAGCGAGGCCAAGGCCTCGGCCTCGGCCGTTCGAAGGTCGGGGGGAAGCATCGGCCGAGCCTCGCAGGAGCCTGGACCTTAATGGCCCGGGGTGGAGGTCTCCAGCTCCCGCCGGGCCTGCTCCAGGGCCCCGGGCACCCGTTCGAGATCGGCGGAGGAGAGCCAGGGCCCGAGGCTGATCCTCAAGCCACTGGCGCACTGGGATTCGGGGTAGCCCAGGGCCCGCAGCACCGCGCTGCCTCCACCCCGGGAGCCGGGGGAGGCGATGGCGCTGCAGGCGGAGCCGCTGCTCACCGCCAGACCCTGGCGCCAGAGTCTCCGCACCAGCTCTCGGCCGGGCAATGGGACTCCCGCCTCGCTGCTTACCACCAGACTGATGTGGTGCGGCAGACGGCCTTCCCGATCCTCCGGGGCGGAACCGCTCAGGCTCACGCCGGGCAGTTCGAGCAGGCGTGCCAGCAGGGGGGCGCGTAGGCCTGCCAACGGATCTTGCCCACTATGAAGGAGCAGACGCTCGTTGGCCTCCTCCAGGGCCTGGGCAAAGCCCGCAGCCAAGACCCCCGCTTCGGTCCCACCCCGTAGCCCGCCTTCCTGCACGCCGCCGATCTGGGGGAGCAGCGGAATGCCGCGGCGACGGAGCAGCAGGCCAATCCCGCGAGGGCCACCCAGCTTGTGGGCGGTGCAACTCAGCAGATCCACGCCGAGGGCGTCGGCATCCACCAACCGGTGACCCACCACTTGCACCGCATCGACATGCAGGGGGATACCGGCATTCCGGCACAGGCGACTCACCGGTTCCAGGGGCTGGATCGTGCCCACCTCGCTTTGGCCCCAGATCAGCGACACCAGGCGGGTGGGGGGCACCAGGAGTTCGCTGAGAGCCATCAGATCGATCACGCCGCGGCGATCGACCGGCACCTTCGCCACCTCCCAACCCAGCCGCAGCAGCCTGTCCGCCGCCGCGGTGGTGGCGGGATGCTCCACCGGGGAGATCACCAGCCGCCCCGGCGGCAGCATCCCCGCCTGGCCCAGCAGCGCCAGGTGAATCGCCTCACTCGCACCGGAGCAGACAATCAAATCGTGCTGGCTAGCTCCCAGCAATTCGGCCAGGCGCCCCCGGCTGCGTTCAAGGAGTTCGGAGGCCCGCAGGCCGAAGCCGTGGAGGCTGGATGGATTGGCCCAGGCGGAGCGCTGGGCTGCCGCCATCACCCGCATCACCCCCTCCGTGGGGGGGCTGGTGGCGCAGGCATCGAGATAGCCGGAAAGATCCTGCGGCGATTCAGGCGGCGTCATCGGGGCGAGGAGCCTCCACAATGCGCCGTTCCGCGGTGGTGGTGGCGAGGGCCACCAATTCGTCGAGGGAGCGCCCCTCCAGCAGGGCCGCCACCCGGGCCCGGGCCTCGGCGCTGCTGCAGGCCTCAGGCCGCAGGCAGCCATTGCCGCAAGCGGTGGCGCAATCGATCGCCGGCAGGGCTGGGGCACTGGCGGAGCTGCCGGTGGCAACTGCGGCAGCGGCGGCGGGGTCGCGCAACAGGGTGGGAGGGGAATCGAGGCTCTCCACCGCCGGCGGCTGAGGGATAGCCGCCGGCTCCCCCAGCAGGCCGGGCACCACCACGCCATCGAACACCGCCTCGGCGGGGCCGCTCATGATCACCGGGGCCCCTTCGCCAGCCCACTCGATCCACAGGGGCCCCCCCGGCAGATCCAGGCGGGCGCGGCTGTGGCACAGGCCCAGGCGATGGCAGGCCACCAGCGTGGCGCAAGCGCCGGTGCCGCAGGCCAGGGTGGGGCCGGCGCCGCGCTCCCAGACCCGCATCACCAGATGCTCTGGGCTGAGCACCTGCACGAAATGCACATTGGTGCGTGCCGGGAAGGCGGGATGCCGTTCGAGGGCCGCACCGAAGCGCTCCAGCTCCACGGCGTCCACATCGTCGACAGGAATCACCACATGGGGATTGCCCATGCCGGCGGCCGCCACCGTGAAGGTGTGACCTTCCACCTCCAGATCACCCTGGGGCAGGCCGGCCGGTCCCAGGGGCAGGGTGGTGGGCACCGCCGCCGGCTCGAGAAAGGGCGGCCCCATGTCGACGCAAATGGTGCCGTCGGGGCGGAGTTCCGGCACGATCCGACCCGCCAGCGTCTCCACCTGCCAGGTGCGGCCGGGTTCATCGCCATCGCTGTCGGCCAGGAAGCGCGCCAGGCAGCGGATGCCGTTGCCGCACATCTCCGGTTCGCTGCCATCGGCATTGAAGATCCGCATCCGCAGCTCCCCACCCTGGCGGGGCGGTAGTGCCAGGATCACCCCATCGCCGCCTACGCCAAAGCGCCGGTCGCAGAGGCGACGCACCGCCTCCGCATCCAGCCCAAAGGCCCCCTCGCCATCCTCCAGATCGCGGCCATCCAGAAGCAGGAAATCATTGCCGAGTCCCTGATACTTGCTGAATTGGAGCACCGATCCATCCCACCGTCCGACGAACTGATCCTATGCAGAGCTTCTTCGAACAACGGGGGCCCAGGCTCGACACCTCCTCCCCCAGCGTGCGCCACCTGCAGGACCTGATCCGCCACAGCTCCCCCGTGCACATCGAGCTCGAAGGGGGCCAGAGCCTGCAGGGCACCATCCGCTGGCAGGACCATGATTTTCTGGCGATCCAGCAAGACCGGGACCTGCCCCTGCTGATGGTGAACCGCACCAAGGTCGTGCTGCTGCGCCTGCTCAGCTGATCCCCTGTGGCACGATCGGGGCAAGACCGTTTCCATCCCTCCGTGACTGAAGCGAGCCGGTACCGGCCCGAGCAGATCGAAAGCCGCTGGCAGCAGGCCTGGGCCGAGCAGGGCCTCGACCACACCCCGGAGGGAACGGATGGCAACAGCTTCTATGCCCTCTCGATGTTCCCCTATCCGTCGGGGAACCTGCACATGGGCCATGTGCGCAACTATGTGATCACGGACGTGATCGCCCGCACGGCGCGGATGCGCGGTCACCGGGTGCTCCACCCGATGGGCTGGGATGCCTTCGGTCTGCCGGCGGAGAACGCTGCGATCGAGCGGGGCGTCGAACCCGGGGATTGGACCGACCGCAACATCGCCTCGATGCGCGAGCAGCTGCGCCAGCTGGGTCTCTCGATCGA
This sequence comes from Cyanobium sp., assembly GCA_040399305.1. GTDB lineage: Bacteria > Cyanobacteriota > Cyanobacteriia > PCC-6307 > Cyanobiaceae > Cyanobium. The sequence continues at coordinate 84,228 of JBBASH010000001.1, forward strand.
CTGGGATCGGGAAGTGACCACCTGCCACAGCGATTACTACCGCTGGACCCAGTGGCTGTTCCTCCAGTTCCTGGAGGCGGGGCTCGCCTACCGGCGCGAAGCCACGGTGAACTGGGATCCTGTAGACCAGACGGTGCTGGCCAACGAGCAGGTGGATGGGGAGGGCCGCTCCTGGCGTTCCGGCGCCCTCGTGGAGAAGCGCCAGCTGCGGCAGTGGTTCCTGAAGATCACCGCCTACGCCGACCAGCTGCTCGATGACCTCCCGAAGCTGGAGGGCTGGCCGGAGCGGGTGCGCACGATGCAGGCCAACTGGATCGGCCGCTCCAGCGGCGCCGAGCTTGATTTCGCCCTGGTCGATAGCGAGGGGCAGCCCACCGGCGAGTCGATCACCGTGTTCACCACCCGGCCCGACACAATTTTCGGGGTGAGTTACGTGGTGCTGGCACCGGAGCATCCCCTGGTGGCTCGCCTCACCACCGCCGACCAGGCGATCGCCGTGGAGACCTTCTGTGATCTGGTGAGCCGCCAGAGCGATCAGGAGCGCACCGCCGAGGACGGCCCGAAACAGGGTGTGCCGATCGGCGCCCGGGTGCGCAACCCAGCCAATGGCGAGCTGGTGCCCCTCTGGATCGCCGATTACGTGCTGGCGGAGTACGGCACCGGCGCCGTGATGGGCGTGCCCGCCCACGACCAACGCGATTTCCTGTTCGCCCGCCGCCATGAGCTGCCGGTGCGTCAGGTGATCATCCCCGAAGGCAGCGATGAGCACGCCTACGAGGGCGGCGCCTGGACGGAGCCGGGCGTGCTGATCCACTCCGGCCGCTTCGATGGCCAGGCCAGCCCCGCCGCGAAAGCGGCGATCACCGCTGCCGCCGAGAGCGAGGGCTGGGGTCGGGGCAAGGTTCAATACCGCCTGCGCGATTGGCTGATCTCCCGCCAGCGCTACTGGGGCTGCCCGATTCCGGTGATCCACTGCGACAGCTGCGGCGTAGTGCCGGTGCCGGCCGAGCAGCTGCCGGTGGAGCTGCCCCGCCAGGTGGCCTTCAGCGGCAAGGGGGCTTCACCCCTGGCTCAACTGGAGAGCTGGGTGCAAGTGAGCTGCCCCTGCTGCGGCGCACCGGCCCGGCGGGAGACCGACACGATGGACACCTTCATGTGCTCCAGCTGGTATTACCTGCGCTACAGCGATCCCCATAACACCGCCCTGCCGTTTGAGCGCTCCAAGGTTGACCGCTGGTTGCCGGTGGACCAATACGTGGGCGGCATCGAGCACGCGATTCTTCACCTGCTCTACTCGCGCTTCTTCACCAAGGTTCTGCGGGACCGGGGCCTGCTCGGCTTCGATGAACCGTTCACCCGCCTTCTAACCCAAGGGATGGTGCAGGGCATTACCTATAAGAATCCCCACAGCGGGCGCTACATCGCTCCGGCCGATGTGAGCGATCCGACCGATCCCCGCGATCCCAACACCGGTGAAGTGCTTGAGGTGTTCTTTGAGAAGATGTCCAAGTCGAAGTACAACGGCGTAGATCCCGCCGCGGTGATCGATCGCTACGGCGCCGACACGGCGCGCATGTTCATCTTGTTTAAGGCGCCCCCAGAGAAGGATCTCGAATGGGATGACGCTGATGTGGAGGGGCAGTTTCGCTTCCTCCAGCGGATCTGGCGTTTGGTGGAGGGTGCCTTAGCGCGGGGGCTCAGCCTCCAGAGCTGGCAGGGTGAAGCGCTTGTGGACAATACAGATATTGGTGGAGAATTCTCGAACTCATTATATCCGGTGGCAACTCAGCTAGTGAGCTTAGTGAGCTTTATTTCGCCCTCGGAATTCTCACCTGCCGAGCGCGATCTGCGCCGGGCCGTGCACACCGCCATCACCGCCATCAGCGAAGACCTCAGCGGCGATTACCAGTTCAACACCGCTGTTTCCGAGCTGATGAAACTCAGCAATGCGATGGGCGACCACCTCGAGGCGGCAGGGGTTGCTGTGGCTTCTGAGGCCCTGGCCAGCCTGCTCATCCTGCTGGCTCCCTTCGCGCCCCATCTCGCTGAGGAGCTGTGGCAAAAGCTCGGGGGCAGCGGCAGCGTGCATCGGCAACGCTGGCCGGTGGCCGATCCCGAGGCCCTGGTGCGGGACACGATTCCGCTGGTGATTCAGATCAAGGGCAAGGTGCGCGGCAATCTTGAGGTGCCAGCCGACGCCGACAAAGCCACCCTCGAAAAGCTCGCCCTCGAGAGCGAGGTGGCCCTGCGCTGGCTGGAGGGCAAGGCGCCGAGCCGGGTGATCGTGGTGCCCGGCAAGCTGGTGAACCTGGTGCCCTGATCGGGGGTTCCCGACTGCACTGCCCCTCCGTGACTGTCCCTCCGTGGGATCGTCGATTTTCTTGAACCCCGTATTGGCATGGACCCGGACAGCCCACCCCCCGGCTCAGACAGCGCCGGCGGAACCGATCTTCGCCGCGAGGCCCTGATCGCCTCCCTGCGCCAGCGGTTCGCCATCGCCGATGCCCGGGGTGATGCGGAAGCCAAGCAGGCGTTGTTCAAGGAGGCGGTGTACCTCAATCTCCCGCCTGAACTCTGGCAGGAGCCCCCGGCCTGATCCCATCACCCCCGGCATCGTGGGCAGCGCAGGGCTGTGAGAACCGGGCTGGGGCGGCATTCCAGGACTGTTTCTGTGCTTTAGGGGAGGTCGCGATCGAGTTGACGCAGCGTGTCGGCCACCTGGTGACGCAGGGTCTGGAAGGGGGTTGAGATCCGCAACTCATGCAGGTCGCCCTTATCGAGGTCGAGGCTGAGGGTTTGCACAATGCGGCCGGGCCTCGGGGCCAGGATGTGCACCCTCTGGGCTAACAACAGGGCTTCATCAATGTCATGGGTGATCAGCAGCACGGAGAGGCCGGTGCTGCGCCAGAGGTTGTGGAGAAACTCCTGCATGGATTCGCGGATCTGCAGATCGAGAGCCCCAAAGGGTTCATCCAGCAGCAGCAGGCGGGGCTCGGCAGCCAGGGCCCGCGCGATGGCCACCCGCTGCTGCATGCCCCCGGAGAGCTCCCGGGGCAGCCGCTTGGCTGAATCAAGCAGCCCCACCACTTCGAGATAGAAGGCGGTGCGCTCCCGGATCTGGCCGCGCTCCAGGCCCTTGAGTTCCAGTCCGAAGGCCACGTTCTCGGCCGCCGTGAGCCAGGGGTAGAGGCTGTACTTCTGGAACACCATGCCCCGATCGGAGCCCGGTCCGCGGATCGGTTGGCCATCGAGGCTGAGGCTACCGCTGGTGGGTTTTTCCAGCCCTGCCACCAGGCGCATCAGGGTGGATTTGCCCGAGCCCGAACTGCCAAGCAGCGCCAGAAACTGGCCGGTATGCATGGTGAGGCTGATCTGGTCCAGCACCAGTTGCGCGGCCCTGCCATCGCCGAAACGTTTGCAGACGGAGTCGAGAACCAGATTCATGGGGTTCCAGGAGGGGGCGGTACGGCGCTCATGTCGCCCAGGCACAGCTGCGTCGCATCAGCATGCGGAAGCCCAGATCGATCAGCAGGCCGATCAGGCCAATCACGATTAGGCCCAGGAAGATCTGATCGGTGCGAAGGAAACGCTGGGCCAGGGTGATGTGCTTTCCTAAACCGCTTTCGGCGGCAACGAGTTCGGCCACGATCACCAGGTTCCAGGCGGCCGCCATGTTGATGCGAAAAGCATCGAGCACCTGGGGGGCGATATAGGGCGTGATCACCCGCAGCAGCAGATCTCGCTTCTTGCCGCCGAGGGTGCGGGTGGTTTCGAGCAGTTCCCGCGGCACGAACTTCACCGCATCCATGATCATCAGGGTGTTGAAGAAGAGGGTGCCGATGAAGATCAGCAGTACCTTTGGTAGTTCACCCAAGCCGAAGTAGATGATCAGCAGCGGAATGAAGGCCGGCGCCGGCATGTAGCGCAGCAGGGCTAGCAGTGGCTCCAGCAAACGGGAGAAGGTGGTGTTCGTGCCCATGGCGATTCCCAGCGGCAGCGCCACCAGGGCCGAGAGGCCGAAGCCCCCGAGCACCCGCAGCACACTGGCGCTGATGTCGCGCCAGAGATCGCCGCTGGCCGCCTCCTCCTGGCCGGCGGCCACAACGGCGGCTGGTGTCGGCAGAAAGAGGGGGTCGACAACGCCGAGCCCGGCCACCAGGGTCCAGAGACCCAGCAGCACAGCGATGCCAGCCACCCCGAGAGACCAGGGATGGAGGAGCAGCCGGCGGAGTCGCTGGGCCGCCAAGGAGTCGGATTGGGCCATGGGTACGGATGCGGGGATCAGTTCGCGGCATTCACGAACTTCGGTTCCAACAGCCCATCAAGCTTCGGCGCGGTCTTGGCGAGGCCCACGGCCTGGAGGAAGGAGCTGATCTGCTCGGCCGCGAAGGGCAGCGAGGTCATGGTGGTGCCCGGTTTGAACACCTGGCGGTTCTGTTCAAGGCTGTAGATCGTGGTGCCGGCGTCGTAGGCCTTGTAGTCGGCCTCGCTCACCCCGGCGCGCTTGGCCAGGATCGCCAGGGAGGGGCCCGGCTCCGCCTTGATCTGGGCCAAGGTGGCAAACCAGCTGTTCACGATCTTCTGCACCTTCTCAGGGTTTTTGGCCACGAATTCGCGGTTGCAAACGAGGTGATCGCTGATCGCCCCCGGGAAATCCTTCGAGCTGTAGAGGGTGGTGCTGCCGGGGCGCTTGAGGGCCTGGGTGGTGAAGGGCGCGAACACCCCCACCGCATCCACCTTGCCGGCCACGAAAGCCGCCGCCGCCGCCCCGGTCTCCAGGGGCACGAAGGTGATGTCCTTCTCGGAGATGCGGGCCTTCTTCAGCCCCAAGAGCAGCAAGTAATGATCCACCGTGCCCTGTTCGGCCGCCACCTTTTTGCCCTTCAGGTCCGCCACGCTGCGGATGCCGGGGCCGGCGATGATCTGATCGTTGCCGCTGGAGATGTCATTGGTGAGCACCACCTGGAGGTCGGCGCCGCCGGCCACCGAGGAGAGCGTGTCACCGAGGGTCTGGCTATTGCAGTCGAGCTGGCCGGCGTTGAGGGCATTGATCGAGTCGAGATAACCATCGAACCAGGTGAGCGTGACCGGCACCCCGGCGGCGGTGAAGAGCCCCTTCTCCTCACTCACCTTCCAGGGGAACCAGCCGGGCCAGGCGCTGTAGCCGATCCGTACCGGCACGTCGCTCGCTGAGGGGCCAGGTTTGCTGCAACCGCCCAGGGAACTGGCGACCGCCCCGGCCAAGGCCAGGGCAGCCAGGGAGCGGATGCGGCTCGGGGAACGACGGGAGGAAGCGTTGTTCATGGCTCTGGGGGATGGAATTGGAACAGATCGGGGTCGTGGAAGGGGATGGCAGAGCGGGTCTGCGCCGATGGGCAGCAAGGGGCGCTCAGGCGATCAATGGACCGCGCTGAGCAACGCGGCCGACGGTCCGTGCTGATCGGATGCCGGTGCAGCAAGGTTGGAGCGCTGCGAAGCGACCTGCTCGCGCAGCCACTGGTGCCAGGCCTCCAGGCCTTCGCCGCTGCTGGCCGAAACCTGCAGCACCCGGCAGCGGGGATTGACCTGCAGGATGTGTTCCTCGATCCGTTCCACCTGAACCGTCAGGTAGGGCAGCAGATCGATCTTGGTGATCAGCACGCAGTCAGCCTCGCGGAACATCACTGGGTACTTGAGGGGCTTGTCATCGCCTTCGGTGACGCTGAGTAAGGCCACCTTGCGGTGTTCGCCCACCTCGAACTCGGCCGGGCACACCAGGTTGCCCACGTTTTCAACCCAGAGCAGGTCGAGGCCCGCCGGATCCAGCCGGTCCCGCAGCAGCCGCAGGCCGCCACTCACCATGGCGGCATCGAGATGACAGGCGCGGCCCGTGGTGATCGGCACCACCGGAATCCCCACGGCCTCCAGCCGTTGGGCATCGAGCTGGGTGGTCATGTCGCCCTCCAGCACGGCCATGGCGAAGTCTTGAGCCAGATGGGGCAGGCTGCGCTCCAACAGGGAGGTCTTGCCGGCGCCGGGGCTGCTCATCACATTGAGGCAGAGCAGGTTCCAGGCATCGAAGTGCTCGCGGTTGTGGGCGGCTTGGTGCTGGTTGGCCGCCAATAGGTTGAGACCCAGGGTGTCTTCCAGGGGCATGTGCATGGCGATCAAGGACGAAGGGCGGAGGCGGGGAAGGGTGGGGTCGTGGCTGGGGGGGATTGGCCCACAGGGCCGAGGGATGCCGTGGCGGTGCCGGGTTGCGGGAGGTGGTAGTCCACGCTGCTGATCCGCAATTCACGGCCCTGCACGATCTCCTCCATCGGGTGCTCGCAGCAGGGGGAGCGGTAGCCCCTCTCCGGCTCGGGCGCATAGGTGGCAGAACAACGAAGGCAGCGCCCCAGCAACGCCACCGGTTCAATCGCCAGTTCCGCCCCCTCAAGCCAGCTATTGCGAATCGCGGCCTGCCAGGTGAAGACCAATTGGTCGGGCTCCACGCAGGTGAAGGCGCCCACCTGGAGGTGGACGGTGCCAACCCGGGGTACCTGGGGTGTGTGGCTCTGCCTCCAGCCCTCCATCGCCAGGAGTAGGGCTCGGGTCATGTCGACTTCGTGCATCGCCCTACCTCCAGCGTTGATCGACCTGCATGTTGCAGACCGGATTCAGCCAGGCGGGAGTCTGGCGGCGCGGCAATTGGCCGCTCACCACCAGGTGGGCCATGGTGTCGCAGATCACGCGGGTGGCCATCAGCGAAGTCATGTCGCTGACGTCGTAGGGAGGGGAAACCTCCACCACCTCGAGGCCGCAGACCGGCACATTGCGCACGATCAATTCGAGCAACTTCAGCGCTTCACGGGGCAGAAGCCCCCCGGGTTCGGGCCAGCCGGTGCCGGGCACAAAGCCGGCGTCGATGCAATCGATATCGAAGGAGATGTACACGCAGTCGGTGCCATCGGTGGCCCGCTCGATCGCATAACGGGCCGCCGCCTCCAGGCCCATGTCACAGATGTCGGTCACGGTGAGCACGTTCGTGCCCCGCTCCCGGCAGATCTTCACCCCCTCCCGAGGCACCTGCCAGCCGCCGATGCCGAGCTGCACCAAGTTTTCGGCAGGGGCATTGGCCATGTTGGTGGCATGGAACCAAGGGGTGGTGTGCATGCGTTCATCCAGGTCGGTTTCCTGGGTGTCGACATGGCGATCAAAGTGGATGATGCCCACCTTCTTATCGCCCAAGTGGCGGCAGACACCGCGCAGGGTGGGAAAGCCGATCGAATGGTCGCCGCCGAGGATGATCGGGAAGGCGCCGCTGGCGAAGACGTGCGCCACCCCCTTAGAGATCTGATCGAAGCTCTTTTCGTTGTTGGCCGGAATCGTGAAGATATCGCCGATATCGCACAACTTGATCTGCTCCCGCAGATCGACACCCATCTCGTAGTTGTAAGGGGTATAGAGGGCTGAGATGCGGCGAATCCCCTGGGGACCGAAGCGGGTTCCAGGGCGGTAGGTGGTGCCGCTGTCGTGGGGAACGCCAAGAATGGCGACATCGAAATCGCCGACGCGATTCACATCCTCCACATAGGGAGCCTTCATGAACGTGTTGATGCCCGCGTAGTGGGGCAACTCACCGCGGGAGAAGGTGGAGATGCGCCGATCCACAATGCTGTCGGCTGCCTCAAGGCCCAAACGCAATCCCTGGTCGACCTCCTGCTGCCAGCCGGTGAGCGGCAGGCGCGACTCCTTCTCAAGGGCCCTCAGACCTTCACTGGGATGAACACGCTCAAACCCTTCCTCGGGGGAAGGTCCGGACACAGAAGCCATGGAATCGGGGAGGTTGGTTGATCGCGGCCTCCCGGGCTTTTATCCCTCCGTGTCATGGACCCTGCCAGGCAGGAGCCATGGGATTTCTCTTGGACCTGACACCCCTGAACCTGGCGGCTTTGGGACCGGAACCCTAGAAATCATGTCCGCAAACCCATGGTGATGGGGGCGTTCGGGGAGCGTGGTACCAACCGCTACCGATGCCATGGCTCCGCCATCGACCTGCCTGGGTCCACACCTGGGGGCCCCTCAGATGCCGGCGTACTGGAAGCGCAGGCTGGCGGGATCGCCCCAATCGCCCTCAGCCCGGTAACCGCGACTGTTGTGGCAGAGGTGCCTGAGGCTCCAGAAGAGGGGTTCCGGACTGGAGAGGCCGAGGGTGGAGGCCAGCTCATCGAGGGTTCTGGCGCTGCCATCGCTGAGCAGGGCCTCCAGCCGCGACTGCAAGGCCAGCACCTCGGCGGCGGCCTTCTTTCCAGCCTCCACACCGGGCTGGTGGTAGGCGTTGATGTCGATCAGTTCGGCGTAGAGACCGACGGCCCGCTCAAAGAGGGCGATCAGGGCACCGAGAGCCGCGGCATCGAAGCGCCGCAGGGTGATGGTGAGGCTCTGGCGGCCTCCCTCGGCCAGGGCCGAGCGGGTGCCCTGCAGGAAACCCTCCAGGAAATCCTCGGGTCGCTCTCCGGCGATCGGCCCGATGTCGGCGGGATCGTCGAGGGCCTCAATGAAGGTCACGAAGAAGTTGTCGAGGCCATCACGCAACTGCTGCACGTAAGCGTGCTGGTCGGTGGATCCCTTGTTGCCGTAGACAGCCAGGCCCTGGTGGACGGTTTGCCCCTGACGGTCGCGGTCCTTGCCGAGGGACTCCATCACCAGTTGCTGGAGGTAGCGGCTGAATACCTCCAGACGATCGCGGTAGGGCAGCACCACCAGGTCGCGGCGGCCCTTGCCTTCGCCAGCGGCATACCAAGCGGCAGCCATCAAGGCGGCGGGATTGTCCCGCAGGCTCGGGCGCCGGGTGAGGGCATCCATGGCGGCGGCACCGGCCAGGAAGCCGCGGAGGTCGGCAGCGATCAGGGCGGCGGGCAACAGTCCAACGGCGCCGGTGATGCTGGTGCGACCTCCAACCCAGTCGGGAAGGTCGAAGCGGGCCAGCCAGCCCTCTGAAGCGGCGAGAGCGTCGAGCTGGCTGCCGGCCATCGTGACGGCCACGGCTTGGCGGGCCCAGTCGCCACCGAGGGCCTCAAGGCGGGCCCGGGCCTGCTCCATGCCGATGCGGGGTTCCGGAGTTCCGCCGGATTTGCTCACCACCACCACCAGGGTGGTGCGGAGCCGCTCACCCAAGGCCGCCAGGGTGCGGCTGAATCCCTGGGGATCGACGTTGTCGAAGACATGGAAGGGAAGGCCACGGCCTTCCTGCTGCAGGGCGCGGATCATCAGCAGCGGCCCCAGGCCCGACCCGCCGATGCCGATCCAGAGCACATCGGTAAAGGGGGTGCCGGCGGGGGAGGCGATCCTGCCGGCCAACAGATCGGAGCCAAAGCTCTCGATCCGATCGGTCTCACGGGAAATCAGGGCGCCCGCCTGGGGATCCGGGGCCAGGGAGGGGTTCCGCAGCCAGTAGTGACCGACCTGACGGTGTTCGTCGGCATTGGCGATCGCTCCGCCCTCCAGGGCCTCCATGGCGGCGAAGGCTGCACTGAAGCGGGGTTCGAGGGCCTCCAGATCGGCGTCGCCGAGGGCCATGCGACTCACATCCAGCCAGACACCGAGATCCGAGTCATGCCAAAGGAGCGCGCAGAAACGCTGCCAGAGACCAGCGCTATCGCGGTCGTTGCTGAAGGACGGGGACGGCATGGAGGCGGGGGGTCCTGGCTCTCCGGGGAGCCCTGCAGCCGCATCCAAGCCGATCCCAGGGGGGCTTGGGAAGATCGGCAGACGCTGAGGCGGGCGGCTGTGTGGTCCACCCGACAGACCGAACCGCTCCGCCGGTTAAAGCTGAAGAATGTTGGAAACTGGAGGTGAGATCCTTCGGCGTTCATTCCCTGGCCATGCCCCACCGGTTCCGCCTGCCCCCACGCAAATGGCGGCCCGGAATCCGACCGGCCGCCAGGCCCCTGCGGCTGCTGGCCCTGGCCTCACTCCTCCTGGTGAGCGGCTCCTTGGTGCGCAGCACCGTGAGCGCCTTCTACCGGCCCGTTCTCTTCCGCGAAGCCCCGGCGATCGGCAGTACCCCCGTGGCTTCCCCCCAGTTGGCCTCACCCACGGAAGGCCTGCGGCCCGATCCGATCGACTTCAGCACCGAAGAGCTCCGAGCCCTCAACCGACGCTTCGGCGTTCACGGCCCGCAACCGAAGCTGGCCCAGCTCTTCACCGAGGGGCTCGACAACCTGCTGCCGCTGCGCAGCCACACCCTCGACATCATCGTGGAGCTCCGCCCGGTGATCCTGGCCGAATCCCGGCGCCAGCACATCAATCCGATGCTGGTGGCCGCCGTGCTCTTCGATGAGCTGCAGCATGCCAAGCCCGGTGAGAACACTCCCCTGGCTGCCCAGTCGGGCTTGTTCAGCACCCATGGGGCCGCCCAGCTAAGCCTCGGAGAGATGGTGAAGCAGGGAAAACTCTCCCCGGATGCCACGGAAGCCGAACTGGAGCAGGCCCGGCTCGAACTGCTCGATCCCGAGCGGAGCGTTGCCTTGTTGGTGGGTAAATTCGCTCGCCTCAGCAAGGACCTCGGACTTCCGACGAACCGCCCCCTGATCGCCAGCGCTTCCCACCGCGATGCCAAGGGACTGGCCACGCTGGCCTATCTGCACAATGGCAAGCTCGACTATCCCGGTCGGGTCCTCCGCTACATGCAGGATCCCGAACTGCATGCCTTGATCTACGGGAGCCGCAACCGCGAGATTTCTCCTCTCATTTGAGGATGCCCGTTCCCTAGACCAAGGGAGAGCCCGAAGCCGCTGAGCGCGTTACAGCTCAGCAGATCACGCCTAGGGCAGCGAGCCGGCGCCGCAGCTGGCTCCAATCGAAGCTGCGGGGATCGGCTCGCTCCCGGCCCATATCGACGTGGCGATGGGTGGTGATCGCTTCCACGGGAATCGGATACCGTTGCATCCAATCGGCCAGAACGACCGCCATGGCGTCGTACTGGGCCTGGGTGTACCCACTATGACCGGGTGCTTCGTTCTCGCCGTTCAGGGGTGATTCGAGGCTCAGGTGGAGGGCGAAATTGTTGATTGATCCACTCACCCGGCGGCTGGTCATCGCCCAGCGTCCCTGGAACGCGGAATAGCCGGCACCGAAGGCGCGCTTGGAAGGATCCACCGTGTCGACCACGGTCCCATCCAGCCCGATCAGGGTGTGATAACTCACCTGGTCGTCGTCGTTGGGATGGGCGGTCTTGAAGGTGTTGATCGCCGAATCCAGTCCGTACACCGTTTCATGGAGCACGACGACCCGGGGGGTGGGATCGAGCCGGTCGCCGAAGACATCCCGCCGGAAGCGCTGGCCGTAGTTGGTGGGGTCGATCCGGATCCGGCGGCGACGCTGATCGAGATCGTCCATCAGGATCGCGAGCCGATCCTGCAGGGCCGGCTCCCGGACCGGACAGGTCTGGCGCAGGGGGGATACCCAGGGTTCTTGGGCCGGCGGGGCTGTTGCCCGTGGCCGGTTCTCCTGGAGCGTTGCCCTCTGGCGACGGGTGTCATTCAGAAGTTCGAGCAGGGAGGCGCCCGTTGCCTGATCGGCGGGGATCAGCAGGCCCCGGGCCAACCAGGCCAGCCCCCCGACGCTGAGCACTGAGGCAGCGGCGATCGCCAGGAGGAGGGGGCGGCGCGTCTCGGCGTTCATGGCAAAAGGCTCAGCCAGCGGGCGCGCGCCTCGGCGGTGTGGGCCGCAGCGGCGGCATCGATCAAGAGCCGCCAGCGCTCGATTCCCGGGGGCTCGCAGGTCAGCTTGGTCTGCCTCACGAGGCCATCGCGGCAGTAGAGCACGGTGATCGCGCCGGCAGAGCCGCAGCCCATCAGCCGGCGGCGGACGTCCTCGGGGCTGCGAAGCCGGTGCCGATCGAGGGCGAGCAGCTCATCACCCACCTGGAGTCCGGCCCGCTCGGCGGCACCAGCGCGGGCCACGCGGGCCAGGGTGGTGCCTCTGCCATCAAGCTGCCAGCCGGGAGTGGGGTGGGGGGAGGTTTCCGCCGAAAGCACCAGACCCACGTCCTCCAGGTAGCGATCTAGGGGTGGATCTTCCTCGCTTTCCAACCAGATCGGCAGCAAAGTGGACAGATCGGCGGCGTGGGCCACGAACGCAGACAGGAGATCCGGCCAGCGGTATCCCCGTTCCACCACCCCATGGCTGCGCCATAGATCCCTGAGCACCAGCGCCAGGGCGGAGCCGTGGCGGCGCAGGTGCAGATCCAGCACCAGGGCGAGCACGGCCCCCTTGAGGTAGTAGCTGACCTGGCAATCCACCGCGTGGGGATCGGGGCGGTAGAGCTTCACCCAGGCCTCCTCGCTGCTGAGATGCAGCGACTGGACGGCCCGGCCCGGGGTGAGTCGGTAGCGGGAGAGATCGGTGCCGAGGTCCTCCAGTAGGTCCTTCTCCTCACTGAGGCCGGCCACCAAGGGAAGGAGCTGGTCGTAATAACTGGTCACCCCCTCGGCGAACCAGAGGGTGGGAACCACCGTGGCGCGGTCGTAATCGATCGGGGTGAGTTCGGCGGGTCGCAGCCGCCGTACGTTCCACTGGTGCAGGTATTCATGGGCCACCAGCTGCAACAGCTGGCGCCGGCCCTTGGGTTCGGCCAAGGCTTGACGGCCGAACTGGAGCACCGTGGCGTCATGGTGTTCCAGCCCGCCGTAACCCTGATCGAGCAGGTGAAGCACGAAGAGATAGGAGGGCGCCGCGGGCCTCTCAACCCCCATCAGCCGGCAGCAGGCGAGGCAGACCCGTTCCACGTCGGCCAGCCAGGCGGGATCGGAGAGCACCAGATCCTCACCCCAGCCCACCCAGCGGTGCGGCACCCCGGCCACCGTGAAGGCATGGCAGGCATGGGGACCGGCCTCCAGGGGACTATCGATCAGCTGGTCGAAATCACCGGCTAGCCACCCCCCCTCCCCATCCGGCGGCAGGGGCAAAAAAGGATGCCAACCGGCGGGCAGATCGAGGCTGAGGCGGATCGGGGTCCAGCGCTCCCCTTCCACCTGGAGCACCACCCCAGCCAGGGCGAGAAAACCATGGTCGGCATTGAGTTGGCAGGTGCGCACCGAAAGATCGGTGGCCAGGATGCGCCAGCGCACCTCCAGCGGGCCGCCAGCGGCGGTGCGCACCTGCCAGCAGGCCGGCTCCAGCCGCTCCACAGCCAGCCGCTCATCGCCCTGCCACACCTGCAGGTCTTCGAGGGTCCGCACGTAGTCGCGGATCAGATAGGAGCCGGGGGTCCACCCCGGCATCCGCAGGCGAACGACGGGGGTGCGGGAGGAAAAGCGAAGGGTGGCCCTCACCAGATGCTGATGGGGTTCCCGGAGGTCGAGGTGAAGCTGGAGCCGCTCGATGGGATCAATCTCCGACGCAGACCAGGGCGTCGCTCAGGTGACGTCGGGCCTGCCGCAGGGCGTCGCGGGCCGCGTATTCCCGTGTGATCCGGGCGAGCAGGGGCTCCAGGGAGCGCGAACGGCTGAGGCGCTGCAGGTCACCGACCAGGGCAAGGGAGCCATCGCCGGACAGGCACCAGCCCAGGGCGATACCAGCCTCAAGCTGAAGCATCACCACCACCGCTTGCTGCTCACCGCCGAAACCCTTTAACTGAGCATCGCGCTGGGGGCTGAGGCCCATCGAACGCAAACAGGCCTCCAGCAGATCGGCATCCCGAAGCACCGTTGGCAGGATGGAGAGATGGGACATGGGCGCCATGACCGCTTTTGATGACGTTAGCGAGGTCATGCAGGCCATCCAGTGGCCAACGCCACACTCTGCGAACGAAGCATCGGAATCCTGGCCGCGGTTGGAGCGTCCCCTGCGGCTCGGGGTGATGGCCTCCGGCCAAGGCAGCAACTTCGAGGCCCTGGTCAGGGCCTGCCGCGGCGGTCCCCTTTACGCCGACGTGGTGCAGCTGGTGGTGAACAACCCCGCCTGTGAAGCCCGCCAGCGGGCCGAACGCCTCGGCATCCCCTGCCTCCTGCATGACCATCGCGACCATCCGCAGCGGCAGGAGCTCGACCATCTGGTGGCGGCCAGCTTTGCGGCATGCGGCGTGGACCTGGTGGTGATGGCGGGCTGGATGCGGATCGTCACCCCCGTGCTGATCGGGGCCTATCCGGGCCGCCTGGTGAACATCCATCCCTCCCTGCTGCCCAGCTTCCGGGGGCTCGATGCGGTGGGTCAGGCCCTAGCCGCTGGGGTGACCCTCACCGGCTGCACCGCCCATTTGGTGGAGGAGGTGGTAGACGCCGGTCCGATCCTGGTGCAAGCGGCAGTGCCGGTGCTGCGAAGCGATGACCATGGCAGCCTCGCCGCCCGTATCCAGGCGCAGGAACACCGGATCCTCCCCTACGCGGTGGCCCTGGCCGCCGTTCGACTCGATCAAGCCGGGGCCGCCACACCGGCCATTCAGGGGTAATAGGGCAGCTGGGGTAAGCCGGTGTTCGCCTCCAGGCCCGCCAGCAGGTTGAGGCACTGCACCCCCTGACCCGCCTGTCCCTTGATCAGGTTGTCGATCGCGCTCATCACGATCAGTTGGCCGGTGCGGCGGTCCACCTGGACCGAGAGCAGGCAGCGATTGGTCTGGCGCACCCACTTGGTGGAGGGATAGCTCCCCACCGGCAGCACGGCCACGCTGGCGCTGTTTCGGTAGGCCGCCGAAAGCAGGGTGGAACAGTCGTCGGCGGTGAGGCCCGGATCCCGCAGGCGGGCATACACGGTGGCCAGCAGGCCCCGCACCATCGGCATCAGGTGGGGGGTGAACTGCAGCTGAATCGGCTGGCCGGCGGCCTGGCCGGCGATCTGCTCGATCTCGCTGGTGTGGCGGTGGCCCACCACGCCGTAGGGGGCCACCGCCTCGGAAGCCTCGGCCAGCAGCAGTTGTTCTTTGGCGGCCCGGCCGCCGCCGGAAGTGCCGGTTTTGGCATCGATCACGATGCCGGCGGGTTCGATCAATCCCTGCTGCAGGAAGGGGAGCAGGGCCAGCAGACTGGCGGTGGGAAAGCAGCCCGGGGCGGCCACTAGGCGGGCCGAGCGGATGCGAGGCTCCTCCCACTCCACCAGGCCGTACACCGCTTCCTGGCAGAGGGCCTGGTCGCTGCGGGGCACCTCCCGGGCCTCGGCGGCATAGACCTCCTGCCATTGGGCCAGGGAGCGGTAGCGGTAATCGGCCGAGAGATCCACCACTTTCACGCCCCGCTCCAGGAGCTCGGGAACCAGGCCCGCCGCCAAGCCATTGGGGAGGCTCAGCACGGCCAAATCCGCCACCGCCGCAATCGCTTCGGGGTCGGGGGTGCGCACCACCGGATCGCCCGGCAGGGGCAGGAAGGGCACTAGATCACTCCAGCGGCGACCGCTGCTGCGCTCCCCGCCCAGGAAGGTCACCGTGAAGGTGGGGTGATCCTGGAGCAGCCGCAGGGTCTGCAGACCGCCGTAGCCGCTGGCTCCGATCACCGCGACGCGTGTGCCTGTCATGCCGGGGCGCAGGGAACGGTGGATCGTACCGGGCTCTATAACTGCAGATCACCCCGAAGCCCATCGCCCTGGCCCAAGCCGCCTCCACCCCCCAGGCCCTGAGCCCGGAATCCGCGGTGCCCTCTCCGGCGGAGAGCCTCCAGGCCCCCTCCGCGCTGCGGTTCGATTCGATCGCCGATGGCCTGGCGGCGATCCGCAACGGCGAATCGATCGTGGTGGTGGACGATGAAAACCGGGAGAATGAGGGCGATCTGATCTGCGCCGCCCAGTTCGCCACGCCGCAACAGATCAACTTCATGGCCACCGCAGCTCGGGGCTTGATCTGCCTGGCGATGGAGGGGGAGCGACTCGATGCCCTGGATCTGCCGCTGATGGTGGATCGCAACACTGACAGCAATCAGACCGCCTTCACCGTGAGTGTGGATGCCGGTCCGGAGAACGGCGTCAGTACTGGCATCTCCGCAGACGACCGGGCCCGCACCATCCAGGTGGCGATCCACCCGGACAGCCGTCCGGCGGACCTGCGTCGCCCCGGTCACATCTTTCCGCTGCGGGCCCGGGATGGCGGTGTGCTCAAGCGTGCCGGCCACACCGAGGCCGCCGTGGACCTGGCCCGCCTTGCGGGGCTCTATCCGGCGGGGGTGATCTGCGAGATCCAGAACCCCGATGGCTCGATGGCACGGCTCCCCGAGCTGGTGGAGTACGCCCGTCTGCACGGCCTGCGGCTGATCTCGATTGCCGACTTGATTCGCTACCGGCTCGACACCGAGCGCTTCGTGCGTCGCCAAGCGGAGGCCGCCATGCCGAGCGCCTTCGGCAACTTCCGGGCGATCGGTTTCCGCAACGAACTCGATGGCAGCGAACACGTGGCGATCGTGAAGGGACAACCGGAGCTGGCGGAGGGGCCGGTGCTGGTGCGGGTGCATTCCGAATGTCTCACCGGCGATGCCTTCGGCTCGCTTCGCTGCGACTGCCGACCCCAACTCGAAGCCGCCCTGCGCATGATCGAGGCGGCCGGTGAAGGGCTGGTGATCTATCTGCGTCAGGAGGGGCGAGGGATTGGCCTCATCAACAAGCTTCGGGCCTATTCCTTGCAGGATGGCGGGCTAGACACCGTGGAGGCCAACGAACGGCTCGGCTTTGCCGCCGATCTGCGCAACTACGGCGTTGGAGCTCAGATTCTCAGCGATCTGGGGGTGCACCGGCTGCGGCTGATCACGAACAACCCGCGCAAGATCGCCGGGCTAGGCGGCTACGGGCTAGCCGTTGAGGACCGGGTTCCCCTGGTGATCGACCCCGGTGACCACAACGCCGCCTATCTGCAGGCCAAGCTGCTCAAGCTCGGGCACCTGATGGAGGCCGATTCCGGGGCAGCCCAACCCCATGGCCTCAGTGCAGTGCTGGCCTGGTGCGGCGAGGCCGACAGCCGCACCGTGGCAGCACGGATCGATGAGCTGCGCCACTGGGCTGGCCAGCGGGGTCTGGTGCTGGAGGAGGAGGATCACCCCCGGCTGCTGGCCCTGCTGGACCAGCCCCGCCTCGCTCTTCTGCTCACGGCTGCCCCCAACGGCCAACTCTCCGCCGCCGACCTGGCGGGCCCGCTGATGGTGATGGCCCGCTGGGACACGACCCAGGCGGTGGGGCTCCTGCTGACCCCCGATGTACGACGGCGCAGCCACCCCAGCGCCGACCTCGAGCCCGAGGCTCGGGCCTTGGCCGATCTTCAGGAGAGCCGTGATTCGGCCCGCTGTCCCCTGCTGAACCTCACCCCCGGCGCCTTCATCCGCTGGCGAGCCTGACCGGAGCGTCCATCGTGGTCGCAGGCGCGCATCCGCACCGGATCGGCCCGTCCGGGCACCAGCCCGTCTGCAGCACTTCAGGGTGAACGAAGAGCGTTGAGGAGACACCATCGGAGCTGCGATCCGAGGACAGCGGCGCTCACCCATCCCCGGGGGGGATGGGGGCCGCCTCTCCGTGGAAGCCGCACTCACTGGGGTGGCCCTTGCCCTCACCCTGGCGTTCCTCCTGGAGAATCCGGCGCAGGCCGGGGAACGATCGGGGAAAGGAAAGGGGCGAAGCGAGGACCCCCTAGGGGAAGGACCCAGACCGGGTGGGGCGCCTGCTCCCCCGACACGAGGGTCGGCTGCTCTCCCGTTAGGAGGAGCGGACCCCGGGATCGACCGTGGTGGGACCACCGGGAGCGTTGCCGTCCCATCGGGGCCTACGGGCATCTACGGCGGCGCCGGGTGGGGATCCCTGGCGGCTAGTGGAGGGCTGGCGATGGGTTCGCCACCCCAAGCGCCCTGGCCCACCTCCGCTGGCCCGGCAGCATCGGAGTCCACGGGGCCGGGAGTCGTGGCCGGTAGAGCCAGCCCCTTGGCGACGGAAACGGGGTCAGAGCCCCCAACTGGCGAAGCCACCTCCACCGCCCTTCCGGCCGGGTTCCCCGATGCCGATCGGGGGGCTGGTCGCACCGCTCCAGTGGCGGAGAGCGCCGCTCCCAGGGCTTCGGCGGACGTGGGGGACGGCTCCACCCCGATGCCTGCTCACCAGAGTTTTCAGATCCTCATCGACCGGCGGGAGAGCGTGGTGGCCCGCAGCGTCGAAGGCCCGGCCCTCATGGTGTTCGACGCCAACCAGGTGGGCCTGCAGGGGGCACGGCTGGATCTCAGCCAGGCCCGGATCCCGGTGCTCAGCATCGACTCCCTGCGCCGGATCGAGGGGCTGGCGCTCTCTGTTCTGGGGACGGCGGAACTCCACCAGCGGAGCCTCAATCAGGCGGTCAGCGGCAGTGCGATCGAGGGCAGTGCGGATGGAGGGAGCTACCGGATCCGGGCCTTGGATGTCCTGCTGCTCGGCCTGCGGGGGGGGCAGGGAGGTCTGATGGCGGTGGATGACCAGGTCGAGGGTTTAAGGGAGAGCCTCCTGGCCGCTGACGGAGAGCAGAGCCAGACCAACGTGGAGATCGGGGCGGAACTGCAGCTGACCCTGGGAGGATCCGCCGGATCCGGCACCCTGGAGGGGGAGCTCAACCTCACCAGCACGGCGGTGAACGGCTCCACGATTCGCCTCGGCGATGGTGCCGACAACGTGCGCATCGCGAGCCGCATCAGCCGTGAAGAAGCACCCGACCCCTTCGCTTCCGCCCCTTCGGCCCCTGCCTGGGGCGCTGTGGCGGTGAACGGCAGGGCCGTGGGACTGCTGGATAGTCAGCTCAGCACAGGGGGCGGACCTGACCGGGTGACGATTGAGGCCGGGGCCGGGGCCCTTGAGGCGGTGGCCTTGGACAACTCCCTGGTCCAGCTGGGGGAGGGGGATGACAGCCTGCTGCTGCGGGGGGCCGTGATCGGTTCCCGCATCGAGCCGGGGGAGGGGCGCAATCGGGTGGAGGTGAGCGGAGCGGTCGACGACAGCGTGCTGGTGTTGAACCGGGGCGGTGACACCGGCATCACCCTCTCCGCAGCAGACGACAGCCTTGTGCTCGAAGGTGACGGGGGTGTCACGCTCCTGGCCGGCGGTGGCGATGACCGGATCCGAGTGGAGGGACGCGCGATCGGGCTGTTGGATGGCGGTGATGACCAGGACACGCTGGAGATGGCCCGTTCCAGCCATGCAGGTTCGCCGGCTCCGATCGGGCCCCAGCAGTTGGAGCTGCAGGGCCTAAACCGTGGCCAGATCGATGGACTCACGTTCAGTTCCGTTGAGGCGATCCAGCTGAGCGATGGTGGCAACCATGTGGTGATCGACCCCCTCGGCAGCCTGGAGGGTCCGCTCTGGGGCGGAGCTGGTGCGGACACCCTGGATTACGGCGCCTGGACGAGCGGTGTTTCGGTGGATCTGGACAGCGGCACCGCCGAGGCCATCGGTGGCGGTAGAGCGGGAGGGGCCCCAGGCTTCGACGGGGTCCTCGGCGGTCTGGGGGCCGACCATCTGGTGGGCGCGGCCGACACCCTCTGGCTCGATGGGGGTGCCGGTGACGACTGGCTTGAGTTCAACCCAACGGACCGGATGGAGACGGGTGCCTCATTCCGGCTCACGGGTAGCGGCGGCCGCGACCTCTTCGTGCTGGCGGGCCTGGATCCCCTTCTGCTGGCCTCACCCGCCGCTGGGGGGTTTCCCGGATCCCCCCTACTCAGCGCGAGCATCCCATCACCTCGCCTGCTGCCCAGTCTGGAGGATCTGACGCTGGTGATCGGACCGCGGGGGGAGCTGCAACTCAGTGACCGGCTGGGCTGGCGTGCCGGCGGCATCCTCGCGGCTGCCGATCCAGCCGCGAATGGCCTGGTGGAACTTCTGCCATCCGGGCTAGAGGGTCTGGGCCAAAGCCGCAGGCTGCCGATCGCCCCCCTGCCGGCCCTGCTGGCGGGCATCGGCACGGGGCCACCGCAGCTGGCCATCGCCACCGATTCGGGAGCCAGCCAACTGGTGCTGCTCGGACCTGCCCGCCTCAGCGTGGAGCTAGCGCTCCTCCCAGCCTTCCATAGCCCCGTATCCTCAGCCGGCGCGCCGCTCCAATCCTGATCCTGGATTGGGCTCAGCGCATCGATCGGGTGGAGTCGAGGAATCCCCCGATCCGGTCGTAGATCAGGGCCAGCAACGGCCGGGTGCCGAGCTGGATCAGGCCACTCACCGCCATCCCCGCCCTGAGGGGATAGGGGCGCCCCTGGTGGATCAAGGCCGAGCGATCGAGCCGCACCACCGCCGGGAACATCTCCTGGTTCGTGCCTGGATCGGCCGGCAAGGCATCCGCACCAATGCGGGTGAGGGTGCCCCGCAGGGAGCCGTAGTCGGTGAAGGGGAGAGAGGTGATGCGCACATCCACGGGCATGCCGGGGGCGAGGAAGCCGATATCGCGGTTCGAGATGGCCAGTTCCACTTCCAGCGCCCGGCGGGGCACGATGCGGAGCAACGGACGGGCTATCGCGAGTTCCCCCTCCTTGGCCTTCAGATCAAAGACCTCGCCGGCGACAGGGGCCAGGATCCGGCCCAGCTTCAGGCGGGACCGCAGCTGTTCCAGCCGCGTGCTGGTTTCCAGCAGCTGGCGGCGGGCTTCGTCGTATCGCTCGTAGAGCTGCCGGCGGTTGAGCGAGCCCACCTGCTCCAGGTTGAGCTCACTCTCGGCCAACCCGCGCTGGGCCGAGAGGATCTCCTGGCGGGTGCGGCGGATCGTGCCCTCGAGGTCCACCTGGCGCTCCTCCTGGCGATCGAGCTCCAGCCTGGAGATCGCCCCCTGGCGCACGAGTCCCTCCATGCGGCGATGAATGCCCTTATTGATTGCCTCCTTTCGCTCAAGAGCCTGAAGGTCGGAGATCTGCTGGCGCACGGTGGCCACGCTGCGCAGACGGCGCTGGTCGGCGGCACGACGGCGCAGGTCGGTGTCGTGCATCTGCTCCGCGAGTTCACGCCCATCCACCGCTAACGCCGGCAGACCCAGTTGTTGGGCCGCCTGGTTGGCATCCTTGCGCCACAGCTCGCGTAGGGCCAGCAGATCGCGACTCTGGCGGCCGGCATCGAGTTCCTCCAGCTGCACCAGGGGTTGGCCGGCCCGCACGCTCTGCCCCTCGCGCACCAGCACCCTTCGGATCGGCGCCTGAAGCGGAGCACTGACATCGAAGCTGCCGCCCATCGGCCGGAGCTTGCCGGTGGCGGTCACGGAGCTGTCGATGCGGGCCACCCAGCCCACCACGGCTCCGAAGGCACTCAGCCCCGAGAGGCTCCAAATGATTGCCCGGCTCCAGCCGCGGGTGCTGCGGGGCAGGTGGGTGCGGCGCTGCGGTGGGGAGCCGGGAGGCCGTGGCGGCCTGGCGGGGTCGAAGACCTGGGTCATGACACCACCTCCAGGGCCTTCACGGGGGGCGCCTCCTCGGCGCTGCGGCCCTGCTGACGGAAGAGGGCGTAGTAGGCCCCCCGTCGCTGCATCAGCTCGTCATGGGTGCCCACCTCGAGAACGGCGCCGTTGCCCATGCAGACGATCCGGTCCGCCTGAACAATCGAGGAGAGGCGGTGGGTGATGAACAGCACCGTGCAACCCCGGAGCGCGGCCATCAGGTTTTCGCTCACCACCCGCTCCGTCTGGTAGTCGAGGGCGGAGGTGGCCTCATCCATGATCAACAGCCGCGGTTTCTGGAGGATCGTGCGGGCGATAGCGATCCGTTGCCGCTGGCCACCGGAGAGGCTGCTGCCCCGCTCGCCCACCTGGGTGGCGTAGCCGGCGGGGAGGGCCATGATGAAGTCATGGGCGGCGGCGATTCGCGCGGCTTCCACCATGTCCTCGGGGCTCGCCTCCGGATGGGTGAGGGTGATGTTCTCCTCGATCGAGCCGTCGAACAGCACGGTGTCCTGCGGCACGATGCCGATCTGGCGCCGCAGGGAATAGAGCTCCACCTTGCTGATGTCGATGCCATCGATCAGCACCATGCCCTGCTCGGGTTGGTAGAGACGGGCTACAAGTTTGGTGAGGGTGCTCTTGCCCGAGCCACTGGCCCCCACGATCGCCACGAACTGCCCGCGGGGAATCGTGAGATCGAGGCCATGCAGCAGCAGCGGCGAGGAGGGTTGATAGCGGAATTGGATCGCCCGGAATTCGATCTCCCCCTCGATCGGTGGCATCACCATGCGGGTGGCGTTATCGGCGGCTGCCTCCTGGGGGTTGTCGATCACATCGCTCAGACGCTCCAGAGAAAGGGCGGTTTCCTGCACGGATTGCCAGATGGAGGTCATGCGCAGCAGGGGGCCGGTGACGTAGCCGGCGATGATGCGGAAGGCGATCAGTTCGCCCAAGCTCAGGGAACCTTGAAGCACCAGGGCGGCGCCGGCCCAGATCACGATCAATCCGGAAAGCTTGTTGAGAAAGCTGCTGATTGAGCCGGCTGTGGTGGAGAGAAGCGTGTTGTCGAAACCCTCGGCCACATAATCGCTATAGAGGTCCTGCCACTTCCAACGGCAGCGCAGTTCGATGTTCTGGGCTTTCACGGTCATCATGCTGCTCAACACTTCCACCAGGTGGCTCTGGGTGCGGGCATTGGCCACGGCCCGGCTCTGGAGCTGGTCCCGCACGATCGGCGACACCGAGAGCGTGAGCAGCACCAGCACCGGGATCACCGCCAGGGTGAAGAGGGTGAGCTGCCAGCTGTAGATCAGCATGACCACGATATACAGAACTGCAAAGATGGCATCAAGAATGGTGGTGAGGGCCGTGCCCGTGAGAAAACCCCTCACCTTCTCCAATTCACCGATGCGGCTGCTCACCTCGCCCACCGAACGACGATCGAAGTAACTGAGCGGTAGCCGCAGCAGATGGTCGATGATCTGGGTGCCGAGGGCTAGATCGATGCGATTGGTCGTATCCACGAACAGAAAGGTGCGTAGGCAGAGCAGCAGACCCTCGAACAGGGCAAAGACCACTAGCAACAGGCCCAAAATCCCCAGAGCCGAAGGGCTGTTATTGATGATCACCTTGTCGATCACCTGCTGAATCAGCAGCGGATTGACAAGACCAAAAAGTTGCACGAAGAAGCTCGCCAGCAACACCTCCAGCAGCACCGCCCGGTGTTGGCGCAGGGCCGGGGCGAACCAACTGAAGCCGAAGCGCCGCCTCGGGGTCAGGTCATTGACCCGCAGGCTGAGCACCTCCCCTGCGTCGCCCCACTGCTCCCGGAAGGCCTCCAGGGTTAACTCCTGGTTGCCCACCGCAGGGATCCCCACCACGAGATGGCGCCGGTCGCTGCGATAGATCACGGCCAATCCGTTGCCCCAGCGAATCAGCAGGGGGGGGCTGAGCTGCACCAAGGCCTCGGCGCGCAGCTCCAGCAGCTGGGTCTGCAGGCCGATCGATTCGGCCAAGGCACCGGCCAGGGCCAGGGAGGCCTGGCCATGCCGCGTCACCTGCTCACCGATCACCCGCCGCAGCAGGTCGCGGCGGAAGGGAAGCCCAAGGTGATCGCTGATCATCCGGAACGCCGCCACGGGTGATTCCAGCGGTCCCACCCCCTTCACCCAGGGAAAGGCCTCGGGTCCCTGACGCTCCTGATCCGGCGGTTCCGGCGGCAGGGCCGGATCGATCGGTGTGGCGGCGGTGATTGCGGCCGGATCGAGGGCCTGTCGCTGTTGCTCCCAGTTCGCCAGCAGCTTCGACTGCCAGCCGTTCCCCGCGGCCTCACCCCCCACGGGTATAGCCGGTTCGAGGATCGCCTCAAGCCTTTGGCGATCGATACCGAGCAACCGCACCGGTTGGGGCAACGTGATCGGTTCATTGGGCAGCAGGCTGCCGATCGGCAACGGCCCGCCCGCCACGAGCCAGAGCCGCTCCCCATCCGGGGCAATCCCATTGCCGCCTTCGGGCCCCGGGGTGCGCACCAGGCAGCCGTCGGCCAGTTGGTTGGCCGCCTCCAGCACCTCCTCGCCGACTGGGCGCGGATACTCCCTGAGATAGGCATCCAGCACCCCGAACAGCTCCGCCGCCGTGACGCTCTGCCGCACCCGTGCGGCGAGATCCGGCCGGTCCGCGATCTCCTGGTGCAGCGCGTCCCAGGGAATCGCCACCACCACGATGTTGGAGGAAGCGAGCAGGGTTTCCCAGCAGCGTCCGCAACTCACCAGGCTCCAGCCCAGCACCGAGCCGGGCTGGAGGCGCTGCAGGGTGGCCACACCCCGCGGCAGACGGGACGAAAACACCACGGATCGCACCGTTCCTTCCACCAAAAGGTGGAGCTGCTCCGGGGGCTGATCGGTGCGGCAGATCGGCTGTCCCTGCTGGAAGCTCTGCAGCTGGGCCCTGGACGAAAGGCGCAGCAGCAGATCCTCCGGTTGGTCGGCCAGGAAGGGGAAGCAGCGCAGCAGCTCCTCGATCCGTGTGGTGGTGGTGGCCATGGCTCAACCTCCCGCCATCACGAGGGAAGCGGGTTGCAGCTCGGCAACGGGAGCAAGGGTGCCTGCCAGGGCCGCCAGGCCGGTTTCGATCAAGGCCTGCAGATCAGGCTGCAAAAGCTCTTGGATCAGCCTGCTGCGCAGAGCATCGGTGAGACAGGCAGGACAGCGGTGCTCAAGCCGCACCAACACGATGGCGTTGTCCAGCAGAAAGGGGGGGTGGCAATCCCCTTCCGCCAGGGTGCGGAGCACAGTTCGCAGACTGTTGTGCAGCTGGCCGATCTCAATCGGTCCGACAATGCCCCGGGTCATCCGCTCATCACCGAGCGAATGGCCACGGGCGAGATCGCCGAAGCTGACCTGGTCGTCGACCAGCCTGAGATAGAACTCCTCGGCCAAGCCGCGCTGGGGCAAGCGCATCAGGCGGAAGACCACCTGCTCCAGATCATCGCGGCGATCGAGGAAATGAGCTTCAACCCGCTCGCCGTACTGATCATCCAGGGCCTTCTCCAGCAGGAGATGGTTCCAGCGTTGCTTCACCGTCTCGCGGCATGGCTCCGGCAGGGTGCCGATCCAATCGCCCTCGGGGCTGGCAGGGGCTTCAAAGGGGAGTCCAGCGCAGACCTGCGCGAGCATCTCCAGCCCCTCCCCAGGGCTCAAATGCACCCCCTGGCGTAATCCGTTGAAGGCCAGGTCCCTGGCCAGGTTCTGCAGGATGCCCTGCTGCTGGAGGAGCTGATGGAAGGGAAGGCCGGCCATCGCGTCCACGGCACGGAGCAGATCGTCGTGAAGTGGAGGAAGTGAAAGCATGGGTGAAGGGAGAAATCAGGCCAATTGGGATGCAATCGTGATCACTTCAGCTTCCACTTCCGAACTGAATATTCGACTTGGTTAGCAAGCCTGGATTGTCCATATTCAGCGTTCCGATGCTCTGACTGCCGCCGCTCTTCCAGTCCCCATCCGCATCGAACATCAGCTGGCGGGTGTCGGTGGCATAGGCAAGCGAGGGGGCGCCGATTCCCAGTGTGCGGATCTCCCCCAGACTTCCCACCACCAAGCCGATCTGGCTGTTCTGGGGGCCATCGCGCACCACGAGCTGGCCGCCCTGGACCCCAAACAGGGCCCCCTGGGTCTCCCAGAGGTTTTGAGTGAGTGAACCAAGCGAACCGCTGAGATCAAAAATGTCACCGCGGGCGGCATCAAAATTGCTGAAGGTGTCCTCTTGGAACGTTTGGGAGCCGATCACCAGGGTGCCGGTCTGCCAGAGCGCCTGTTTCTGCTGGTCTGCCAGGCCCGCCCAGAAATTCAGATCGGTGAGGCGTTCCGCAAAGGAGCTGCCCGGCAGCGCGCCCGGGCTCGGGCTGGCGGCATCCAACGCCGCGCCGGCATTGGACTGAATAAAGGTGGTCTGCATCGCCGTGCCGCCGTGCACTAGGTCCTGGCCGTAGCCGCCGTCGAGCCGGTTGCGCTCACCGCTGGCCACCTGCACCGTGTCGTTGCCGAAGCCGCCGCGGAAGCTGGTGTCCAACGCCAGGTCGCTCACCTTCACGGTGTCGTTGCCGAAGCCGCCCTCCAGGCTTGACGTGCGGGCCAGATCCAGCTGGATCAGGTCGTTGCCGCTGCCGGCATCGATCGCGCTGCCACTGGAGGAGCCGAAGACCCCGTCGTTGCCGGTTCCGGTGTTGATGACGCTGTTGCGGATCCCATCGAAGCCGCCCTGGCCGCCCGTCAACGCCGAGGCATCGAGGAAGACGTTGGCCGCTATCACCCCATCACCGTTGGCATCCACCCCGGCTAGTTGCTCGGTGTAGATGCTGCCGATCACCGTGTCATTGCCTGACCCGGTGAGGATTGTGGAGCGATCGATGCCCGCCGCATCCATGGCCGGCAGCAGCCCACCGCTGTTCGCTGCCGCAAAGCCCCCTCCACCAACCACGGTGGCATCGCCACCGTTGCTCTGGATGTCACTGCGGGCGATACCAATCCCCTGCAGGCTTTGCAGATTCAGGGATCCCGGTGGCAACAAGGCTGGCGTGTTGAGCAAGGCCAAGCCCGCCCCCTGAATCAGCACGGGCCCACTGCCAGGCCCCCGTACCTCGCTGCGATCGATGCCGATCGCCGTCGCACTGAGGTCGGCGGACTGGGCTGGGGTGGGGGGAGCACCGACCAGGTCGAGGCTGGCGGTGGCGATGCCGGCCACGAGTGCGGGGGTTCCAGGCGTTGCAGCGAGCCCCGGTGCCAGGGCAAAAACCCTGTAGCCCTCGATCCCCTTGGCATCAGCCACGGCGCGGGCCTCGGTGGCCGTGGGTCCGGGATCCAGGTTGAGCGTGGCGGCGGCTCTCACCGCGGCACTGGGCTGGCCATAGAAGGTGGGCAGGCTCGCGAACCCCTGGGGGGCGGCGATGCCCACAAGGGTGGACGGTTCTATCCGCAGGGTGGCGGGATCCACGGGGGCGGCGCCTTCCAATCCCCTCACGGTGGCGAGGGCCGAGAGTTGGGCTGTGAGCAGCGGGATGGCCTGGGGGGTCAGCAACGAACGGCTCGCCGCTGTGGCGCTCGCCGACAGCGGTGCCGCCGTGGTGCCGATCTGCAGAACAGCACCACCGCGGCTGATGACATCCAGATTGGCCAGGCCGACGTTGGTCGCCGTGGCCTCGGCCGTGTTGACGTTGCGGCCGGTGGTGTTGGCCGTGGCAGCGGCCGAGCCGGCGATCGATCCGCCGCCGGTCACCACCGAAAGCCCGGGGCTGCTGAAGAACGCTGCGTTGCCCGGACCGGAAAGAAAGCGGCTATTGCCGAGTCCTAGCCCTAGGGCGGTGGCGATCGAGCCGATCGGCTGCAGGGCCGACTCGATCACCCGGTTACTGGCCTGGGCGCTGGGGGCAATGGTGAGCTGAAGACCACCGCCGAGGTACGTGGTGCCCTGGTCGAGTTGCAGGGCCACCGCCCGCGACAGGGCGGTGGTGATGGGCTGGAACTCCATGGCGAGCAACAGGCGGAGGGATCGGAACAAAAGGGAGGAAAGGGGCCGGATCAAACGATCCGGCCCCCGTTTGTGAACATCGACTCAGCGATGTCAGACCGTCACGGTCGAGGCGGTGGCGATGTTGTTGCTCACTGCCGAGGCCGTGATGTTGCCGCTCTGGAGAATGTTCACGTTGTATCCACTCAGGCCCACCGCATCGCCAAAGGCGTTGGCGGTGGCCGAACCGGTGATGGTGGTGGCCAGCACGGTGTTGCTCAGGATTGCCGAGGCCGTGAGGTTGCCGTCCAACTTGGCGGAGTTGTCGCTCCCCAGCAGACCGGCCACAGACACGGTGGAGGTGCCGAAGGCATCACCGGTGACGGAGGTCGCCTTGGTGGAGTAGGTGCCCTGGCCGTTGGCCGTGAGGGAGCTGGCCTTCAGGTCAACGTCTTGGATACCGGCAACGAAGGCATTGGTGGTGCCTCCAGCGAAGCCGGTGATCGCATTGGCCGCGCCGGTGGCGCTGCCGTTGCCCGTGCCGGTGATGGTGCCCGACAGGCCGGAACCGATCGAGCTGCCATCACCTTCGCCACCCTCGCCGCCCTTGATCCCCACGGCGTTCTGATACACCGTGAATCTGGAATCACCGGTGGTGGTGGTCGCCAGCACCGAGGGAGCCGTGGCGGTACCGCTGCCGGTGGTGTTGCCGGTCGTGCCGATTTTGATCGGGTCGCCGCCGCCCAAGTCGATGCCAATGGCCGCGAGAGTGGAGGTACCGGTGGCATCCCCCGTTACCGCAGACGCCAGGGTGCCGAGGTCGGCAGCCGTGGCCGTGCCGGTCACGTTGCCGGCTTGACCGATGGCGATCGTCACGTTGTTGTTGATGCCCTTGGCCACCAGATCGGTGAGAGCCGTGGAGTCTCCGGTGGTGGTGGAGGCCGACGCCTTGCCGGTTAGGCCGGCCGTTCCTCCCACATTGCCGTTGGTGCCGATAGCAATCTCGCTGTTGTTGATGCCGAGAGCTTTCTGCAGGGCTTTAGCAGAGGAATCCCCCGTCACGGAGAGCGCCGTGGCGGCCACAGTGCCGGTGGCGGATGCGGCCACGTTGCCCGATCCCCCAACCGAGACAGGGGCTTCGTTAAGGCCGACAATCATGGACGATCCACCGGCCTGAGCATTGGTGACTCCGGTGGTTGCCACCGCACCAGCTGCGAGATCGGAGGTGCCGTTAGCAGCAAACGTGCCCGGGCCGACTCCATTAACGATGTTCTGGCCAATGGCAAGGCTTCCCTGGTTGAAGCCCACCACGCTCGAGCCTGCACCAGCCAGGGCCGTGCTGCCGGTGGACGTGGTGACGCCGGTGGCGGTGGCCGTGGCACTGAGAACAGCTTCCGCCACGGGACTGGTGGCGTTCTTGCCCACCGTCACTTTGGTGTCGTAGACACCGAAGACCTTGTCACCATTGGCCGCAAAGGCACTGGGATCGCCACCAGAGGTTGTGCTCTGGGCCGTGGCCGTCTGGGTGCTACCGGCGCCGGCATAGAGGCGCGTCGCGTTCTCGCCAATGGCGAGCTTGTCAATGGCGATGCCCACCACATTGCTGTTATTGGTGGTGGCCGAAACATCTTTGCCGTCAGGCGAGGTCACAGCGGTGGCCTTGGCCGCTGCGGTGCCGACACCGGCAGCCTGAATGTCGCCGTCCTTGCCGGTCGTGAGGGTGGTGGGGGCGCCGCCGCTAATGCCACCGAGCTTGTTGACATCAACGATGCCGCCGATTGTCTGAATCGCCACGTTGGCGCTAGCAGGGCCCGTGGTGGTGTTGGAGGTGGCGGTCGCGTCGGCCTTGCCCTGGGCGGCCACGGTGCCGGTCTCGCCGAAGCTGATGGCCAGGCCACCAGGCGTCACCACTTCAGACTGCTGAACGTTGGCTCCTGTGCCGTTGCCAGACACCAGCTGCACGTTGGCTCCCGTGGCGATGCCAGCCACCAGGTTGGCCAGGCTGCTGGCATTGACCGGACCGGTGACGCTGCTGGCCGTGGAATTGAATCCGCCGGTACCGAAGCCCTGAAGCGTGGCGCTGTTGCCGAAGGAGATCTGCAGGCCGCCGGTCGGGGCCACCGTTACAGCGGCAGCATCGGCTGAAGGCTGCGCGGGAGGGAGCTGGGCGCCGCTGGCGTAGATGCCCACGACCTTGGCATCGGAACGCCCGGCGGTGGCTGAAGACCCATCGCTGTTGGTGGGCAGGCCGATCGACTGGGCGGTCGCCGTGTTGTTGCCGGTGGCGCTGGCCGTCAGGCTCGTGCCGTTGCCAGCCTTCAGGCCCACGTCCTGAAGACCGAAGACCTTCCCGGTGTCGGCCCAAGCGGTGGAGAAGCCATCCACGCTGGTGGCGGCTGCCGTTGCGCTGTTGGTGGCCGACGTCGTCACCACCGCATCGGTGCCGATCGTGATCTGAGTCGGAACGCTGAGGCTGTTGATGATGCCGCCGGTGGGTCCGTCGTTACTGGCGCTGGCCGTTGCGTTACCGGTGGTGGTGGTGGCTGTGGCCCCAACCGTGCCGGTTTCGGTGGCATTGAGGGTGGCGAACGTGCCGATGCTGATCGGGCTGTTCAAGATGGCGGCCTGGGCCGTGGTGTTTGCCTTGGCATCGACGGCGCCCGAGACCGCCGTGTCGCTGGCGGGAGTCGTGGATGCGGCACTAGCCGTCAGAGTTGTGCTGGTGCCGACGTTGATATTGGAGGTGTCAATACCGACAGTGCGGCTGGTGTTGGTGGCTGACATGGCTGGGGGAGATTCAGGAAGAACAACGGAGGTGGGCGGGGTTGGTGCCTGCAATGCCCCTTCACTTCCATGTGAAACCTATTGACGGAATTCCGATTCCATCCGTTCTTGCTATGGCAAACTGGGACCACATTGGCGTTAAATCTGCAGCAATCTGCCTACCTACATGGCAACACTTTGCCTACACATGTTGCCCAAGCCTGCGGAATTCCTCTACGTGGCGCTGATTCGCACCACGTTGCTGCAGCCTTGAAGAACAAATCATCGGCACTTCCTATGTCATCGCCGTAATCTCGCAATCGTGATCTAAGCATTCCCCCAGGCCCTTTCCGGCTTGCCGGTTCCTACCCTGCCGCTTCAGCCAGAGAAGCCGGCCTGGCATGGCCGAACACATCGGACGGGCCTGAAAACCGGCCAGTTGTCTTAAAGCGTCCGGATTGGAACCTTGGCAAGGGCTAAGCGCAACCTGAGAGCCGGCCGCAAACGCAAGCGATGCACCGATGCGCATACGCACAAAGCAGCAGCAATGCCACGCAATAACTGCAGGATGCGATGATCAAAAGGTTACCGGCGCCACAAAATCAGCACTCTGTCCGAACTCACCGATGCCGTTTCCCTCAAAAAGGATGGGAGCCGGGTTTCGCTTGAAGGCGTGCTGACGGGTGCTGCGTTCGGAATCGTGTTCCTGTACCTCCTCGATGCGGGTCAGGAGGCCCTTGCTGGGCAGCGCCGCCGGCCAACGGGCCCCGTGATCCTTGGGGATGACGGGGGGTTGGGGCCGTTTCGAACCTCGGTGGGTCGGATCCCGATCGCGCCCTTAGGAGAAGTGGAGGTGGGGCAGCCGGGCCGACCGGCACCCAACCCCGAAACGGGGGGGGGCAACCAACCCCGGCAGACGGGCGGATCTGGGGATGGACTCGCTCCGGCGCCCCAGCGGCCGATTGGGCTAGCCCAGAATCCATCTCCCGGTTACGGAGGCTCTGGAGGTTTCGAGGGACTGCCGATTCAACAACCGTCGGGGTCGGGGAGAGGCCTCGCTGCCAAACAGATTGGGCCGACCGATCCCGGCACCGGAAGGGAAACAGCGCCAGACGACGCACTGGAACCTGTGGGGCTGCCGCAGTTGCTGTTGGTGCTGGTGCGGGTCAACTCCCAGAGCAACGCAATCAGTGTGGAAGGGAAAGCGATCAGCCAAAGCCTGATCGAACAGCATGCCGTGGCCGATAGTGTCGTGGATATGCGCTATCAAGACGTGCCAGGTTTTGAGATGCGCAGTGAATTAAATTTACCAGGATTCGCCAATTCACGCCTCTCCGATGCTGATCTGCAGGTGATCTCGCAGAACGTGGGGATCGTGAACAGCAAGGTTCTTGGCGGAACGGCCAGCGAGCTGCTGGTGATTGGCGTGCAGGATCTTCTATCCCTTGTGGTAGTGACACCCAAATCCGGATCGGCATCAATCAACAGCCGCACCACTGGCTCGGACCAAAGCACGTTCGATATGGGTGATGGGGCTAACGTGCTGGATGTGGAAGCCCTGCAACGGCTTAGCTTCACGGCGATAGGACTGCCGGATCAAGCGCAGTTAAGTTTTAACCTCTTAACCGAGGGGCTGAAATCAAGCTTTGTCAAGATGGGTGTAGGCAGTGACAGCCTGTTGATTAATAGCGGTTGGTATGGCGGAAATCTGCCAGAAGACACCCCACTGTTTCTGAAACGTCAAGATCTCGGTCTCAGCCTCGATCTCACGCAACTGAGTGGGATGGCAAATAACTCTGACCTGAGAAATGTTTCCCTGAATGCCACAGCAATCGGCATGGATGCAAGCGCTGTGGATCTTGGTGGCGGTAATAACTACATGGCAATCAACACCCGTATCGATCAGGATCTCAGCAATCAGCTCGGCCTGCTCGGACCAGGTGGCACCAGCCAGGTGGAGCTCGATCGAATCGGCATGCGCGATTCCAGCATCCGCATGGGTAGCGGCGACGATACCTTGATCGTGAATGGAAGAATCCTGAACTCAACCATCGATCTTGGTGCTGGTCGCAATAGGCTGCTGCTTGAAATGGCACCTGACGATCGCAGCACAGTTGTGAATGGGAGCGGCAGCAACGAGATCACTGTCGCCAATATTGTGGGCAGTGCGTTGCAGGCTGGATCAGGAAATGACACGCTTAATCTTAGCGACTCCCAAGCCTATGGATCGTTTGATGGAGGTGAAGGGGATAACAGCCTGATCTCAGCCTCCGGTTCGGGATCCAAGCGGGATGTGGTGACCGTGACAGGTCCCGATCAGGGCTATATGAATGCCTTCCATTTCACAAATGTCGGAACGCTAGATACGGGTGGGAACAATGACGTTGTGATCATGGAGCTAGGAAGCAGTCTTACAGGCAAGCTACTTGGTGGCGCTGGACTCGACCGCCTGGAATTTCACAACTGGAGCCTACCGCTCACGGTGGACCTTGACGTGGGCTCATCCACCGCGATCCGTGGCGGGGCACCAGCCAGTTTGCAGGGATTTGAAAAGGTGATCGGGGGCAATGGCAACGATTTCCTTGTTAGTTCTGGGGCGTTCATGGGCATCGATGGCGGCCTCGGCGATGATGTGATGTATCTGCGCTGGACCCCCTGGCTGTCGGCCAATGAACAGGGAATCCAGGTGAATGGAGGGTCCGGCAAGGATTTATTCGTCTTCAGTGGCCTCGATGGGGAGAAACCCTCCACATGGGATGGTAAGTCGGGTCTACCAAACCTGACAGATTTTGATCTCAGCTATGACAACAGCAGAGGGATCGGTCTCACCGATCGAATCGGTGTGTTGCAGACCACCCTTGCAGCCGATGGCAGCCAAAAGCAGCTGTTCACGGAATTGACACCCAGCGGCCTGACAGGAGTCGGCAACGTCAAGCTGCTGCCGATCGCCCCGATTGAGCAACTGGTCTCGGGCATGACCGACAACACCAAACAGCTGGCGATCAGCTTTGATCCCCTCTCCAACCGTCTGCCGGATCTAGTGATGCTCGGCAGCAATGGCAAGGGAACCTTCGGAACGGTGGCCCATCTGCCAATCAACCGGGTCGAACCTACCTTGATCTAGCCAGCTTTGGCTACATCGACCGAGGCTTTTTCGCTTAGCGGATCGAGCGGGTGCTATCGGTGAAGCTTTTGAATTGGTCGCTCAACAGGCTGATGGCGGGTCTGGAGCCAATCTGCACCAGCGCCTGAACAGACATGCCAGCCCTGAGCGGGTAATCCTTCCCCGCATGCCCCAGGCTGGTGCGTGAGAGAGAAACCTTGGCCTTGAAGTATTGCTGCGGCGTCTCCTGGTCGGCAGGAAAACGATCCTCACTGATCCGGGTCAAGGTTCCCTTGATGGAGCCGTATTCGGTAAACGGGAAGGAATTGATGCGCACCTCAACCGGCATGCCAACTTTGATCCAGCCGATATCCTTATTTGTGACATATATTTCAGCCTCAAGGCCATTCTGGGGAATGATCTTCAGAACCGGGCGGCTGGCCAGGGCCACCTCAGATACGCGGGCTGTGAGGTCGAAGATTTTGCCAGCCCTGGAGGCCGTGATTCGACCCAGCACGAGTCGATCCTCCAGATCAGCAACGCGATTGTTAGCCTCAATCAACTGCTGGCGAGCGTTGTCGTAACTGGTGAACAGCTCCTTAGCATTGGCAACACCAATCTGGTTCAACTTATAGCCCGATTCAAACTCGCGACGCCCGGAGGAAGCCACTTCCAGCTCGGCTCGCTGCACGGCACTCTCCAGTTCAGCTAAACGCTCCTGCTGACGGTCCACCTCTAGGCGGGAAATGGCACCTTGCGCCAAGAGTTGCTCCATCCTACGGGTGATATTGCGATCAATCGCAAGCCTGATCTTCAAACCGGCCAGATCCGATTGAGCCTGGGCTGTATTGATGCGAATCCGCGTTTGCTCTTCTTTAGCCGATTTCTGACGCAAAACAACCTCTAGTTTTTCCAACGTGAGCTGTCGGTTGCTTTCATCCTGACCCGCCGGCAGGGCGGCAAGCCCTAGTTGATCGGCGAGCAGGGCCGTGCGCTTGCGCCACAGCTGCCGCTGCTTCTGCACATTCGCAAGTTGCTGGCGGTTCACCTTTTCGCGCAGCACCACCAGCAACTGACCGGCCTTGACGCTCTCGCCCTCTTTCACGAGCACACGCTCCACCAAACTGTTGAACGGCGGACTGATTTCGGCCACACCGCCGGTGGGCCTGAGTTCTCCATTAGCTGAGACCGAACTGTCGAGCTGGGGCGTGAAGCCGTAAACAATGCTGAAGGCCGTGAGCCCGATGAGGCACCACACCGTGGCGCGACTCCAGCCCCGGGTACTGCGGGGCAGGGTGGTGCGCCGACGTCGATACCCTCTCGGCCTCTGCTCTTCGGCGACCGGCTTAGGCGCTGGCGGCGGCGGAACCCTCTGGTTGAGGGGATCGGAAGGGACCCCCTCACCCCCAAGGTCGACGGCATCAGGATCCGGGGATGGCGGTGGTCGACGCCGACGAGCAGACCCGGTGGGACCGGTAGTCATGGACGGGTCCTTGGTTCAGATGCTGCTGCGGAGGGGCTAGACCGCAAGGGCTGGTACCCCCGAAGAGGACGAGGAAGAGGAAGAGCTGCTTGAGCGTCCCTGCTGCCGATACAACACATAATAGGCGCCTCGAGCAGCCATCAATTCCTGGTGGGTACCAGCTTCGAGCACGGTTCCATTGCCCATACAAACGATCAGATCGGCATTCACAATCGAAGAAAGACGGTGGGTGATGAACAACACGGTGCAACCCTTCAGGCTCTGCATCAGATTTTCACTCACCACTCGCTCGGTCTGGTAATCGAGCGCTGAGGTGGCCTCATCCATGATCAGCATCCTCGGCTTCTGCAGGATCGTGCGGGCAATCGCAATCCGCTGCCGTTGACCACCGGAGAGGCCACCGCCACGCTCGCCCACCTCGGTGGAATAGCCAGCGGGCAGATCCATGATGAAATCATGGGCGCAGGCGATGGTGGCGGCTTCGACAATCTCCTCGCTGCTGGCATCGGGATTGGTGAGCGTGATGTTTTCTTCCACCGACCCATCAAACAGCACCGTTTCCTGCGGCACGATGCCGATCTGGCGCCGCAGCGAATAGAGCTCCACCTTGCTGATGTCGATCGAATCCACCAGAACCGTTCCCCCTTCGGGCTGATAGAGGCGCGCAAGCAATTTGGTAAGCGTGCTTTTTCCGGAACCGCTGGTTCCAACCACAGCCACGAATACCCCATGAGGGATCTCCAAATTCACTCCCTTGAGTAGCAGTGGTGAAGAGGGTTTGTAGCGGAACTTGATGTTCTGGAATGAGATCTGCCCTTGGATGGGTGGCATCACAATCCGATTGGCATTATCCGCGGGTGCCTCCTGGGGATGGTCGATCACATCACTCAAGCGTTCCAACGAGAGGGCGGTTTCCTGCACGGATTGCCAGATGGAGGTCATGCGCAGGATCGGGCCCGTCACATAGCCGGCGATCATGCGAAAGGCGATCAGCTCACCCAGGCTCAGCTTCCCATCCAGCACCAAGGAAGCGCCGGCCCAAATCAGCAAGAGACTCGAGAGCTGATTGAGGAAGGATCCCAATGTATTGGCGATTGTACTGACAATAGTGTTATCAAAACCCTCAGCAATGAAATCGGTGTAGAGATCCTGCCATTTCCAGCGGCTGCGCAGTTCGATGTTCTGCGCCTTCACGGTCATCATGCTGCTCAGCACCTCGATGAGATGGCTCTGGGTCTTGCCGCTGGCCACAGCCCTGGTCTGCAGCTGCCGCCTCACAATCGGTGAAACCACAAGGGTGAGGCCCACCAGTAAAGGGATCACAGCCAGGGTAAGAAGTGTTAACTCCCAGCTGTACATCAACATGACCACGATATAAACCAGCGAAAACACCGCATCGAGAATGGTGGTGAGTGCTGTGCCGGTGAGAAAGCCCCTGATCTTCTCCAGCTCACCGATCCGGCTGCTCACCTCACCGACCGGACGCCGATCGAAATAGCTCAGGGGCAGGCGAAGCAGGTGATCGATGATCTTGGTGCCAAGGGAGAGGTCAATTCGGTTGGTGGTATCCATGAACAAAAACGTGCGCAGGCACAACAACAACCCTTCGAAAATCGCGAACACCACTAGCAGCAACCCCAGCACGCCCAGGGAATCGCGATTGGAATTGATAATCACCTTATCGATCACCTGCTGGATCAACAGCGGATTCACAAGGCCGAAGAGCTGTACGAAGAAACTGGCCAGCAACACCTCCAGCAGCACCACGCGATGGTGCACGATCGAAGGAATGAACCAGCTGAAGCCAAATTTCTTCTGCGGCGTGAGTTCATTCAACTTCAGCGTAAGCACCTCGCCCTCATCGCCCCATTGTTCCAGGAACTCCGCCATGCTGAGTTCCTGATTGCCAACCGCCGGAATGCCAATCACCACCGACTTGACCCCCGTTCGATAGATCACGGCCAGCCCATTGCCCCAGCGCACCATCAAGGGTGCTTCCAATCGGTTGATCGCCTCGGTCTTCACCTCCAGCAACTGCGTCGACAACCCGAGCGATTCCGCCACAGCCCCGGCCAAGGGCAAGGAGGCCTCGCCATGGCGTTTGACATGGTCGGAGAAGACCCGCCGCAGCAGTTCGCGCCGGAAGGGCAGGCCGAGATGCTCACTGACCATCCGGAATGCGGCGATCGGGGAGTCGAGCGGGCCGACGCCGCGGAACCAGGGATAGCTCTTGGCGCTGCGCTTCCCTTCCGGAGCGCTGTCCGCTTCATCGTCCTCCAATTCGGGCAAATCTGGACTGAGCGGAATCGCTTCGACGCCACCCATTTGGCGCAACTGCTCCTGCCAGCGCCCGAGCAATAGCTCCTCGTCAGCATCGCCCTCCGGATCCTGGGGCGGATCCAGGAGTCTGCCCAGGGCGGCGCGATCCACGCCCAGCACGCGCACCGGCTCCTCTCCGGGGGGAAGCTGAGGCGGCGGCAGCACCGTGCCTAGGGGCAACGATCCGGTGGAGGTCAACCAGATGCGCTCTTCGGGGAAGGTGGTGGCCATGATCTGGGCGGGAGTCATCGCCACCGCCCGGGTGCCATCCGCCAGCTGCAGCGAAGCCTGGATCACCTCATCACTGAGCACGCGGGGGAAATCGCGCAGATGGGCATCCAGCACCGCGAACAGCTCCGCCGGCGCCACGCTGCCCTGCACCCGCTGGGCCAAAGGTGGATGGGTAGCCATGGCCTCCCGAAGAGCCGCATGGGGGATGGCCAGCGCAACCAGATCCGAGGATGCCAGGAGGATTTCGCGATTCACTCCGCAGCTGAGCAGCGACCAGCCCATCACTGCGCCAGCTTCCAGGCGCTGAAGGGTGGCCACCCCCTTGGCGAAGCGCGAAGCCATCACCACCGAGCGCGCCGTGCCCTGCAGCAGGAAGAAGGTCTGCGGGGGCGCCTGCTCCAAGCGGCTGATCGGTTGACCCAGGGCAAAACGGAGCACCTGACCCTCAGCCGCTAGGGCCTTGAGCAAAGGTTCCGGCTGGTCGGCCAGAAAGGGAAAGGAGCGAAGCAGATCAAGGATCTGATCCGGATTGGCCATAGTCAGGTGGCCAGGTTGGTGGAATCTGGGGCCGCCACCAGGTTGGAGGATTCTGGGACCGCCACCAAGGTGGGGTAGAAGGCAGCCAGGAGGGCATCGAGGGTTTCATCCAGCTCCTGTTGCAGCAGTTCCTGCAGCAGCTGAATGCGGGTGGCGTCGTTGAGGCGAGCGGGTTGACGATGTTCCATCAGCACCAGCAGAACCCAGGAATCCACGCGGAATGGGGCATGCACTTCACCCACCTTGAGTGATTCGAGCACGGCCCGGATCGTGGGGTGGGGCTGGCTAATCAGCATCGGGCCCACCAGCCCATGGCTGAACCGTTCCTCGCCAAGCGAATGGCGCCGGGCGAGCTCGGTGAAATCAGCCTTGTCGTCGATCAGGCGCAGATATAACTCCTCGGCCGCCCCCTGATTGTGCAGCCTGATCAGGCCATACACCACCTGCTCGAGATCCTTGCGCCGCTCGAGGAAATAGGGCTCCAGGCGCTCCTGATAGCGCGTTTCCATCAGCTTCTGCAGCCTCACCTGATCCCAGCGCTGGCCCATGCCGAGCTTGAGGGGATCGGGGAGGTTCGCGATCCAGTCGCCCGCCAGGCTGGCCGGCGTTTCCACATCCACCCCCTCCCAGAGGCGCTTGAGGATCACCGGCTCCTCCTCGGCGGTGAAGGTCACCCCCTCACGCAACTGGCGCAGCAGGATCTCCTGGGCCATCGAGCGCAGGATGCCGTGTTGAAGCAACAGCTCAGCCAGGGGCCGGCTGGCCACTGCTTCGACACCGGCCAGCAATTCGGTTTCGAGGGCTGGGCATTCGAACATCAGGCACTGGCAGAACCAGAGACACTCTCGGACCGATTGAGCAGATCTGTGACCGCTTCAGCCCGTAGCTGGCCTGTGCCGCCCAGGTTGATCAGCACCGATTGCAGGGCCACGCTGCTGTTGCTGAGGCTGCTGCTGGCCTGACCGGACACGCTGGTGGCAGACGCCACCGATTTCTGGCTGGCCAGGGCCGCGATCTGGCCCTGATCGGCCAGGTTGATTCCTACCCGCACCCCAGCCACGTCGCTGAGGATGCCCGAGGTGGTGGTGGCAGCAGTGGAATTGGCATCGCCCGACACCGATAGGGCGCTGAGGTTCGCCAGGCCTGTGGCCGTGGCCGTGATCCGGGCCAGATCGGCGCCGATGTTCAGGGCCGTATCCCGGATACCGGTGATGGTGGCGGGGCCGCCGCCGCCCGTGCCGCCCAGGATCGTGCTGCTGGCGCCGTCGGTGGCGGTGGCGCGGAGATCCACCAGCCCCTGAGCCGTGGCACCGACCGTGCCTAGGGGGCCGCCGCCGAACTCGATCAGGGAGAAATTGCCAGGCGTGGGAGCACTGCCGAGGATGCCGCTGGCCTCCAGACCCATCTGGCTGGTGGCGTTGCCCGCACCGGCCGACACGGCACTCACCAGCAAGGGGGCCACGCTGGTGCCAATGCTGGCGGTGGCATTCACGTTGCCCTGATCCCCGATCCTGATCGTGTTGGCGGCATCGAGCTGTAGGGCATCGGCCTGGAGCGTGGCCAGGGCATCGCTGTCGCCGGTCACGGTGCTGGCGGAACTGCGGCCCGCCAATGTGGCGCTGGCTTCCACATCACCGTTACTGCCAATCGTGATGTCGTTGGCCGCATTGCTGGCCGTTAGGCCCCGGGCGGTGATGGTGAGATCGGCAAGGGCATTGTCGAGTGCTGCAATGTTGCCGATGGTGGAGGCATCGGCCACGCCGGTGATGCTGGCGTCGGCGATCAGCGTACCGTTGGAGCCGGCGATGATTGCCGTGTCCTTGAGGCCTTCGGCCACCAAGCCGGCGCTGGCTGTGGCGTCGTTGGCGGAATTGCGGGCAAAGGCATTGAGCGTGCCGATGGCCTCAGCCGTGATGGTGCTCTGTGCGCCGGAAATGAGGCTGGTGTTATTGCCCGTGCCACTGATGCCGTTCACCTGGGCGAGGTTGAGGGTGTCGCTGAGGTTGAGGGTGCGATCGGCTTCACGGCTGCCGGCGAAGGCGGTGGACTCGGAGGGCAAGATCACACTCAGGCCACCGCCGGTGACGTCAGTCAGGGTGGCAACCGTGTAGTCGGCACCGGGCAGGGCAGGGGGCACCAGCAACTGGAAACGATCGGAATCCACCAGTTGGTCATCCAGCCCACTGGTGTCATCGGTCAAGTCGATTGCGGGGGCAAGGGCACCAGGTGCTGAGGCCAACTGGAACGTGTTTCCAGTGCCCTTCACGTAATAGGTGGTGCCGAGCTCCAAGCCATAGCGGCTGGCGGTCGCATTGGACACCGTGGTGCTGTTGAGCCGGAAGCGGATCGCATCACCATCGGCATAGTTAACGCCCGTGGGCATCGTCAACCTGTTGGTGGTGGGGTTCACCCCAGTCGTGGCCAGCAAGCGCACCACATAGTTCTTATCTGGATTCAGGCCAAGGATCCCGGCATTGTTGCTGTCGAGCTGCACCTCCTGGCCATCCGCCAGGTACTGAGGGCCGATCAGGCTTGGGGTTGGGGCATTCGGGTCGAAGGTGGAGAGCACATTGTTTTGCGACCACAACGAACTGAGGGTGGTGCTGCCTCCAACGGTCTTGGAGATGGCGGTGAGCTCGGCGGTGGCGGTGGCCCGCAGCGAGAGATCCTCCCCGGCGCTCTGGCTGCTGTCGGTAATGGCGCTGACCAGGCCGTAGGTGCTGGAATCGGGAACGGCATTGCCGGAGACGGCACCGGGAAGGGCAGCGCTGGAGACGATGCTGCTGCCGGCACCGGCGCCGGAGCCGCTGCGGGAGTCGGCGCGGCCGGCTGTGCTCGTGGCCTCGGCGATCAGGTTGAGGTTGGCGCTGCTGAGCCTGGTGAGGTCGGCGCCGGCAATGATCGAGCTGGACTCGGAGCCCAGCACCTGGACATTGCCTTCACTGAGGGCATCCCCCGCGGTGCTGGTGGCCTGCAGAGAGCCGGACGCACCGGCAACGCTGCTGACTGAGGCATCAGCGCCGCTGCTGCTACTGGTGTCGCTGAGGGCGACAACGGTGCTGACGGGCGACACATCGAGGTTGTCGAGGCCGCCAAGACGGTTGATACCGGCGCTCGAATCACCGGTAATGCTGGTAGCCGTGGACCGGACACTGTCATTGGCGGTGGCATTAAGGCTGAGGCTGTCGCCCGCCTGAACGCCAGCAAGACCAACTCCGCTGCGGTTGAGATCGACACCGGTGACGGTGCTGATCGCATCCGCGGTGGAAACCGCGGGCCGGAAGGCATCCAGAATGAAACTGTTGTCACCGCCGACCACATCAATCGGATCGCCGCCCAGGGTGGAGGAGAGCTGGAACTCACCATCTCTGGGGATAATGTTGATGACAAAGTAATCGCGATTCGCTTCCAGGCTGCTGCCGGGCGGCGTGGTGGCGAACTGAATGCGATCGCCGTTGATCAGCGGAAACGCAGGACCCCGTAGGGCTAGCGGAGTGATGAAGCGATCGGAGCTGGCGACACCACGATCGTCCAGAGTGATTGGCCCCAGGGTGGCCGTGCCGACACTGGATGCGGTGACCCCGCTGTTGCTGACAGCGGTGACATTGAGGCCCAGGTCGCTGCCGGCTTGAACGCTGTCGCCGGCAACGGCAGGGGTATCCGTGTGGATGACAATCGTTGTTCCACCACCGGAGCCAGAAGGAGCGTTGAGGTCCGGCGCAAGACTGGTGGTAACAAGGCCAGAAGTGGGTGATGTAGACAGCTGATAGGTTGAACCTATGCCAGAACCACTCAGAGCTTGAACGTAATAGACGCCACGATTAGAGCCAGACGAAATGACAATGCGATCGCCATTGACAAGGCTATGGGGAAGTGTCGTTGTATAAGTTGAGCCAAGGAATGTAGGTGCACCAGCAGCACTTACACTTTGGACGGTGCTCAGGTCAAGATTGGGATCGTCAATGCCGTAGGTGCGGCTGGCCAGACCAGCAATCGCTAGGCCATCAATGTTGGTGGCCGTGACGGTCTGAGTATTGGTGCCTCTGATGGTGGCGCTGAGGGCATCGGCGGCAGACAGGGAGGAATCGCGGCTGCCGGCAGCTTCCGCGGTGCCAATGGCATTGACAACCGAGTTGCCCGCTTGGGCGATGGTGTCGGCCTTAACGGTGCCGCTGAAGCTGAGGGTTAGATCAGCACCGGCCACCATTGAGCTGCGGTCAACGCCGAGGCCATAGGCGGCAAGCACGGCGTCGGATCGGTCATCGACCGTGATCGCACTGGCCGAGGCGATCTGCTCGGCCGTGGAGCTGCCAGTGAGATTTCCTCCCGTGGTCACCGTGATCGCATCGGCACCCTTGACGTTGTTGGCCTGCACCAAGGCCGACACCAAATCGGCGGTGGAGCTAGCGGTGGCCGTGGAGGTGGTGCGGGCGGTGGCCGAGAGACCCAAATCACCGCCACTGGTGGTGGTAACACCTTTAAGGGCAACGCTGCTGTTGAAGGTGAGAGCTGCCGGGTCGGCCTGAATTTCGTTAAACCTTGCGGGGGCAACCACCCCGATGGAAGCGCTCTCAAAATTATTAGCAGTGAAGTCAGCCTGATTACTGCTGAAGACATTACCAATAGGATTGTCAAGATATTGCTGGACATCGGAAACATAGGTGTTGCC
Organism: Cyanobium sp.; assembly: GCA_040399305.1. Taxonomy (GTDB): domain Bacteria; phylum Cyanobacteriota; class Cyanobacteriia; order PCC-6307; family Cyanobiaceae; genus Cyanobium. Next base: position 126,628 of record JBBASH010000001.1, read on the forward strand.
CAGGTTGAGACGACCGAGCTGCCCAAACGTAAACGTGAGGGAAATACTGTCCGCATCATCGCCACCGTCATAATTGACCTTAGTTGCCTTGACTACAGGCGCAGTGGAAACCATGTCATCGCCCGCGCCCATATTGACGTCGCTAATATTCTTTAATGCGACAGAATCAAACTTGTAGTTATCAGAAAACTCAGATCCCTCAATTGTGTCATAGCTGATTTTGTCGGTAACTGGATCTAGGACTGGTTCGCCACCTTCCACAACATCAAAGCTGGAACCTGGATCCCAATTACCTACCGGGGCTACAATTGTACCGGTATCAGTAGACCCGTTTCCATTAAGGATTTGACGGTTAATGCCGCCTGGATCAGTATCCCATACGTCACCATCAGCGAAATCTTGACTGGTAGTAACAATGTAGTTAATCCCACCGCCACCATTGATGATATCCTTGCCATCTCCACCGATAATGTAATCGTCGCCCTCCCCACCGTAAATGGTGTCATTGCCAGCCAGGCCGGCAATCCGATCGGCCCCATCGTTGCCAACGAGGATATTGGCGGCGTCATTGCCGACAATGACATCATCAGCTGAGCCGCCAATGACAACCTCGAAATTAGTGACTCCGTAACTACCGCCGTCTTTGGCCATGGAGGCAAGGGGCGTAGTGTCGTTGATTAATGGAACAACTTCCGAATTAGCATTAATGCCAGAGCCAGGAGTGGCATTTATGTTGGTTGCAGAATATATAGATGAAATAGTGATCTCACCTTTTGTCGGATCAACTTCGCCATTAGCATCAAAATCAAAGGTGTAAGATTTGTCTGATAGGTTAACAACTACAACGTCATTGCTGCTGAAATTGGAATAATCAAGAATGTCAAAGCTGCCACCGGCGGCGTCGACGGAGAAAGTGCCACCATATAAAGCAACATTAGGCCCACTTGGCTCAGTAGCACTGATGTAGTCAGTGGGATCAAGGCGAAGGATATCGTTCTGGTTGGTCAACACCAGCTGTTGGATATCGCCGTAGGTATCGGTCCAGTCGGTGGAATTATGGTTGGTAAGTACCGTATATGTCTTGCCAGCCGTATAAGCCGTGTTTAGCGTGGTGGCCGTAAGGTTGGCATCGGCATCAGCCAAGACCGTGCCTGCGTCCGTACCGTTGAGCGAGATATCGAGGCCTTCGTTTTCGTCGATATAGGTGAGAGTGTCGACAGATTGATCTAATACTGCGACGTAACCAAGGGATTCACCATCTTGGCCTTCGCTCATGTAATAACCACCGCCGCTGATGAAATCATTGCCATCGGAGCCGATGATCACGTCAGCTCCATCACCAGCAACGATGAAATCAGCCCCATCTGGACCAGATGATCCGTCACCACCATCAATGGTGTCGTTCCCGGCCAAACCGAAAATAGTGTCATCGCCACCAAAGCCGCGAAGCACGTTCGCTTGGGTGGTTTGATCGTCGCCCGTAATGTTGTCGTTGAAACTAGAACCATCAACGTTTTCGAAACTGCTGTCTGTGGTGCTCTCGGCAATGGAACCGTCACCATTGATCAAGCCACCTGCTTCGCCGCCAAAAACACCGGTCGCCTTATTCTGACTGAGATCAACGGTGACCGGACCGGCGAGGTACTGGGTGAAATCGAGGAGATCAATCGATTCATCGAGATACGAGCCACCGGAATAAACCCCATTGTTGTAGCTCGCACCTTCGATGCCGCCGCCATCGGCCAGACCGGCGATCATCCCAGGGGATCCGGGTGAACCGCGGAAGCTGAGGGTGTCGGAACCGGAGCGGAGTTGCAAATTCTCGATCGAGGAGAAGCCGATCTCCTCAATCGTGCCCTGATTGGCACCGGTCAAAATCACCAGGCTTTCGCTGGTGTTGTCGTAAATCGTGTCACGCACAGTCGCTGCGGCAACACTGTCTCCGGATGTCGGTGAATCCTCGTCACTGCCGATGATGAACTCAAAGCCTGAAACATCACCTGTGATGGTGGTGGCATAGGCGTTCGTTGCAGTACCGGAAGCATCTCCGTTGATGGCGACCGTGATCGGCCCGGCATTGTTGGCGTAACTCAGGGTGTCGCCCGAACCCGCCCCGAAGCTGACATCACCGGTGACGCTGGTGGGGCTGTTGATGCCATTGCTGAGGTGGAAGAGATCATTGCCACCACCAAGTTCCACGTTGCCGGTGATCGTTGAACCCGTCTGCAGGGTCACCGTGTCATCCGAATCCGAAGCATCCGAATCCGCACCCAAGGTGACGGTGCCGGTGATGGCAGATCCGTTGCTGAGGGTCAGCGTGTCAGCGCCGCTGCCCATCGTGACATCGCCATTGATGCTGGACCCATTGAGCGTCAGGATGTCGGTGCTGCCATTAGCGGTATCGGTGTCAATGCCTATCGACACATCGCCCTCAACCGAGGAAGCGCTGAGGCTGATGCTGTCAGAACCTGAACCGGTGGTGATCGAGCCGGTGATAGCCGTATTGGAAGCAATGAGTGAATCGCCGCCGTCATTGCTGTTGCTGTCGCTGCCCAGCGTGATGGTTTCGCCGGTTCCACCGATCGTGGCGTCGGTGAACGTCAGCTGATCCGCGCCGCCACCGGTGGCGATGCTGCCGGCAATCTCCGATGGCGAGCTGCTGCTGGCGCCAGTCACCGTGAGGCTGTCGCCGCCATCGGCCGTATCGCTATTGGCGCCGAGGGTCACATCACCAATAATCGTCGAGGCATTGAGCACGCTCACCGCATCGGCGCTGCTGCCGGTACTCACATCGCCGGTGATACTGGATGCATTCAGCGTCAGGGTGTCGGAGTTATTGCCCGTACTGATATCGCCATCGACACCGAGCGTGATATCGCCGTCAACAGAGGAGGTGGCGCTAAGCGTCACAGTATCGGCACCAGAGCCGCCGCTGATCGTCGCTGTGATCGCCGTGCCGTTCGCCGAAAGGATGTCATTGCCATCGAGGCTGCTGCTGTCGTTACCCAGCGAAATTGTCTGAGCGCTGCCGCCGATCGTGGCGTCAGTGAAGCTGAGGGAATCAGCGCCAGCACCAGTGCTGATGCTGCCGGTGATCACCGATTTGGAGCTGCTGCTGCTGCCCGTCACCGTCAGGGTGTCAGCGCCGTCCTGGGACACATTGCTGCCGAGGGTCACATCACCGGTGATCGTCGAGGTGGTGAGCACACTCACCGCATCGGCGCCGCTGCCGGTACTCACATCGCCGGTGATGCTGGAGGCATTGAGCGTCAGGATGTCGGTGCTGCCATTAGCGGTATCGCCGGCAATGCCCATTGACACATCGCCCTCAACCGAGGAAGCGGCGCTCAGGCTGATGCTGTCGGAGCCCGAACCGGTGGTGATCGAGCCGGTGATGGCCGTATTGGAAGCGGTGAGGGTATCGCCGCCGTCGTTGCTGTTGCCGTCGCTGCCCAGCGTGAGGGTCTTGCCGGTTCCACCGATCGTGGCGTCGGTGAAGGTCAGCTGATCGGCGCCGCCGCCGGTGGCGATGCTGCCGGCAATCGCCGATGGCGAGCTGCTGCTGGCGCCAGTCACCGTGAGGCTGTCGCCGCCATCGGCCGTATCGCTATTGGCGCCGAGGGTCACATCACCAATAATCGTCGAGGCATTGAGCACGCTCACCGCATCGGCGCTGCTGCCGGTACTCACATCGCCGGTGATACTGGATGCATTCAGCGTCAGGGTGTCGGAGTTATTGCCCGTACTGATATCGCCATCGACACCGAGCGTGATATCGCCGTCAACAGAGGAGGTGGCGCTAAGCGTCACAGTATCGGCACCAGAGCCGCCGCTGATCGTCGCTGTGATCGCCGTGCCGTTGGCCGAAAGGATATCATTGCCATCGAGGCTGTTGTTGTCGGTGCCGAGCGAAAGACTTTTTCCGGCTCCGCCGATCGTGGCGTCAGTGAAACTCACCGAGTCGGCACCGGCGCCAGTTGTGATGCTGCCGGTGATCACCGACTTACTTGTGCTGTCCGTGCCGCTCACATTGAGGATGTCACCGCCATCAGCCGAATCCGCATCGGTACCGAGGGTGACATTGCCACTGATCGTGGTGGCATCGCTGATGGTGAGGGAATCGGCAGCAGAGCCCGTGCTCACATTGCCATTGATGTCACCGCCCTGGGAAAGGATCGTGTCAACACCGCTGCCACCTGTATAGGAGCCGATTGAGGAAGCGGTGTTGTTGATCATCAGACTGTTGTTGCCATTCCCGGTGGAGACAGCCCCCGTCACAGAGCCGCCGTCAATGGTGATGGTGTCGTTGCCACTCCCGGAGGTGAGTGAACCGATCGCGCCGGCTCCGCCGTCCATCTGAACGGAATTGCTGGTGCCATCGCCCAGGTTGAGGTTGCCGCTCAGGGAGCCGCCGCTCTGCACCGTCACAGCGTCGATGCCGCTGGAGAGGCTGAGATTCTCGATCGCCGAGAACGTGAGGCCGTCGATCGTGCCGCTGTTGGCGCCGGTGATCGCAACCGTGCTGTCACCGGTGCTGTCGGTGATGCTGTCGCCGCTGTTACTGCCGCCCACCAGGTTTTCAAAGCCGCTTGCCGTACCGCTGATGGCCGTGGCACCACCCGCTGCCGTGCTGCCGCTGCTGCTGGTGATATCGGTGAGAGTCACTGAAACGGCATTGCTGTAGCCGGCGTAGCTGAGCGTGTCGCCACTACCGCCACCCAGATCAAGGTTGCCTCCGATCATGGAGGAAGTGCTGCTGATCGTGGCCGTGTCATTACCGGTGGAGAGGTTGAAATTCTCGATCGAGCTGAAGGCCAGGCCGTCGATCGTGCCGCTGTTGGCGCCGGTGATCGCAACCGTGCTGTCACCGGTGCTGTCGGTGATGCTGTCGCCGCTGCTGCTGCCACCTACCAGGGTTTCGAAGCCTGTTGCCGTACCAGCAATGGCCGTAGCGCCACCAACAGCAGTGCTGCCGGTGTTGCTGGAGATATCCGTGAGGGTTACAGAAACGGTGTTGGAATAGCCGGCATAGCTGAGGGTGTCGCCTGTACCGGCGCCCAGATCGAGATTGGCGGAAAGCGACGCTGCGTTGTTGTTGAACAGAAGCGTGTCGTTGCCGCCCTGAAGATCGAGTTGCTCGAAGGAACTGAACGAGAACGAACCGCTAGAAGCGGAATCACGGATGGTGCCGCTGTTGGCACCGCTGAGCGTGACCACTTCATTGGTGGCGGTGCTTGTGCCGCGCAGGATGTCGGTGCCGGTGGCACCCACCAGGCTTTCAATACCGCTGAACGAATCGGTGCCCTGCCCGCTGCTGCCGCCAGCCTGGCTGCCGTACGAGGTGATCGTGACATCAACGTTGCTGCCGCCCGCGTAGCTGAGGGTGTCAGTGCCGGAGCCACCAGCAATCGTGTCACTGCCGGTGTTGGAGCCGCTGATCGTCTGGTTGTTCGATCCTGCGGTGATCGAAAAGTTCGAGGTGGAGGCCTGTGCCGTGAACGTCTGGCTGTTGCTGTTCAAGCCGGTGACCGTGACCGTGTCGCCGGCATCACCGCCAGTGACCACAACATTGCCACTGCCTGCCACCAAAGTTGCCGCATTGTCGCTGACATTGGAATAGCCAACCGTGAGTGCTCCACTGCTGCCAGCCGCATCGATGTTGGCTTCCAGATTGCTCACCGTGTAGGTGGCACTGCCATTGAGATCGAGGGTTTTGTTGTCG
>JBBASH010000002.1:0-77436 GCA_040399305.1 Cyanobium sp.
GGGCGTAGGCCATGGGGGAGGTGCCCATCGACAGGCCCGGGTGGCCCGAATTCGACTTGTTGATCGCATCCACCGCCAGGAAGCGGATGCTGTTGATGCAGAGCGTCTCGACCGAGGTGGTGGGAGCGGCGACCATGGGGGCTCGGGGGTGTGGGGCTAAGCGGTAGGTGGGGGGGCTGGTTCCCGGGGACGGGAGGGGCCGCGGCGCGGCGCTCAGGTCATCCGGCGGAACGCCAGACAGACGTTGTGGCCACCGAACCCGAAGGAGTTGGAGAGCACGACATCAACGGGGTGTTCCCTGGCCTGGTTGGGCACGACATCCAGATCACAGGCGGGATCGGGAGTGCGGTAGTTGATCGTAGGCGGTACCAGGTTGTGGCCAATCGCCAGCACCGCCGCCACCGCCTCGATGCCGCCGCTGCCCCCAAGGAGGTGGCCGGTCATCGACTTGGTGGAACTCACCGGGATCCGGTGGGCGTGCTCGCCGAGGGCCGCCTTGATGGCTGCGGTCTCGTTGCTGTCATTGGCCTGGGTGCTGGTGCCGTGGGCATTCACGTAGCTCACCTCCTCGGCGGCAAGGCGACCGTCCGCCAGGGCCAGTCGGATCGCTTCGCTGGCTCCGACGCCCCCGGGGGAAGGGAGGGTGTAGTGGTACGCATCACAGGTGACCCCGTACCCCACCAGCTCCGCGAGGACCGTGGCCCCCCGGGCGGTGGCGTGGTCCAGGCTCTCCAGCACCAGCACGCCGGCCCCTTCCCCGATCACGAAGCCGTTGCGCTCCAGATCGAAGGGACGGCTGGCGGTGGCCGGATCGTCGTTGCGGAAGGACAGGGCCTTGGCGCTGGCGAAACCCGCCACACCGAGGGGGGTGATGGCCGATTCGGCCCCACCGCACACCATGGCGTCGGCTAGGCCGAGCTGGATCTGGCGGAAGGCATCGCCGATGGCATTCGAACCAGCCGCGCAGGCGGTGGCCACGGCGCTGCTGGGCCCGCGGGCCCCGAGGGCGATCGCTGCCAGGCCCGTGGCCATGTTGGGGATCATCATCGGCACGCAGAACGGACTGACCCGGTCCGGTCCGCGGTCCGCCAGGACGTGGGCCTGGGTTTCCATCATCAAGAGCCCACCCACGCCCGAACCGATCGACACGCCGACACGGTGTCGGTTGCCGTCATCAATGGTCAGACCGGCATCGGCCACGGCCTGCTTGGCCGCGACCACGCCGAACTGGCAGAAGCGGTCCCAGCGCTTGGCCTCCTTCGGTTCCAGCCAGCCAGCCGAATCAAAGTTCTTCACCTCAGCGGCGAAGCGGCAGGCATGCCGTGAGGCATCGAAGAGGGTGATTGGCGCTACGCCATTGCGGGCCGTGCGCAGTCCCTCCCAATAGTCGGCAACGCTGTTGCCGATCGGTGTGACCGCGCCCAGTCCCGTGACGACGACGCGGCGGAGTCCCTCCACCATGGGCGCCTCAGGCCTGTTTCTCTTGGACGTACTTGACGGCATCACCGACGGTGGTGATGCCCTCGGCTGATTCGTCGGGAATCTCGATGTCGAAGGCTTCCTCCAGTGCCATCACCAGCTCGACGGTGTCGAGGGAGTCGGCGCCGAGGTCGTTCTGGAAATTCGACTCGGGCTTCACCTCCGCCGCATCGACGCTGAGCTGCTCGGCAACGATCGAGCGGACTTTCTCGAAGATCGCTTCCTGGGACATGGCCGCTGTGTGAGAAGTCGCATCCTACGGGTCGACCCCTTGCGGGTCCCCGCACCGCCCGCACCGTATGAACAAGGGTGACGGCCTGGCACCCCATGGAACCGCTGCTCGGGGGAGCTCGGTACGTTGGCTGCACGCCGGCCTTTCGAGCGCTCATGTCCCACGCCGTCAAGATCTACGACACCTGCATCGGTTGCACCCAGTGCGTGCGGGCCTGTCCTCTCGATGTGCTCGAGATGGTCCCCTGGGACGGCTGCAAGGCCGGCCAGATCGCTTCCTCACCACGCACCGAAGACTGCGTGGGCTGCAAGCGCTGCGAAACCGCCTGCCCCACCGACTTCCTCTCGATCAGGGTCTACTTGGGCGACGAGACCTCCCGCTCCATGGGTCTGTCCTACTGAGGCCGATGCCTCTACAGCCCCGGTTCCGGTCGTTCGCGGCCGTTCCGGGTCTTTTGGTTGGCCGTGGATGCGCCCCCGTCCAGCGCGGCCTAGTGCCTTCTTGACACCTTGCTCCAGGCCAGGCCCCTCGCCTGGCTTTTTTGTTGGCGGCGGCCTTCTGCAGCCCGCCGGACCCGGGCGCGGAGCCGGGCCCATCTGCCCATAAGCTCAGCTGGCGTGCTCCACGCCGCCCCCGTCCCGAGCCCCCCAGCTATGTGCGGCATCGTTGCCCTGATTGGTTCGCGCGAGGCGGCCCCCCAGCTCCTCGATGGTCTGCGGCAGCTTGAATACCGCGGCTATGACTCGGCCGGCATCGCCACCGTGGCATCGGATGCCAGCGGAGGCCGCCTCCACTGCCTCAAGGCCGAAGGCAAGCTGGTGAACCTCACCGCCCGCTACGAAGAGAGCGGGGCACCGGGGCTCTGCGGCATCGGTCACACCCGCTGGGCCACCCACGGCAAGCCTGAGGAGCGCAACGCCCATCCCCACCTCGATGGCAGCGGTCGGCTTGCGGTGGTGCAGAACGGCATCATCGAGAACTACCGCAGCCTGCGGGAGGAGCTGCAGGCCAGCGGTGTGGTGTTCCTCTCCGACACCGATACCGAGGTGATCCCCCACCTGGTGGCCCGCCGTCTGGCCGACCTGGAGGCAGGCGGCGGCGTGCCCTCGGCCGCCCTGTTGCTGCAGGCGGTGCAGGAGGTGCTGCCGCGGCTGCACGGGGCCTATGCCCTGGCGGTGGTGTGGGCGGCGGTGCCGGGTGCCCTGGTGGTGGCGCGGCGCCAGGCGCCGCTGCTGATCGGCCTGGGGGAAGGTGAGTTCCTCTGCGCCAGCGACACTCCCGCCCTGGCGGGCTTCACCCGCACGATCCTTCCGATGGAGGACGGCGAGGTGGCCCTGCTCACCCCCCTCGGGATCGAGCTCTACAACGAGATGGGCGAGCGGGTGCAGCGCACGCCTAGCCTCTTGAGCGGCACTGAGCATGTGGCGGATAAGCGCAGCTTCCGCCACTTCATGCTCAAGGAGATCCACGAGCAGCCGGAAACGGCGGCCCTCTGGGTGGCGCGCCATCTGCCGCCCGAGGCCCTGGTGGCCCTCCCCCTCGACGATGCGGTCTACGAGGGAGTGGAGCGGATTCAGATCTTGGCCTGCGGCACCAGCCGCCATGCTGCCCAGGTTGGGGCTTACCTGCTGGAGCAGCTGGCTGGCATCCCCACCAGCGTGTTCTACGCCAGTGAATTCCGCTACGCGCCGCCGCCGCTGGGCGCCCATACCCTCACGATCGGCGTGACCCAGTCGGGGGAGACGGCCGACACCCTGGCTGCCTTGGCGATGGAGCAGCAGCGCCGACTGGCCCACGGCGATCTCGCCTTCGCCCCCCGCCTGCTGGGGATCACCAATCGCCCCGAGAGCTCCTTGGGCCGCCTGGTGCCCCACCTGCTCGATATCGGCGCCGGCATCGAGGTGGGGGTGGCCGCCACCAAGACCTTCCTGGGCCAGCTGCTGGCCTTCTATGGCCTGGCGCTTGCCTTTGCGGAGCGCCGCCGCCTGGCCGCCGCCGCGATTGCTGCTGGAGAGGTCGCCCCCGTCGGATCCCCTGGCCGCTCCGAAGCGCCGCTGCGCAGTTCAGCCGAACTGTATTCCCTGGCCGATGGCCTTCGGGCCATGCCGGCCCTGTTGCAGCGCCTGGTGGAAGACCACGACCAGCGCTGCGCCGAGCTGGCCCACCTGTTTGCGGAAACCCAGGATGTGATCTTCCTGGGCCGGGGCATCAACTACCCGATCGCCATGGAGGGGGCCCTCAAGCTCAAGGAGATCAGCTACATCCACGCCGAGGGCTATCCGGCCGGCGAGATGAAGCACGGCCCGATCGCCCTCTTGGATGCCCGGGTGCCGGTGGTGTCGATCGCGGTACCGGGCACGGTGTTTGACAAGGTGCTCTCCAACGCCCAGGAGGCCAAGGCCCGCGATGCCCAGTTGATCGGTGTGGCCCCCGACAGCCCCGACGCCGAACTGTTCGATCTGCTGCTGCCTCTGCCGGTGGTGGATGAACTGCTCAGCCCCCTGCTCACGGTGATCCCAATGCAGCTGCTCAGTTATCACATCGCCGCCCACCGGGGTCTGGATGTGGATCAGCCCCGCAATCTGGCCAAGAGCGTCACGGTGGAGTAGCCGTCGCGGCCCTTCTGTGGCGGCCGGCAACGCTCCCTTTGGTCGCTGACGCCGGCCGCCACAGAAGGGCCGCTCCTGAGATGGGGGGAGGGTGTGGAGGTTGGCGCTTCCGGAGCCTGGAGATCGCTTCAGCGGTAGGCGGAGTCGTGGTCGGGGTGCAGCGACAGGAACCGGAGCCAGTCACCGTCGCGCCAGGCCACCGCCCGGCAGCTACGGCTTACTCGCAGCGAATGGAGCCGTTGCCCGCTGTGGCCTGTACGGCTTTGGATCGACTCCCACCGCACACCCTTGCTGCGCAGCAGTTGATCCCAGTCCATCCCCTGGAGCAGCCGCAGCGTTTTGAGCACCGCCCAGGCCTCCTGTTTCTCCAGGGTCAGAAGATTGGACTGGAACTCAGGATTGTTGAGGTCGAGGAGGATCACGCCCTGCTGCTGAGGTGGCGTTCCAGGGCCTCCAGGTCGGCGGCGACAGGCGGCTGATCCATGGCCGCGAGGGCCCGGTCTAGCCGAGCCGACGCCTCGTGCTGATGCAGCCAGAGCTCGGCATCGGGAATGGTCTGCGCCGTTCGGATCAGCCACACACCGGGCTCGTTGCTCTCGATCAGCACCGTGCGTCCGGCGTATTCCTTGCCCAGTGAGATCTGGCCACTGGTGCCCACCCGTTTGATCGATGCCATCATGCGACCCAGCCATTCATGCCGTCATGCTAGTGGGTTTGGAGTTGCCTCGGCCGTTCAGTTCGGCAGGGCCGCCACGTCGGTGCGGCCATAGCGGTCTTCGAAGCGCACGATGTCGTCCTCGCCGAGGTAGGGGCCGCTCTGCACCTCGATCAGCTCCACGGGGATCTTGCCGGGGTTGCGCAGGCGGTGGCGGGCGCCCAGGGGGATATAGGTGCTCTGGTTTTCGCCCACCAGTTCCTCCACGCCGTTCTTCTCCACCAAGGCGGTGCCCTTCACCACCACCCAGTGTTCGGCGCGGTGGTGGTGCATCTGGAGAGAGAGGCTCGCCCCTGGTTTCACCTCGATCTTCTTTACCTGCCAGCGGTCCCCTTCCACCACGCCGTCGTAGTGGCCCCAGGGGCGGTAAATGCGGCGGTGGGCCTTGCTCTCTGGTGCCCCCTCCCGTTCCAGGCGACCCACGATCGCCTTCACCTCCTGGGCCCGGTCCCGGTGGGCCACCAGCACCACGTCGTCGGTTTCCACCACCACCAGATCCTCCACGCCGAGGCCCACCACCAGGCGGTGTTCGCTGCGGAGGTAGCAGTTGCGGGAGTTTTCGCTGATCACCCGGCCCCGCAGCACGTTGCCCGCCGCATCCTGTTCACCCGTCTCCCAGAGGGCGCCCCAGCTGCCCACATCGCTCCAGTCGGCATCGAGGGGCAGCACGGCGCCGCGGTCGGTTTTTTCCATCACGGCCACATCGAGGGCCACATTGGGGCAGTTGGCGAAGGCCTCCCTCTCCAGCCGCAGGAACTCGAGGTCGGGACTGTCCTGGTCGAGGGCGGCGCGGCAGGCGCTCACCACCTCCGGTGCCAGACGCTCCAGCTCCGAAAGGATGGCGCTGGCGCGGAAGAGGAACATGCCGCTGTTCCAGGTGAAGCGGCCGGTGGCGAGGAAGGCCTCGGCGGTGGCCAGATCGGGCTTCTCCACGAAGCGGGCGATCGGCACCGGCGCGGCATCATTGAGGGGCTGGGCGGCCTCGATGTAGCCGTAGCCCGTTTCCGGCGCCGTGGGCACGATGCCGAAGGTCACCAGTTGGCCGGCCTCGGCGGCCGGGATGCCGGCCGCCACGGTGGCGCGGAAGCGCTCGGGGCTGTTGATCACATGGTCGGCCGCCAGGATCAGCAGCAGGGGATCGGTGCCGCTGGCGGTGGCCTGCAGGGCGGCGATCGCCACGGCGGGGGCGGTGTTGCGGCCGAGGGGTTCCAGGAGGATGCCGGCCGGCTCCACGCCGATCTGGCGCAGCTGCTCGGCCACGATGAAGCGGTGATCCTCGTTGCAGATCAGCAGGGGGGGCGCGAGCTCCGGTAGACCCTCCAGCCGCTGCTGGGTCTGCTGCAGCAGGGTGTCATCGCCGCGCCCGGCCAGGGGCCAGTATTGCTTGGGATAGCTGGCCCGGGAGAGGGGCCAGAGGCGGGTGCCGGTGCCGCCGCAGAGGATCACCGGAACCAGGGGAGTGGGGGCCATGGCTGCGGCTGCGTTTGCGCTCGGACGAATCGGCCCTATTCAACCTGAGTTGGAGGCGGCCGGCGGCAACAGCGGGCACCTTGGCCCACCGGATCCGGCTCGATTGGCTCGGCTGCGGCTCATCGTTAGCGCCTGATCGGCGGGTTGCGGCGGCCTACGGAGGCAGATCGGCCTCAGCGGGTTCTCAGAGCTCCAGCAGCCCCGGCGGTGGGGTGATGCCGATCCAGCCCTCGGCCAGGTTCACCACCGGCACGATCGGCTCCACGAAGGGGATCCATAGGCGGCGGGGCCCATCGCCCGGGGCAGCGCCGCTGAGTTCCACCTCCAGCAGGTCGTTGCCGGCGTGGATGAGATCGAGCACCCGGCCGATCACCGCGTCAGCCACGCCTTCGGTCGCCAGGCTGGCTGTGCCATTGCCCTCTTCGTTTTCCCCCCCCTGCTGTTCGCTTGCAGCGCTGCCGCCCGCCGGAGCGCCGATGACCTCCGGTGGGCGGCCACCCGCCAGCAACCGCACCTCCAGCCCCACCAGATCGAGCAGATGGAATTCGCCCGGCTCCAGGGGGGGGCGATCGGCGGCCGGCACCAGAAACTCCTGGCCCACCAGGGCTTCGGCGGCATCGCGGCTGTCGATGCCGGCGATGCGCACCACAAACAGCTCCTTGCCGGGCAGTTGGCGGCCGCTGCGGAGCTCAACGGGCTGGGCAGGCTTGCCCTTGGCCTGCAGCCAGCGGGGACCACGGCGAGTGAAGCGCTCGGGGAAGTCGGAGAGGGGGAGCACCCGCAGCTCACCCTCTAGCCCCTGGGCGCCCACCAGGCGGCCCACCACGAGCAGCTCGGGCGGTGCAGCCGTGGCCACACCTGGGGCGGCAGCCGGTGGAGGGGAGGCGGGATCGGCCATGGGGCGGCTACGGAGGGGTTGATTCAAACGGGTGATTCAGGCGGGTTGATCCAACACAAGCCCTCGCCCATGGATTCAACCGTTGGGCTTCGGATCCTGGATTCGGCGCCCAAACGGCCCAGCCTGCGCCGCGATTCTGGGCCATCCCCTCGATGGAGGCCGACCAGGTCGCAACGATGGGGGCCCTGCGCGCCGGCGGCGGACGCGGCGGGGCGTCCGATCGCAACTGCACCCACCCCGATCGCAACTGCGCCCAACCACTCGCTGCGGAGCGGGTCGGATCGATGGAAGCGGCGGTTGGGGCCGGTGGCTCCGATAATGGCGGCAGCCCATTCCCCATCCCCGGCGAAGCCATGGCCACCGAGTCTCCAGCCCCGATCCTGCCGGGCACCACGGTGGTGGTGAGCGATGCCGGCTCGATCTACAACGGCTACCGGGGCTTCGTGCAGCGGATCAGCGGCCGCCGGGCGGCGGTGCTCTTCGAGGGCGGCAACTGGGACAAACTGATCACCGTGCCCCTGACCACCCTTAAGGCCGTCTGATTGCGGCCAGGGCGGCGCGGGCCGCCTGCTGCTCGGCTTCGCGGCGGGATCCACCCCAGCCCTCGCCGGAACAGCCGGCGGTGAGGTTTCGAGGAGTTCTGCCCGCACCGTGCTCTGAGGGGCGGTTGTCTCCATCGCCACCAGCTTGCATCGCCGTCGCCTGGGCTTCGGGGTCGGCGGGGAGCTCGAGACCCGCCTGGCCTCCTTCAGGGCAGTGCGGCGACCCGCATTGCACCCGGGCGCGGAAGCGGCGTGGATCACCGTGGCGGCGGCTCATCTCCTCGCAGCGGTAGTGGGGAAGCCCCAGCCCGTGGCCCTGGCTCCACTCCTGCAGGGCCGTCTTCCAGTTGTGGCGGTCTGGATCGGCAAGTAGCTCGGCGCTGGTGCGCTCCCAGGCCGGCTCCAGCCAGCGGAGCACCAGCTCCAGTCCGCCCCGGCTGCCGCCGCCCAGCCGGTAGAGGGCGCCCACCAGGGCCTCGCAGCATTCCGCCAGCACGGTGGCCCGACCGCTGGCATCGCCCAGGGCCACCGGCCCGAGCCGCAGCAGGGGGGCCAGCTCCACCTGTTCGGCGAGTTCGGCTAGCCAGCGGTCACTCACCAACTGGGCCCGCAGGGCGGAGCGCTGCCCGACGCTGAGGGAGGGATGGCGGCGCTCGAGGAACTCGGCGGCGGCCAGCCGCAGCACCGCATCGCCAAGGAATTCCAGCTGTTCGTGGTTGCGGCCGCGGCCGGCGGAGGTGTGGGTGAGGGCCTCCTCGATCGGCGCGAGGGCCGTGGCATCGGTCTGCAGCTGGCCAGCGCCGGTTGGCTCGCTGCTGGCGACGGGATCGATCCCGAGGCTGGCCAGGAGTGCGGTCAGCTGCTCCAGGCGCTGGCCGCTGATCGGTGGTAAGCGTGACGCCTGGCCCATGGCGGCGGCGGACGATGGGGAGGTGCGTGGTTCATCCTCTACCCGGCGGGAGCCCCCCGCCCGTTTCCGCTGGGCCGCCTGACGGCCTGGTGGCAAAGCTTCTACCGGCAGGGAATCGTGGCCGCCAACCCCATTAAGATTCCTGACAGCAAGGTTGCCAGGACCATGGCCACCCGTTCGATCAGTGTGTCTCTAGATGAGGAGCTTCTCGCCGCCCTGGATGCCCAGGGTGGCAACCGCTCGGCGTCGGTGACGGAGGCCATTCAGCTCTGGCTGCGCCGCCGGGAACTGGAGCGCCTCCAGGAGGCCTATGGCCAGTTGGCTCTGATCCAGGGGGGCGATCTCGACCACGCCATGGCCGATGGGGCAGCCATGGGCACGGCTGTGCTCCAGGGTCTCGATGGCTGAGCGTGGGCGGATCTATCGCTGGGCCCGCAACCGGAGCCTGGGCGATGCCAAGGCCAGGCCGGTGATCGTGATCGCTCCCGATGCAGCCACTGCTGTGCTGGAGCGCTGGGTGGTGGTGCCGATCAGCAGTGATCCCCGGCTGGAGGCCCATCCCTTGGCGGTGCCGCTCAGCCCCGATGAGGGGAGTGGCCTGGAGAGAAGCAGTTTCGCCATGAGCTGGCTGCCCACCACGGTGCTGAGTGAGCAGCTGCAGGGGCCGATCGGCCGGACGCCCCTGAGGTGGTGCGGCAGGTGCTCCTCACCATGGCGCGTGCCCTCGACCTATCGATGCAGGAAGCCTGGAGCGAAGACTGAGGCAGGAGCAGCGAACGCCTGAAGCGGGCGCCACGGCGGTCTATCGCGGTGCGACCGGGCGTGGTTGCGAACACAGAGCAGATGGCAGGAACCCAGCCTGGCCTCCCGAGCAGGGCCGCATCGAATCAACAGGATCAAAGGGGTGGAAAGCAGCACATAAGCCGGGTTCTGTTCACCGCTGCCGGGCCCGGGGGCCTGGCGGCGGGGGTGACCATCTGTCTGTGACCGCCGTTACCGGCGGCCTCTAGCGGCACTGGGGGAACGGAACGGGAAGATGGCCAACCCTTGTTCCGCGGGCCGAAGCCCTGGCCTTGCTCCTGGCCGGGGTTTACCGAGCCGGCACCTCTCGATGCCGCTGGTGCGCTCTTACCGCACCTTTGCACCCTTGCCTGTGCGGCCGTCGAGCCGTGGCCCGCAGGCCGCCATCGGCGGTGTGTTTCTGTGGCACTGTCCTCACGGTCGCCCGCACCGGGCATTACCCGGCAGGCCTGGCCATCGGGGAGCCCGGACTTTCCTCAACCGGCCGGATCGCACCCTGGGCCGAAGCCCTGGCAACGCTCCACCGATCGCGATCACCTCGGCTGCTTTCCAGGGATCAGATTACCTAGCCGGCTGGGAGCCGGATGCCAGAAAGCCGGGCCGGCCGCTGGAGGTAGGGCCACCGCTGGCGATAGGCTGGCTGCTGTGGGGCTGTAGCTCAGCCGGATAGAGCGACGGTTTCCTAAACCGTAGGTCGTGGGTTCGAGTCCCGCCAGCCCCGTTCCAGGCGCAGATTCAGGATGTTTGATCCGGGCCGAGTCCCCTCAAGTTGCGGAAGATTGAAATAAGGATGGTGCGCCCGCTGCCATCGGAGCTGAGGCTGAGAAGGCCATGGCCATGAGCAGGCCCTGAATTGAGTTGCGAGCAAAATCGGGAAGGAAGCCGACCTATTGTCCTCGAAAATTGTGCACAATTTGGTTCTGCACGGAGTTGACCTTGCCCGTGAGGTTATTGATCATCCGATTCTTGATCACAGGGAAGGGGGCATCAATAACCTCTGGTAGCAAAGGGGGTTCCGGCAGGGATGCGGCCCAGCTTCGGATATCCGCTTCCGAAGCCAGTGATTGAAAGGCTCTTGGCTGTTTCTTCCATTCTTTGAGTGAGATCTTGCTGGCAGCTTCCTTGGCCTTGATCGCTCTGGATCCGGCGAACAGGTTGAAGGGAATTAGAATCAACATCACCACAGCAAGCAATCCCGCCAACTTGTGGATGAAGGCTGCATTCTTTTGAGCTGAGAATCGGTTGGGATTGAATAGCCTGGCCATGGAGATCAGCAGCGATCCAATCAGAATGTTGGTGGAGGAACCAGGCAGTGTGCTGATGGCGTTTAGCTGCCAGACAGGCTGGCCAAGTTTTTGGGGAAAAATAGTAAAGATAAATGAGGAAGCGGCGGATTGGATCAATGTCCATCCTCCTAGGGCAAGATATAGCGACCCGGCTTTCCAGAGTGTCGCCTGCCGTTGTCCTGACCCCAGATCAGTATGGCATAAAAACTCCTTTCAGGGAGTTTTTATGAATTTCGAATGATCAGATTCGATCAGGCAACTTGCTTGAGGCGGCTGCGAAGACGGCGGGAGAAGCCAAATGCAGCACCAGCATCCAGGAGTGGCAGAGGACCAGGGACTTCGTCGCCAAACCTCTGTGAAAGAGAATCGGTGATCACATCAACTCGGCCTGCCTCGCGGGTGACAGTGCTGGTGAATGTAATGGGACCAATTTAGTTGGACGCGAAATTGACAATGTTACCAGGTCTGGTGGTTGCGTTGTCTCTGGATGCCATGACGTACATGTACCGGCAACATCCAAGTCCTTAGAGAATCTTTGAGTCGGGTTGGTTTGTGAAGTCAAAACCCCCAGTTGAAAAATTCACAAAAGCTTGTCCAGGCACTGAAATATACAAGGCTGCCTTGTACGTGTAACTGAAGCTGCCGTCTGCCGGGGCAAGGGTGAGGTTTGATCCCTGAGAGCTGCGGCACGGGCATGGTTTCGTTTGGATCGCCAGCTGCCTGTCGCCAGGCTCCATCCCTGGCGCCTTTCCAAGATGGCACACTGTGGGTAGCGTGGTTGCAGCGCACCCAGGCCGGATGACCCACCTCCACGACCTGCGGCTGCGGTTGCTGGTGCAGCAGGAGAGCGAGCGGATCGCCGAGAGCCAGCTCGATGAGCTTGATCTCTCGGTGGTGCAGGCCCGCACCCTCTGCTGGCTGGCCCTGCTAGCCGAGGCCCATGAGGAGCAGGCCTCCGATGCTGAGCGTCGCGGCGATGTGGAGCAGGCGATGGGCTGGTTCGCCGATGCGATGCGTCTGCGCGATGTGATCACTGTGGTGACCTCGATCGAGATTCCTCTTCCTGCCCAAGTCGAAGACAACGATCGGGATGACCCCCTCGACGACCTCGAGAACCCGGGCGGCCCGCTGGCGGCCTGAGACGTTCCATGGCGCTGATCTCGGAACGCTGCGGCCGCTGAAGCGTGCCGCCAGGATAGCGGCGATCACATCGTCGATCTCGGCATCGAGGCTGGTGCCGGCGACTTCGGCTCGGATCGCCTTCGAGCAATCGGGCAGCTGCTCTTCCGTCAACAGCAGCATGCCAAGGGCCCTCAGCAGGGGTGGCGCCGTTTGCGGCAAGCATTCGTGCGCCAGTTCAATCCACACCAGCCTTTCGTGCACAAACTCCTGCACTGGCGTGGGGTCTCCGAAATGAAGCTCCCGCGAGGGGCAGATCACTACCGCCCGCCAGTGGCGGATCGGCCGGCCCTGGCGATCCTGTTGCTGCAGCAACCGCCCGGTTTTGGCATACAGCCGCAGCAGGAAGCCAGGATCGGCCGCCATTTGGGCTTCGAGTCCTGGAACAGCCAGTAGAAGAGCTTGTCGCTGGCGTCCACGGCTGAGGGGGCGAATGGCTCTTGGCGCCGACGATGGCTGGCTCAGTTGATGGCCAGCCAGAGGGGAGGCGGCACCAGCCCTCCGGGTTCGGTGCCATGATGGGAACCAATGCACAAGGGAAGCGGTGCCTGAAGAGCCCTGCCAATGCCCTGATTGCCAGCGGTTCTATCGAGAACACGACCGGCTGATCCGGGAGAACTCCAGTCTCCGGCAGCAGCAGGAGCTGAACTGGGCCTCCCTCCAATCCTTCCGCACCCTGGCGGGACGGGTGCTGGAGGAGCTTCAAAAGCAGTATGGCGATGCTGAGCCGCCCGCCCCCGAGGGGGCCCGGGCCGCTGGAGCCCCACCCCCTGATGCGGGGCGGGGTCTCGCCGCCGCCGGTGCCGAGGCCGATGCCATGCAGCAGGCGATGGCTGACCTGGAGAACATCAACGCTCACCTGTTCTCCATCGAGGTTCTGATGGAGCGCATCTTTGATGTGCGGGTGCCCGAAGAGGTGGAGCAGAAGTTTCGCGAAGTGGCCGGTGAACTGGCCCCCGATCCCCTCAATGCCGATCGCCTGCGGCTCAACCGCCTGCTGCACCAGACCCCTGATCTTCCCGACCGGGGCTAAACCACGCGCCTAGCTAGCGGATCAACTAGCGGGCCCGGCCCTGCCAGGGCAGGGCCGAAGCTCGTGATGGCGAAGCGAGTGATTCAAGGATTCGGTGGGCTGAGATCCCAGGCGCTGAGATCCCAGGGGCCTACCCATCACTCGTCGAGCTCGCAAGTGATCGTGACTGGGAACGGCTCCGCCTTCCAGATCCGGCTGGCGTAGTCGCGGATCGAACGATCGGAGGAGAAGAAGCCGGTGCGGGCGGTGTTCAGCAGCGACATCCGATTCCAGCGGCCCCGGTCGCTCCAAGCCTGGCCCACCTCAGCTTGGGCGCGCATGTAGTCGGCGAAGTCGGCCAACACGAAGAAGCGGTCGTCGCCGGTGAGGTTCTGGAGCAGCGGCCGGAACATCTCGCCATCGCCATTGCTGAAATGGCCCTGCTCGATCAGCCGCAGCACCTCGGGCATGGCCTCCAGGGTGGGGATCAGCTCCCAGGGCCGGTAGCCCTCCTCCTTCAGGGCCGCGATCTGGTCGGTGGTCTTGCCGAACAGGAAGAAGTTCTCGGCGCCCACCTGCTCGCGGATCTCCACATTCGCCCCATCAAGGGTGCCGATCGTGAGGGCGCCATTCATGGCGAATTTCATGTTGCCCGTGCCGGAGGCCTCCATGCCGGCGGTGGAGATCTGCTCGGAGAGGTCGGCGGCCGGATACACCCGCTCGCCCAGCTTCACGTTGTAGTCGGCCAGGAACACCACCTTCAGCAGGCCTTCGGTGTCCGGATCGGCGTTCACCATGTCGGCCACGCCATTGATGAAGCGGATGATCAGCTTCGCCATCGCGTATCCCGGTGCCGCCTTGCCGCCGAAGATCACTGTGCGCGGCGCCATGCCGCTGGTATCGCCGTTTTTGATCCGCAGGTACTGGGCCACCACCTGCAGGGCATTGAGGTGCTGGCGCTTGTATTCATGGATGCGCTTCACCTGCACATCGAACAGCGACTGCGGATCCACCGGTACGCCGGTGTGGCGATGGATGTAGTTGCTGAGGTGCTGCTTCACGTTGAGCTTGGTGCTCTCCCAGCGCTCCAAGAAGCCCGCGTCATCGGCGAAGCGCTCCAGCTGGCGCAGCTGGTCGAGGTCGCTGACCCAGTCGGGTCCCACCGCCTCATTCAGCAGGGCCGAAAGGCGTGGGTTGGCCAGGGCCACCCAGCGCCGCGGCGTGACGCCATTAGTGACATTGGTGAACTTCTCGGGCCAGATCGCCGCGAATTCCGGGAAGAGTTCACTCTTCACCAGGTCGCTGTGCAGGGCGGCCACCCCGTTCACATGGTGGCTGGCGATCGTGGCCAGGTGGGCCATGCGCACCGTCTTGCGGCCCTCTTCATCGATGATCGACACCTTGCGCAGGATCTGGTCGTTGCCCGGGTACTTCAGGCGCACCTGCTGCAGGAAGCGGCGGTTGATCTCGCAGATCAGTTCGTAGTGGCGTGGCAGCAGGTTGCTGAACAGATCCACGCCCCATTTCTCCAGGGCTTCTGGCAGCAGGGTGTGGTTGGTGTACGAGAGGGCCTGGCTGGTGATGTCCCAGGCGTCCTCCCAATCTAGGTGCTTGTCGTCGATCAGGAGCCGCATCAGCTCCGCCACGGCAATGGCCGGGTGGGTGTCATTGAGCTGCACCGCCCAGTGGTCCGGGAACTCCTGAACTGGGATGCCCCGGTGGTCGAGGCTGCGGAGCATGTCCTGCAGGGAGCAGCTCACAAAGAAGTGCTGCTGCTTCAGCCGCAGCCGCCGGCCCTCGTCGGTGCCGTCGTTGGGATAGAGCACCTTGGAGAGGGTTTCGGAGCCCACCTTCTCTTCCACGGCGCCGTAGTAATCGCCGATGTTGAAGGCGTAGAAATCGAAGCTCTCGGTGGCATCGGCTCGCCACAACCGCAGCCGGTCGCAGGTGTTCACCCGGTAGCCCAGCACTGGCACGTCGTGGGGCACACCGATGGCGTGCTCGGACGGGATCCAGCGCACCCGGTAGGCGCCTTTTTCATCGCGGTAGCTCTCGGTGCGGCCGCCGAAGCCCACGAAGCAGGACTGGTCGGGGTGGGGGATCTCCCAGGGCCAGCCGCCCTTGAGCCACTTATCGGTGATCTCCACCTGCCAGCCGTCGCGGATCAGCTGGTCGAAGATGCCGAACTCATAGCGGATGCCATAGCCAGTGGCCGGGATCTCCAGCGAGGCCAGCGATTCCAGGAAGCAGGCCGCCAGCCTGCCTAGGCCGCCATTGCCCAGCCCCGGTTCTTCTTCCACCTCGAGGATCTCGTCGAGGTCGGCCACCCCGAAGCGGCGCAGGGCCTCGGCCGCTTCATCGCGGATGCCGAGCATCAGCAGGTTGTTGCCCAGCTGCGGGCCGATCAGGAATTCGGCCGAGAGATAGGCCACCACCCGGGTGGGGGTGGCGTTGATCGCCTCGATGCCGGCCAGGTACCGGGTCATCAGGCGGTCGCGCACGGCGTAGCTGAGCGCCATGTAGAGGTCGTGACGGCTGGCCGCGGGGGCGAGCTTGCCGAGCGTGTAAAAGAGGTGCTCGGTCATGCCGTCGAACACGTCATCGGCCATCAGGCCGCTGCGGTCGGGATCGGCGTAGCAGCCCGGCGTGGGAAGGCGCAGGGTGCGGCGGCGGGGTTCGGCGGTGGTCATGGCGCTCTCCTGCGGGGGCCGCGTGGGGATCGGCGCGTGCCATAAGGCGCCTTGCAAGACCGTAGCGGTGGCTGCCGTTGTCGCACCAGTTCGTTGCACCCAGATCAGGAAGCAAACACGCCGCAGGGCCGCCCTAGGGTCTGCTGCATTCCGCCCAACAGCTCCCGCGGAGAGCTTGTTGGCTTTCGACGTTCTGCCCGTGCTGCCCGCGTTGTTGCATCCGGTTTTCAGCCTCGCTGCCCTCGTTCCGGTGTTGGCGTGGCCAGCCCTCGTGCCGCCTGCCTTGGGTTCCTCCCTGCTGATGGCGTGGCCCGCCTGGTTGCTCCAGGCCGACCCTGGCTCGATCAGTAACCACAGCCTGGAGGTGGCGGAAACCCTGATCCAGGTGGGCCGCTTCCTGGTGATCTTCCTGGCTGCCCGCACCCTCGCCGAGGTGATGGTGCGGTTGCAGCTGCCCACCATCCTCGGGGAGCTGCTGGCTGGGGTGCTGATCGGGGTGTCGGGCTTTCACCTGCTGATCCCGCCGGATAGCGGCGCCCGGCTCAACCACTGGCTATTGGACCTGGTGGCCGCCTTCTCCGGCGCCACCCCGGACCTGGTGCAAAGCGTTTACAACGAGAGCTTCCCGGGTCTTCAGCAGGTGTCGCTGCTGGGGCTGTATGCCCTGCTCTTCCTCACCGGCCTCGAGAGCGAGCTCGATGAGCTGGTGGCGGTGGGTCTGCAGGCCACCACCGTGGCGGTGACCGGAGTGGTGCTTCCCTTCGCCCTCGGCACCCTCGGCCTGCATCTGCTATTCCACGTACCGCTGGTGCTGGCGGTTTTCGCCGGGGCCGCCATGACCGCCACCAGCATCGGCATCACCGCCAGCGTGTTTGGCGAGCTGGGCTGGCTGCGCACCCGCGAGGGCCAGATCGTGATCGGCGCTGCCGTGCTCGATGACATCCTCGGCATCGTGATCCTGGCGGTGGTGGTGAGCCTGGCCAGCGGCGACTCCTTTGCCCTGGCGCCGATCCTGAAGCTGGTGGTGGCCGCCGTGGCGTTTGTGGCGGCCGCCCTCTGGCTGAGCAGCAGAGCCGCCCCCGCTTTCGACTGGGTGCTCGACCGCCTCAAGGCCCCCGGCGAGGTGGTGGTGGCGGGCTTCGTGGTGCTCATCCTCTGCTGCTTCTCGGCCCAGGCGATCGGTCTGGAGGCCGCCCTGGGGGCCTTCGCCGCCGGTCTGATCCTCAGCCGCTCGCGCCACACCGAGGCGATCCAGGAAACGGTGAAGCCCCTGGTGGCCCTCTTCGCCACCGTGTTCTTCGTGCTGATCGGCACCGGCATGGATCTCTCGGTGCTGAACCCCCTCGATCCCGCCAACCGGGAGGGCCTGGTGGTGGCCGCCTTCCTGCTGGCGGTGGCGGTGGTGGGCAAGCTGGCGGCCGGCTGGAGCTACTGGAGTGCCGCACCCACCCGGCGGCTGGTGGTGGGCCTGGGCATGCTGCCCCGCGGCGAGGTGGGCCTGATCTTCCTGGGCCTCGGCAGCCAGGCCGGCATCCTCACGCCGGCCCTCGAGGCCGCCATCTTGCTGATGGTGATCGGCACCACCTTCCTGGCCCCGATCCTGCTCAGACTGGTGCTCTCCACCCCGGAGACCGGTGTTGTCGAGCAACCCCTCTGAAGACGGCAGCCGGGACCTGCTGCGCCGCTGGGGTTTCACCCTCGCCGGCTGGCGCGACAACCGCCGCGGCGAATGGTGGCTGGTCGCCCAGCTGCTGTTGATCGCCGCCCTGCTGCTGCCCGCTTGGCCGGCTCCGGTGGCCCTCGGCCTGACCTGGCCGCTGGCGCTTCGTCTGGCCGGGGGGGCGTTGGTGCTGCTCGCCCTGGTGGGAGCCGTCCGCTCGTTGCTGCAGCTCGGCGCCAGCCTCACGCCCCTGCCCGAGCCGATGCCCGGCGCTGCCTTGGTCACCGAGGGGCCCTATGCCCGCTGCCGCCATCCCCTCTACCGCCAGATCCTGCTTGGGGCCGCCGGCATGGCCCTGCTGCTGGGCAGCCTGCTCCATCTGGGGCTGCTGCTGGGCCTGGCGGCCTTGCTGGGGGGCAAGGCGCGGCGGGAGGAGAGCTCCCTGCTGATTGTGTATCCCGGCTATCGCGCCTATCGGGCCGCCACCCCTGCGATCGTGCCCCACTTGCCCTGGCTCGACTGGAGGTAGCCGCCGGGATTGAGATTTTGGCTGCTGGGCGTCAGCCTTCCTTGCGGGAGGCCAGGGCCAGGAAGGGTCCCCAAAGCGCCGCCAGTACCCCCAGGCTCGAGGCCCAGCCTGGACCCAGGGTCCAGCCCAGAAGCAGGTCCACCGCCAGCCCCGCCACCAGGGCCAGGAGCAGGCTGCCGATCACCAGAACCACTTCGCTGCCGCCACCGGCCAGCGGTCCTGAGGCCAATCCTTCCTCCAGCCGGCCTAGCTGCAGGCTCAGGGGCACGTAGAGGGCCAGGGCCCAGATGGCGATGCCCGGTAGCAGGGAGCGCCAGTCGGCGAGGGCGTCGGAGAGGGGCATCGGCGGGAGGCATTCAGCCGCGGCCGGAACGGCAGGCGGTGGTCGTGATGCCGTTCCTAGCATCAGCCTCACGATGAAGAGGGCTTGGATGGGGTCGGCTCAGACAGGTTCAGCGGCGCAGCCAGGTTCAGCTGCCGTGGCGGCGGCCACGGCGACCCAAGCTGATGCGGGCCGCCTGGTGGTGGGCGCTGCCGGGGCGGGGGCGGCTGAGGCGGAGGTACCGGAGGCCTCGCCACCGCCGACCACCGGTCGCGGCGCGATCGAGCCCTGGAGCTACCGCGGCCACGCCGTGCATGCGCTGCGGGCGGCGCCGGCGAGCCCCGAGGGGCCGGCGATCCTGCTGGTGCATGGCTTCGGCGCCTCCACCGATCATTGGCGCCACAACATTCCGGTGCTGGCCCAACGGCATGAAGTGCATGCCCTCGATCTCCTGGGCTTTGGCCGCAGCGCCAAGCCCGCCGGCCTGCCCTATGGCGGCGCCCTCTGGCGCGACCAGCTCGCGGCCTATGTGGAGGAGCGGATCGGCCGCCCCACGGTGTTGGTGGGCAATTCCCTCGGGGGCTATGCAGCTCTGGCGGCCGGCGCCGCCCTGGGGGAACGGGCGGCCGGGGTGGCGCTGCTCAACGCCGCCGGCCCCTTCCGCGAGGACCAGCAACCTCCCACTGGCTGGGGGTCGATCGCCCGCCGCACGATCGGCGGGGCGTTGCTGAAGAGTCCGGTGCTGCAGCGCCTGCTCTTCGAGAACCTGCGCCGCCCCGCCACGATCCGCCGCACCCTCAACCAGGTGTATGTGGATCGCACCAACGTCGATGAGGAGTTGGTGCAGGCAATCCTGGCCCCGTCGCGGGATCCGGGGGCCTTCGGGGTGTTCCGCACCGTGTTCGACATCCCCAGCGGTGAGCCCCTCGACGATCTCTTCACCCAGCTACGCAGCCCCCTGCTGTTGGTGTGGGGTATCCGTGATCCCTGGATCAATGCCCCCGGCCGCCGCGCCGCCTTCCAGCGCCATGCCCCGGCGGCCAGCGAGGTGGTGCTGGAGGCGGGCCACTGCCCCCACGATGAGGTGCCCGAACGGGTGAACGCCGAGATGCTGCGGTGGTTGGAGGGGCTTGGGTCTGCGGCGGTGTCCTGAGCGGGGCCAGTCGGCACGGGTCGCGCAGGTACGGTCGATCCAGAGCCATCACCCTTTTTCCATGTCCCTGCGGCAGATCAGCGAGCCCTGGCCCCACTGCATCTTCGAGGATCCGGCCAGCGGTGATCAGCTGCAGCTGGTGCCTAAGCGGGGCGGGCTGCTGACGGGCTGGCGCTGCGGCGGCCGCGAGATCCTCTATCTAGATTCCAACCGCTTCGCCGATCCCGCCCTCTCGGTGCGGGGCGGCATCCCGGTGCTCTTCCCGATCTGCGGCAATCTGCCCGGTGATCAGCTTTCTCTGCCGGGGGGCTCCTATCCGCTGCGCCAGCACGGGTTCGCCCGGGATCTGCCCTGGAGCCTGGAGCCCTTGGCCGATGGCACCGGCGTGGCGATGGAGCTGGGTGATGGCCCTGCCACCCGGCCCCATTTCCCCTTCCCCTTCCGCCTGAGCCTGGAATTTCGCCTGGAGCCCGCCGCCCTGGCGATCACGGCCCGCATCCACCACGGCGGCGAGCCCGGGCATGCCGCCATGCCCTTCAGCTTCGGGCTCCATCCCTATTTCGCTGTGGCTGGTCTGGGCGCGGTGCGGATCGAGGGGCTTCCGGAGCGCTGCACCGACCACCTCACGATGGCCCCGGCCGCCACGGCCGAACAACTCGTGCGGCTGGGGCAGGGCGTGGACCTCTTCTGTGCCGATTCCGGCCCGGTCCGCCTGGTGGATCCGGCGGCGGGCCTGGCCCTCACCCTGGAGACCGCCGCTCCCTTCGATTGCGTGGTGGTGTGGACGGAACCGCCCCGGCCGATGGTGTGCCTCGAACCCTGGACGGCTCCCCGCCAAGCGCTGTTGAGTGGCGATCGGCGCTTGCTGCTGGCGCCCGGCGAGAGCCTCGACCTCCACTGCCGCTATCGGGTCGAGACGTTGGCCTAGGGATCGCCTTCAGGCGGGGGCTAGCTCGAGCCGCGCAACGCCCGGCAAACGGCCAGGGGCCAGTTGGTGCTTCGGGTCAAAGCGGGCCTTGATCGCCTCGATCATCGGCCGGGAAGGGGCGTCCTCCCAGGCCGGCAGGGCCGCCGCGGCTGCCGGGTCGGCGCTGGCCGGACGGCGCAGCACGGTGAGGTGCCCGCCGAGGTCTCGGCAGTGGAGCCGCAGCTCCTGCACCCGCTCCGGCGGTAGCCCGGCATCGGCCCAGGTCAGGGCCAGGCCGCTGCCGGCGGCCAGATTCACCGGCCGCTCGGCCAGGAGCGGGTGGGCCAGCAGATCGGCGCCCCGGTCGGGGCTCACGCCGAGCCGCAGCAGCCAGGCGGCCGGATCCGGCTCTGGGGAGCCGGTGGCGGCCCGGACATCGGCTGCCGCCGGCTGGTCCGCCTGGGCCTGGCGGCCCAACGCCAGCAGGCTAGCCAGCTCGCTGGCGCTGCAGCTGCGCATGGCCCTGCCGCCGGCTCCGCCGAAGCCTTCCGCCAGGGACGCCAGCTGGGCTTCGAGGTTTGCGGCGCTGACGCTGGCCAGACCCACCAGCAGCAGCGGTGCCGGTTCCTGGCCGGCTGCAGCCGCCAGGGCCGGGCTCCAGAGATCGAGGCGCTCGGGCGTGATCCCGGAGCGCAGTAATGCGGAGCTCCAGGCCATCAGGGCCGCTGCGGGGCCGCTCAGCAGCAGTCCCCGCCGCTGGGGCGGTAGGGGAAGCGTGCGCAGGGTGACTTCGGTGATCAGGCCGAGGCTGCCCCAGCTGCCGCACAGAAGCCGCATCAGGTCGTAGCCGGCCACGTTCTTCACCACCTTGCCGCCGGCCATCGCCTCCACGCCGTCGGCCCGCAGCAGGCGCAGGCCGATCAGTTGATCCCGCACGCCCAAGTAGCGCTCGCGATAGCCCCCGGCCAGGCCCCGGGCCACCAGGCCGCCAATGCTCCCTTGGCCCTGGCCCTGGGCTGCGAGCTGGCCTGGGCCGGTTCCAGGGATCGCCGGCGGACCGGTTTCAAAGGGTGGATCGAGAGCCAGCCACTGCCGGTGGGGCGCCAGGGCCTCCTGCAGCTCCTCCAGGGGGGTGCCCGCTCCCACCGTGACCGTGAAGTCGCCGGGGCTGTGCTCGCGGATGCCGCTCAGGGCGCCGCAGCTCACCACCGTGCAGGGGGGCACCGTGGCTCCCCAATCGAGTCGGCTGGCGAGGCCGGCGGGCAGCCAGGGGGTTCCCTGCCGGTGCAGCTCCCGCACCAGCTCCTGCAGTTCCCCAGGCTCAGGACGGATCACGGCACGATGGTGCCATGGCGACCGCCCTCCTGGGGCCTGGTTGCCGGCTGCGTCCCTGCCCCTTCCATGGTTGAGCTCCCCAGCGAGCCTTTCTCCTTCCCACCCGGCACGCCCGGGCCGCCTCCGCCCCCACGGCTCAAGGTGATCGTCTTCGACGACGACCCCACCGGCTCCCAGACGGTGCACAGCGCGCCGTTGCTGCTCCGCTGGGATACCCCCACCCTGGCGGCCGGCCTGCGCCATTCCTCCCCCCTGCTCTTCCTGCTCGCCAACACCCGCGCCCTCGATCCCGAGGCGGCCCGCCGGCGGGTGCGCGAGATCTGCCGGGCCCTGGTGCCCGCTCTGGCGGAGGCCCGGCAGGCCGGCGTGATCGACCGCTGGCTAGTGGTGAGCCGCGGCGATTCCACCCTGCGGGGCCACTTCCCGTTGGAGGTGGAGGTGATCGACCAGGAGCTGGGCCCCTTCGAGGCCACCTTCTTGGCGCCCGCCTTTCTGGAGGGGGGGCGCACCACGGTGGACGGGGAGCATTTCTTGCAGGGCGAGCCGGTGCACCACAGCGCCTTCGCCCGCGACACCTTCTTCGGCTACGGCACCAGTGACCTAGCCGCCTGGGCCCAGGAGAAGAGCGGCGGCCGCATTGCGGCGGCGGCGGTGCAGCTCCTCGCCCTGGCGGAGCTGGAGCCGACGGCGGCGGCCCAGCGGGCCCTGCGGCAGCGGCTGGAGGCGCTGGCGGGGAACCCGCTGGTGGTGGTGGATGCGGAACGCCCCGCCCACCTGGCCGCCTTCGGGGCGGTGGTGCGGGAGCTGGTGGCCGGTTCCCAGGATCCGCCGCGGCGCTTCCTGTTCCAGAGCGCCGCCAGCCTCCTCAATGGGCTGGTGGCGCTGCCGCCCCAGCCCCTTGATGCCCAGGGCCTGGCTGCCCTCTGCCGCCCCGGCCCCGCTGGGGGGCGACGGCCGGGGCTCGTGTTGGTGGGCTCCCATGTGCCCCTGGCTGATGCCCAGCTCGCCAACCTGCTGGCCGAGCCTGGCTGCGGCGGAGTGGAGGTGCCCGTGGCCCGCGTCCATCGGGTGCTGGAGGGGCCCCTGCCCGACAAGCTGCTGGCCTCCCTGGAGCAGGAGTGGTTGGAGCGGCTGCGGGATCTGCTGGCGGTGGGCCGCACGCCGGTGCTGTACACCAGCCGCGGCGAGCTGCTTTGCCGGCACGCCGCTGAGCGGCGGGCGCTGGGGCAGGCCCTGGCCGCCGCCATGGCTCGGGTGGCGGCCCGGTTGGCGCCGGAGCTGGGCTACCTGATCAGCAAGGGAGGCATCACCAGCCACACCCTGCTGGCTGAAGGGCTGGGACTTGCCTGGGTGGAACTCCAGGGGCAGCTGCAGCCGGGGCTCTCCCTGGTGCTGGTGCCAGCGGCCGAATCCACCGGCACGGCTCCCGCGCGGTTGCAGGGGATTGAGGCCCTGCCCCTGGTCACGGTGCCGGGCAATCTCGGTGAGGCCGACACCCTGGTGCGGCTTTGGCAGCGCCTCGAGGGCGTGGTCTGAAGGGGGCGGCCGGGCCCGCTCCGCTCCGATGCCCGAACCCCTTCACGCCGGCGACGCCGAAGCTGCCGGCGGCGATGCCATCGAACCGCCCCTTTCCCCCAGCTCTCAGGGCACGGTGATGGTGGTGCCCTGCCGGGGCGGCTGCCGATCTCCATTTCCCCCAGGCACCATCCCCTCCTTGCCCGGCAGCAGGGCCAGCTGCTGGGGATCCATGCCGATTCCCGTATCCCGCACCAGCAGCGCCAGCTCCGCTTCGGGGCCCTCCTGCAGCAGCAGCGACGCCGCCCTTCAACCCCCCTCGAGGCTGCGCTGCAGGAGTTGCACCGGGTGGAGCACGGGGATTGGCCTCGGGGTGCTCTCCATGTGGCTGCGGATCTGGAGCGTGCAGCCGATGTTGGCGCTCACGGCCAGGTCGGCGCCGGTGCCGGAAAGATCCGCCGCCTTGATTCGTCCCAGTTCGGCGGCCTCCTCAGGCTGCACCAGGTTGTAGATGCCGGCGCTGCCGCAGCACACCCCGGCCTCGATGGCCTCCACCAGGCGTACGTGGGGGATGGAGCGCAGCAGGGAGCGCGGTTGCTCGCGCAGCCCCTGGCCGTGGAGCATGTGGCAGGCGTCGTGGTAGGCCAGCCGTAGGGGTCTTTCCGTGGTGGCGGGGCTGCCATCGGCGTGGCGGAGCGGTTGGAGGGCAGCGCGGAAGGCTTCGCTGGGCCCCACCCGATCCAGGAACTCCTGTATGTCGGCCACTTGGTGGGCGAAGGCGGTCGCCCGCTCTGGTGTGCCGGTGCTGGGGATCGGAGGGTGGGAGGCACCTGCCGGAACGCCGGGCGGTGGGCTCGACCCGGCTGGGGCGGCGTTCGGGGTGCTGGCTTCCGAAGGGGGAGCGCCGGCCTCGGAGGACCCGGCTGCGAGGATCTCGCCGT
This sequence comes from Cyanobium sp., assembly GCA_040399305.1. Classification (GTDB taxonomy): domain Bacteria; phylum Cyanobacteriota; class Cyanobacteriia; order PCC-6307; family Cyanobiaceae; genus Cyanobium. The sequence goes on from JBBASH010000002.1 coordinate 24,186, forward strand.
AGTGCTTGAGGGTGTGGCCGCAGCCGGAGGCGGCCACCAGCACCGCATCCAGGGGTTCAGGACCCGCCGGCCGGCCCTCGCCGATCACCGCCGCGAAGGAGGCCATCAGGTCGGTGGCGAGCTCGCAGGTCTGCATCAGTTCGCCCTGGTGATGGGTCACGGCTCCGCAGCAGCCCTGGTCGGGGGGGATCACCACCTCGATGCCATTGGCGCTCAGCACCCGGATTGCCGCCGCATTGACGGCCGGATCAAAGAGCCGCTGCACGCAGCCCAGCACCAGCCCCACCCGGTAGCGCCGTTCTCCTTCGGCTGGCACCACCACGGGCAGGGTGTCGCGGAAGGCCTCCGGGGCTAGGGGGGGCAGCAGGCTCTCCAGTGCCTCCACCTGGGGGCCGAACAGCCGGGTGAGGCCGCTGCGGCGCGCCAGGGCCTGCAGGGGCGTGCCCGCGTAGGCCCGGAGAGGGGTGAGCACCGCCCGCAGGCGATTGGGATAGGGCAGCAGGCTGAACAGCAGGCGGCGGAAGGCCCGCTGGGCTGGCGTGCGCAGCTCGGGGGCATTGAGCTTCGGCCGGGTGGCCTCGATCAACTGGTCGTAGCGGACGCCCGAGGGGCAGGCGGTGACACAGGCAAAACAGCCCAGGCAGGTGTCGAAATGGCTCGCCACGGTGGCATCGAGGACGAGATGGCCAGCCTCGATCGCCTTGAGGGTGTGGATGCGACCCCGGGGCGAATCCATCTCCGTGGCCAGCACCCGGTAGCTGGCGCAGGTGGGAAGGCAGAAGCCGCAATGCACGCAGGGATCGGCCGCGGCGATCACTGCAGCTGTTGTGGGAAGCGCCTGGGGGGGCTGGCTGACGGCCTTGCCCCCGCCGGCGGACGGTTGTGCACTGGTAACCATCGATTCAGTCTGCCTGCCCCGACCACCAGTCGACGACGCCCGGTCTCACTCGGCCTGGCGGAAGCGCCAGCGGGTGAGCAGGAAGGATGTTCCAGCCCAGAACACCATGGTCGTCACGGCGATCACCGGTGGCTCGAAGCCGACTCTCTCCATCAGGGCGCCGGCTCCGAGGGCCACGGACAGGCAGAGCAGTTGCACCGCCATGTAGTCCCGCAGGAGAGCCCAGCGGAACCGCACCCGGAAGCTGATGCGGGCATGCAGGATGCCATTCAGGACGGTGCAGATTCCGCCCGCTAGGCTGATGGACGCCAGGTTGCCGAGGCCTGCGCGGCTGGCGATTGCGAACAGGGCCAGGTAGGTGAGCTCACCCAGGGCACCCACCAGCAGGAAGCGAAGAGCACTCATCGGGGGCGGAGGGCTTCGATCGCCTCGACACTGCGCAGAAAGGACTGGGGTTTGCCGCTGACCGTGAGGAAGATGCGCCCGAGATACTCACCCAGCATCCCAATCAGCAGGCACTGGATGCCACCAAAAATCAGGATCGTGCAGATGATCGAGAGCCAGCCCTGCACCGTCTCCCCCTGGATCAGGGCCTGCGCAACCAGGGTGATTAGCGAGGCGGCCCCGATGCTGGCCATCACAATCCCCAGAAGCGTGGCCAGCCGCAGCGGCATGATCGAGAAGCTGGTGAAGATATTCAGCCAGAGGCGAGTCAGGCGGCGAAGATTATAGTTCGTTTCTCCGGCCAGGCGACGGTCGTGCTGCACCTTTAAGCTGCTGATCCGTTGCGTGTACTGCGAGAGGAGGCCGTCAATGTAGGGATAGGGACCCTGGTAATCCGCCACCCTGTGCGCAATCAGCCCGGAGACGCAACGAAAGCTGGAGAGATAGAAGCGATCAGGCAGATCAAGCAGCCAGTTGGCTGTGCGATTGGCGAAGCGACTGCCGAGATTGCGCCAGCCTTCATGCTGTTTCTGGCGATAATCGCCATACACCACATCGAGGTTTTCGTCGCGGGCTTTCTGCCAAAGTCTCAGCGCTTCTTCCGGCGGATTCTGGAGATCATCATCCAGATTCACGATGTGGATTCCTCTGGCGTGGCGGTAGCCGCTGAGCACGGCCTGGTGTTCGCCGTAGTTGCGGCTGTGGCAGATCAGCAGGCCCCGCAGGGGGCTGCGTTGCAGGCGTTCCCGGGCCCGTTCGGCCGTGTTGTCGGGGCTGCCGTCGTCTACCAGGATCAGCTCCCAGCTGCAGGGTGGCCTGAGGGCTTCGAGCCGATCGATCAGGAGGTCGATGGTGCTGCGGCTGCGGTAAAGGGGGATCACCAGGCTCAGTTCAGGCCGATCCTGCGGCTCCAGGCGCTGCAGGACCCGTGCTGCTTCGGTCATCGGTTCAGGCGCCACGGGATCCCTCCGCAACCATTCTTTCGCTCTGCCGCGCCCCAGCGGTCTCCGGTCGGCGGGCGCTCAACATCAGCGAGCTTCCCCAAGGCAGAGGAACGATACCGGCGCAGCGCTCCTCCAACCGCAGCAGGATCACCAGGGCCCGGTTGAGCCAGGGCGGCGGCAGCTTCACATCCGACCCCTGGGCCGAGGAGGCCGCCTCTGAGGGGCCCAGGGCCTCCAGCCGCACCTGCAGCCAGAGCAAGGGGGTGAGCCAGCTGTTCCAGTAACCGAGATGCTCCACCTTCAAGCCCCCATCGGCCGCCAGCCGGCGCAGCGGGCCTGGCAGCAGGCGCCGCCCACCCATCACCCTGCGGTCATGGTCGCGCCAGAGGCAAGGCATGGCGGCCGTGTTCAGCAGCAACAGGCCTCCCGGCCGGAGGCGTGAGGCCATCGCCGCCATCGCAGCAGCCGGTTTCACCTCGCGGTGATAGATCACATCCATCGAGAGCACGGCATCGAAGCGACCCGACCCAATCTCCAGATCGTTCACGGATGCATCGGTCACCGTGAGGCCACGGGAGCGGGCGTAGGCGAGGGCCACCGGATGACTGTCACAGCCGCTGGCCTCGGCGATCCAGGGCTGGCCCTTTAGGACCAGCAACAGACCTCCAGTCCCGCAGCCGGCATCGAACACGTCCAGGGGACGCCCCAGACGCCGGGATTCCCTTTCCAGCCGGGCCAGCACCCGGCTGCGCAGGCTCCGATACCACCAGTGGCGCTCTTCCAAGGCCGCCATGGCGTGGTACTCCGCTTCCTGCATCAGCTAGCTCCCGCGGCCGCCGCCAGTTCTGCGCCGCTGGCGAGCCGGGCAACCAGGCCCAGGAAGCTGGTGCACACCTCGTCGATCTGCCGTTCGTCCAGGTAGGGATGGAGGGGGAGGCTGAGGATTCGCCCGAGCCGTTCCTCGGTGCGGGGCAGCCCGGCCTGCGGGCCGAAGCGTTCGTTCACATAGGGCTGCTGGTGGCAAGCCAGCGGGTAGTGCACCGCCAGCGGCAGTCCCATGGACCTGCCCTGCTCCAGCAGCCAGTCGCGCTGATCGGAGGGCAGCTGGATCACGTACAGGTGGTAGCTGTGCTCCCAGTCGGGGCCGTCGGTTGGCAGCACCACACCGCGGCCAGCTAGGTGCTGGAGGCGTTCCCGGTACCAGTGGGCCACCTGGCGGCGATCGGCGATCTGGCTGCGGAGGTGGTCGAGCTTGCCGAGCAGCACCCAGGCCTGCAGTTCATCGAGCCGGCTGTTCACGCCGAATTGAACGGCCTGCCTACGCCCATCCCAGCCATAGAAGCGACTGCGCCTTGCCGCTTCGACATCCCCGGGCCGGTTCACCACCAGGGCGCCGCCATCGCCGAAGGCGGCCAGATTCTTGGTGGGGTAGAAGCTGAAGGCGGCGAAGCGTCCCCAGCTGCCCACCGGTTCGCCCCGGTACAGGGTTCCGCAGGCCTGGGCGCAGTCCTCGATCAGATCCAGGCCGTGCTCGTCGCAGAGGGCTTTCAGCTCCGTCAGATCACAGGCCTCCCCATAGAGGTGCACAGCAATCAGGGCCCTGGGCCTGGGGCCGGCCTCCTGCAGCAGTTGGCGCACGTGATCCAACGCGATCCCATGGCCCGTGGCGGCGATGTCGGCAAACAGAGGCACCGCTCCCACCCGGAGCACGGCGGCCGTGGTGGCGTAGGCGGTGTGGGCCGGCATCACCACCCGATCACCGGGGCCGATCCCGCAGCCCCGCAGGGCCAGTTCCAGGGCATCGGTGCCGTTGGCCACCCCCACCACGGCGGGGGGCGTGCGCTCCAGCACCAACCAGGCGGCAAAGGCCTCCTCGAAGCGCGTCACCCCCTCCCCCAGGATCAACTGACCGGATGAGCGCATGCGCTCGATCGCATCGAGCACCAAGCCGCCGTGACGATGGAGATCCTGCTGGGGAAAATTGAAGGGGTCGCTGGCCGCCATGGGGGAAGGGTTTAGAGGTAGTGGTTGCGGTGCTCGGCGTAGTAGGCCAGGGTGCGTTCCAGCGTGTGGGCTAGGGAGCGGCTTGGCTGCCAGCCGGTGGCCTGTTGGTAACGGGCGTAGGAGGAGTGGTAGTCGCCGATATCGATCTTCTTGCGATCGGCAGGGAAGGGGCGGATGTTGAGGTGGCCTTTTCCGTGAATGCTGATCATCATCCGAGCGAGATCCAGCAGGCTGATCGTTTCCGAGGAACCCAGATTATAGGGGGATGGGGAGAGACCTTCGTGTTCGCCAGCAATCAGCAGGGCATCCACCACATCATCAACATCATTGAAATCGCGCAACTGCTCACCTCCCCATACATCGATCGGCTCCCCTTCCAGCAACTGGCGAACCCAGACACCCAGAAAGGTTTGGCGGGCATCGCGGATCCGCATGCGGGGGCCGATGGTGTTGGTGAGCCTCAGAATACTGGTGCTGAGCCCATAAACGTTGTGATAGAGCCGATGGTAAAGTTCTGCCGATAGCTTATTGATGCCGTTCACATCTACTGGGTCGACCGGATGATCTTCGTCAACCGGCAGATATTGGGGGCGTCCATAGAGTTGGCGCGTGCTAGCGAAAACAATTCTGACGGTTGGATTCACGGCTCGACATTGTTCAAGCAGGCTCAGCTGGGCGGCTCCGTTGATGGCCAGATCGGTCTGGGGATCCCGCATCGAATCCATGTGGCTCGTTTGCCCGGCCAGATTGAAAATCACCTGTTTGTTCTGCAACAGCACTTCCATCGAGAAGCGGTCGCGGATGTCGGAGAGATTCACGTGCACGGCCATTGCAAGGCCGTTGATGTTGAACAAATTGCCGCCGTAGTCGGGAATGAGGCTATCGATCAAGGTCACTTGTGCCCCCAGCTCAACCAGGCGAATCGCCAGGTTGGAGCCGATGAAGCCGAGCCCACCGGTGATCAGAACCGTTTTGTTTTGCCACCATGCCGAACGGCTCGCATCCACTCTGGGATGTCCGCTGGGGGCCTTGATGTCTCCAGCCGTGGGCATCACAAGCCCTGCTTTGCAAATTCAATTATCTTACCACGGTCGTTTCGGGGGCCGTGTGATGCGGGGCACGTGGGTGCTGGCTTTTCAGGAGCAGCAGTTTCCGGCCCGGCGTGCTAGGTGGCATTTCTGCCTTTGCCCTCGAGCCGCAGCAAGTTCAGCCGATCCATTCAGGAGGGACCGCAACCAAGACTGGCACGCCAGGATGGCATGGAGTTGATGGGAGTCAATGTTGGGGCACTGGGCTGCTTCGGCGTTAATATGTTCAGCAGCCTAGAGTACTGGCCAATAAAAGGGTTGTCAAGCCTATGGGAGCATAAGTGATCACACTAAAGTCCAAAATTTTTGCTTGGCCTTAAGGTTCGTTCGTTTCGAATAAGTATTTGGCGGGGTGCGTTTGCAGTTGATATGTTGCAGTTGATTGTGAGGAATGCGGTTAAGTCCTGTGGGTAGCTTCTAGCGCTTGGGTCGAGGTTTGGCGATTAAGCCGCAAGCTCAAGCCACTATTTTCCGGTTGATGGCGAAGCGCTACCCACATCGTTTTAGGTTGAAGGGCTGAAGTGCCGCACCACCGCTTCGGCAAATCCCGAGCAGCTCACCGGCTCCACCCGTGGCTCCATCAGGCGGGCCAGGTCGTAGGTGACCTCGCCATTGGCGATGGCGGCGCTCAGGCCGGCGGTGATCAGGTCGGCGGCCTCCTGCCAGCCCATGAATTCGAGCATCATCACGCCGCTGAGGATCACCGAACCGGGGTTGATACGGTCGAGGCCGGCGTGCTTGGGGGCCGTGCCGTGGGTGGCTTCGAAGATGGCGGCGTTGTCGCCGATGTTGGCGCCGGGGGCCATGCCCAGGCCGCCCACCACGGCCGCGGCGGCATCGGAGATGTAGTCGCCGTTGAGGTTCAAGGTGGCCAGCACCGAGTAGTCGGCTGGGCGGGTCTGGATCTGCTGGAAGATGCTGTCGGCGATGCGGTCATCGACCAGCACCATTTGCTTCCACTGGCCATTGCCGTGGCTGGCCCCGATGGCATCGAGCACCCCCTTCACCTCGTTGCACACCGCCGCCTGCTTCTCGGGGGTGAGGGCGTCGAAGCCCGGCTCGATCATGCGGGCGTTGGCCTCCAGGCTGATGCCGGGATCGGCCTCCAGGTTGCCCAGGATCCAGCTTTCGCGCTCGGTGATGCACTCAGCGCGGAATTCCGTGGTGGCGAGCTCGTAGCCCCAGTCGCGGAAGGCACCCTCGGTGAACTTCATGATGTTGCCCTTGTGCACCAGGGTCACGTGGCGCTTGTCGCCCTCCAGGCGCAGGGCGTGCTGGATCGCCTTGCGAATGTGGCGCTGGCTGCCGTGCTTACTCACCGGCTTGATGCCAATGCCAGCGCCCTCGGGGATCTGGCGCTTGCCGAGCTTGCCGTTGGCGGGGATGACCACCTCATTGAGGTGCTTGATCAGCTCCAGGCAGACCGGATCGCTGGCCTCCCACTCGATGCCCATGTAGATGTCTTCGGTGTTCTCGCGATACACGAGCACGTCGAGATCCTGGGGCCGCTTGTGGGGGCTGGGGGTGCCTGCGTAGTAGCGGCAGGGACGTACGCAGCAATAGAGGTCGAAGATCTGGCGCAGGGCCACGTTGAGCGAGCGGATGCCTCCGCCGATCGGGGTGGTGAGGGGCCCCTTGATCGCCACGCCATAGGTGCGGATCGCCTCGAGGGTGTCCTCCGGCAGGTATTGGTAGGTGCCGTAGAGCTCGCAGGCTTCATCGCCGGCATACACCTTGAACCACTCGATCCGGCGCTCTCCGCCGTAGGCCTTGGCTACCGCCGCATCCAGCACCAGTTGGGTGGCAGGCCAGATGTCCACACCGGTGCCATCGCCGCGGATGAAGGGGATGATCGGATCGTTGGGCACCACCGGCTGGCCGTTCTCGAAGCGGATGGCGGTGCCGCTGGAGGGGGCGGTGAGCTTCTCGTAGGTGGCCATGGAGCGCCCGGCGCAGGGTGATTCGGCGCGAGCCTATGCCTGCGGGCGGGCGCAGAAGGTTTGTGGTGATCGGCAGGGGGGCCGGCTGTGTGGTTGGAACCTCCCGGCGCTGGCGAGCCACTGCCCCTGCGGCTGCAGCCCCCGGTCGGTTGGCGCCAGTCTTTGGTGCGGGGGCCGGAACCGACCGGTCCATTCCCGGCGTTGTTCAGCAGGATGGAGCCCATGAATGCAGCGGACCAGGCCCACAGTCCGGAGTTGGCCCAGGCCATCGCCTCGGCCGTGACCCTTTTTCGCGCGGCCTTTCCAGACGCCCGGGCCAACCTGACTCCGTGGCGCGACGATCCCCAGACCCGCCGGTTCGATGAGCGGGCCAACCTGGATTTCTCCCTCCATTTCCCCGGTTGGAGTCCGCGGCTCGAATCCCGTTCCCTGCTGGTGCAGCTGCACCTCGAGGGCTCTCCTCAGGGTGCTCCTTCCGCCCGACCGCGCCTCTTAGGTGTTCTGATCCGGGGCCTGACCTATGAATCGGAACGCTGGCGCTTCACCACCCTCGGCGACTGGCAACCTTCTGGTTCCCATCTCCCCCACCCCGCGGTGGTGGACACGTTGCAGGGGCTCTGCCGCGGACTGTTCGAGCTGTTCGATTCGGCGCCGGCCCAATACCGCGATGGGGGAGGCCTGGCTGCCTAGGCGCGGTCGGTGATTCCAGGCCTGGCCTCCAGGCTCATTCGCCCGGCCGCCCTGGTGCCGTAACCCTTCGCAACCTTGCCGCCATGGGCTCGAACGCCGCGCCTACGGTGGCTTGTCTGCTCCTGACGCGTTTTAAGCGCCCCGCCGAAGATGTCTGTCGCCCTGGCTTCCCAGCTCCGTGAGGGAACGAAGAAGGCCCACACCATGGCCGAGAACACCGGTTTCGTGAGCTGCTTCCTCAAGGGTGTGGTGGATAAGGCCAGCTATCGCACCCTGGTGGCCGACCTCTGGTTTGTGTATAGCGCCATGGAGGAGGAGATCGGCCGCCTCGCCGACCATCCCGTGGTCGGGCCGATCAACTTCGCCGCCCTCAACCGCCGCGAATCCCTCGAGCAGGACCTCGCCTTCTACTTCGGGCCCGACTGGCGCAACCAGATCCGCGCCACCCCCGGTGCCCAGGAGTATGTGGCCCGCATCCACCGCATCGCCCAAGATTCCCCCGAACTGCTGGTGGGCCACCACTACACCCGTTACATCGGCGACCTCTCCGGCGGCCAGATCCTCAAGAACATCGCCCAGAAGGCCATGAACCTGGGCGAGCACGATGGCCTGCGCTTCTACGAGTTCGACGCCATCCCCGACGAAAAGGGCTTCAAAATCAACTACCGCAGCGTGCTCGACAACCTGCCGATCGACCAGGCCATGGCGGATCGGATCGTGGGTGAGGCCAACGAGGCCTTCCACTGCAACATGAAGATGTTCCAGGAGTTGGAAGGCAATCTGGTGGCCGCGATCGGCAAAGTGCTCTTCGGCTTCCTCACCAAGCGCCAGCGCTCCGGCAGCACCGAGGCCGTGCCGGCCTGAGGCCGCTCCAACCCGGGGCTTCCCGCTGGCGGCTCGCTTCAGGGAGCCCGCGCTTGGGTCGTTCCTGTGAACAGGGCCCCCTGGTCAGGCGCCCCGAATGAATCCGCTCCGGCAGACTCGCCCCAGGTTCGTTCCGCCAGCCGGCATCCCTGACCCTGACCGTTCCCAGCCCCGCTCCCATCCGCTTCCTGGTGCCGGGCACCAGCGGCCGCTTCCGTTGTGGCGGCCTGCTGGTGGAGCTCCAGACCGCCCGTCTTCTGGCGGCCATGGGTGAGCGGACGGTAGAGGTGGTCACCTACCGCCAGCGGGAAGCGGAGCATCCTTTTCTCGATGACCTCCTGAGCCGGGAGCCGGCCCCGGGCCAGGCCCTCTGGATCGTGAGCTGGGGCTTTGATGTGCCCCCGCTGCTGCGGCGGCTGCGCGGCCGCCCCGTGGCTTACCACGCCCACAGCAGCGGCTATGGCTTCGATCTGCCTGCCGGCGTGCCGGTGCTGGCGGTAAGCCGCAACACCCTGGGCTACTGGGGGAATCGGGCGCCCCGTAACCCGCTCTTCCTGGTGCCCAATGCCCTCGATCCGAAATGGTTGCGGCCGGGGTCGGTGGAGGTGCCCTGGCGCGATCCGCGGGGCGGGGCGAGGGCGGCCGAGCCCGGAGGCACTCAGCGACAACCCGTGCCGGCCGCCAGCCCCGTATCCGTCGAGGCCTGGCCCCCACCTGGGCCCCGCCGGCCGATCGACGTGCTGGTGCAGGTGCGCAAGAACAGCCACTACGTGCTGGAGCGGCTGGTGCCGGCCCTGCGGGATCGGGGGCTGCGGGTGGAACTTCAGGAGGGCTGGGTCGACGATTTGGTCGAGCTGTTCCGCCGTTCCAGCGTGGTGCTCTACGACTCTGCCGACTATTGGCGGGGCCGTGGCGTGAGCGAGGGCTTCGGCCTGCCCCCGCTCGAGGCCCTCGCCTCGGGCTGTGTGGTGTTCAGCAGCTTCAACCACGCCCTGGCCGACAGCCTCGATCCCGGCCGGGTGGGGCACCAGATCGGCTGCGGCAGCCTGGCGGCCGACCTGGAGCGCATCACCGCCGCCGTGGCTGATCCCCTCGCCTGGCAGGCGGATCCCGGCTCGCTCGCGGGGCTCCTCCACGATTGTTCGGAGGCCGAACTGGTTCGCCGCTGGGAGCGGGCCCTGGCGGCGATCGAGGCCCATTGGCGGAGGGTGTTGGAGCAGGGGGTTCCCCCCCTGGTGAGCCCGGCGCCCTGGCGGCTCCGTCTGGATGGGCGGCTGGTGCGGCTGAGGCGCTGGCTGCGTCGTTGAAGCACGGCGGACCCGCCGACATAGCGTGGTTCAACTCTTCTGGCCCTGGCATTGCCTGCCCTGCCGCCGCTCCAGAGCCGCACGCTCCAGGAACTGAAGCGGCTGTTCAGCTATCTCCCCAAGCGGCGCCTGCGCACCCTCTTGGTTCTGGTGCCGCTCTCGATGATGCCGGGCATCATCGACCTCGCCTCAATCGCTGTGGTGGCTCGCTTGATGGGCACCCTGGTGGGCCACCATCTCGACGATCTGATCCCCGGTATGCGGGTGTTCGGGGGTAATGGCATCGACCAGAGCCTCTGGTTGATCGGCATCTTCGTGGGTCTGGCCTGGATGTCATCGGCCACCAAGCTGAGCCTCCGCTTCCTCCAGTACCGCCTCACGGCCCGGGTGTGGGGCGATCTTTCCCGCCTCCTCTTCCAGCGCCTGCTCCAGCAGGACTATCGGTACCACCTCAGCCAGAACCGATCACGCTTCTCGGCCCTGCTGCTTAGCAATGCCCGCCGGGTCTCCGACTCCACGGTGATCCCATTCCTGCTGATGCTCAGTGCCATTCCCTCGGTGCTGCTGCTCTCCTTCGGGATTCTCTTCATCGGCCGCTGGCTCTCGGTGGGCCTGATCATTTCCCTGGTGGTGGCCTTTCTCACCATCTCGATGGCGGCTACGCCCTATCTCCGCCATGCCGCCCGCAAGCGCCTGCGCAAGGAGCAGCAATCGGCGGGGATGCTGATCGAGACCCTCAGCTCGGTGGCCGATGTGCAGCTCAGCCACACCGAGCCCTATTTCGCTGGTCGCTTCAACGACACCATCGCCGAGACGGAGGATTCCGTGTGGACCTCCGAGCTGCTGCCGGAGGTGCCGCGCATTCTGATCGAGCCCTTTGGGATCACGATGATCTTCGTGGTGGGCGCCCTGCCGGCTCTACTCAGCGGCGATCCCTCCCGGGTGGGGGGCATCATTCCCTTCCTCTCCTCTGTGGCGGTGGCCGCCCTGCGGCTCACCCCCCCCCTGCAGGACATCTTCCGCTCCCTCACCCAGCTGCGGGGCGGACTGCCTCAGGTGAGCGAATTGCTCGACGTGCTCGATCTCTCCTCGGAGCGCCCCCTGCTTTCCAGTCCGGATGTGCCAAGCCCCGCCGGCATCTTTCCCCGTCACACGATCCGGCTGCAGAAGGTGTCGTTTCGCTATGAGAGCGGTGATGAGTGGCTTCTCAGCGACCTCAGCCTCACCATTCCGGTGGGCTCGCGGGTGGCCCTGGTGGGTCGCACCGGCAGCGGCAAGACCACCACGGCCCACCTGCTGCTGGGGCTTCTCCATCCCGAGCGGGGCTGCCTCGAGCTCGATGGTGTGCCCGTGACCGCCAACGATCTGCCGGCCTGGCAGGCCAGCTGCGCCCATGTGCCTCAGATGATCCATCTGCTCAATGGCAGCCTCCTCGAAAACATCGCCTTCGGCATTCCCGAGGAGGCGATCGATCGCGATCGCATCTGGGAGTCGCTGGAGGCCGCCCAGCTGGCCGACGATGTGGCCGAACTGCCCTACGGCCTCTACACGCCCGTGGGGGAGAACGGCGTGCAGCTCTCGGGCGGTCAGCGCCAGCGCCTCGCTCTTGCCCGGGCCTTCTACCGCAATGCCCGCTTCCTGGTGATGGATGAGGCCACCAGCGCCCTCGACAACCGCACCGAACTCAATCTGATCGAATCCCTGCAGGTGATCGGTCGCCGCTGCACCACCCTGGTGATCGCCCATCGCCTCAGCACGGTGCAGCGCTGTGATCGCATCTACGAATTCGACGGCGGCCGGGTCAAGGCGGCGGGCTCCTTCGCCGATCTGCAGCGCGATTCGGCCACCTTCCGCGAACTGGCCCGCCTCGAAGCCCTCTCCGCTGAGTGAGACTGCGGCGATGAGCGCATTCCTGGCCGGCCTTAATGATGCCCAGCGCAAGGCGGTGGACCACCACACCGGCCCGCTGCTGGTGGTGGCGGGGGCCGGCAGCGGCAAGACCCGGGCCCTCACCCACCGCATCGCCCACCTGATCGGCCACCACGGTGTGGATCCGGCCTCCCTGCTGGCGGTGACCTTCACCAACAAGGCGGCCCGGGAGATGAAGGAGCGGCTGGAGCTGCTGCTGGCCCAGAAGCTGGCCCAGAGCCAGTTTGGCCAGCCCTGGAGCACCCTGCCGCCGATCGAGCAGAAGCGGCTGCGCAGCCGCATTTACCGCGAGGTGATCAAGGACCTCTGGATCGGCACCTTCCACGCCCTGTTTGCCCGGCTGCTGCGCTTCGACATCGACAAGTTCAGCGATCCGGAAGGCCTCAGCTGGACCCGCCAGTTCTCGATCTACGACGAGAACGACGCCCAGAGCCTGGTGAAGGAGATCGTGACCCAGGAGCTGCAGCTCGATCCCAAGCGCTTTGAACCCAAGAAGGTGCGCTGGGCGATCAGCACCGCCAAGAACCAGGGCCTGCTGCCCGATCAGCTCGAGCAGAAAGCCGAGGGGCTGCGGGATCGCAAGGTGGCCGAGGCCTATCGCCTCTACCGCCGCGCCCTAGCCGCCAACAACGCCCTCGATTTCGATGATTTGCTGCTGCTGCCAGTGCAGCTGCTGCAGCAGAACGACCAGATTCGCTCTTACTGGCACCGCCGCTTTCGCCACGTGCTCGTGGACGAATACCAGGACACCAATCGCACCCAGTATGACCTGATCAAGCTGCTGGTGACCGACGGTCGCGACCCGGAAACGTACAACGAATGGGATGGCCGCTCGGTGTTCGTGGTGGGCGATGCCGACCAGAGCATCTACAGCTTCCGCGCCGCCGATTTCACGATCCTGATGGGCTTCCAGGCCGATTTCGGTGATGGCGCCCCCGACGATGCCACCGCCACGATGGTGAAGCTGGAGGATAACTACCGCTCCACCGCCACGATTCTGGAGGCCGCCAATGCCCTGATCGCCCACAACTCCGAGCGGATCGACAAGGTGCTGCGACCCACCCGCGGCGAGGGTGAACCGATCAGTCTCACCCGCTGCGATGACGAGATCGCCGAGGCTGAAGCCGTGGTGCACCGCATGCGGATGCTGGAGGCGGCCCACCCGGAGCTGGGCTGGGGTTCGATGGCGGTGCTGTATCGCACCAATGCCCAGAGCCGGTCGATGGAGGAATCCCTGGTGCGCTGGGGCATTCCCTACATCGTGGTCGGGGGCCTGCGCTTCTACGACCGCCGCGAGATCAAGGATGTGCTCGCCTACCTGCGGCTGCTGGTGAACCCCGCCGACACCGTGAGCCTGTTACGGGTGCTCAACGTGCCCAAGCGCGGTATTGGCAAGACCACCGTGGAGCGCCTCACCGATGCGGCTAACCAGCTGGGGCTGCCCCTGTGGGAGGTGGTGAGCGATGCCGAAGCGGTGCGTTCGCTCGGGGGGCGCTCCGCCAAGGGGCTGCTGCAGTTCTGTGAGCTGATCCAGGACCTGCAGCGCCGCAGCCAGGATGCGCCCCCCTCGGAACTGGTGCAGCGGGTGATGGAGCAGAGCGGTTACGTGGCTGAGCTGCTGCACGAGGCCACCGATGAGTCCGAGGAGCGGCGCCGCAACCTGCAGGAACTGGTGAACGCCGCCCTGCAATACCAGGAGGAAAACGAGGAGGGCGATCTCGAGGGCTTCCTCGCTGGTGCCGCCCTCGCCAGCGATGCCGACAGCAAGGACACCGCCGCCGACCGGGTGACCCTGATGACGCTCCACGCCAGCAAGGGCCTGGAGTTTCCCGTGGTGTTCCTGGTGGGGCTGGAGCAGGGCCTCTTCCCCAGCTACCGCTCCCTCGATGACCCAGCGGCCCTAGAGGAGGAGCGTCGGCTCTGCTATGTGGGCATCACCCGCGCCAAGGAGCGGCTGTTCCTTTCCCATGCCAGCGAGCGGCGGCTGTGGGGCGGTATGCGGGAGCCGGCGGTGCCCTCGGTGTTCCTCTCCGAGCTGCCCGAAGCCCTGCTCCAGGGCGACATCCCCCGCAGCGGTGGGGCGGCGATCCGGCGCGAGCAGCGGCTCGATCGCCTCACCCGCGTCGACCGGGAGGAGAGCCGCCGGGCGGCCGGTGGCGGTGAGGCCGGGGCCCCCACCAATGCCGTGCGGCGCCGCTCGGGTGTAAGCCGCAACTGGGCCGTGGGCGATCGCCTGCTGCACAGCAGCTTCGGCGAAGGCACCGTGACCCACCTGTTTGGTAGCGGCGAGAAGATCTCGATCGCCGTGAAATTTGAGGGGATGGGACCAAAGATCCTCGATCCGCGGCTGGCGCCGATCCAGCCGCTCTGACCTGATTGCTTTCCTGACGCAGGACATCAGGAGAACGGCTGGATCATCGGCGCCAGAGTCGATAGGTGGCTGAGCTGTCGTTTGGATTCAGAATCCTGCCCTGCTCTGAGAGGGTCCGCCAGCGGTGATAGCCCAATTGCGTGAGAATCTGCTCCGGAATTCCATTCACTCCCCCTCGGGAGAGGTGGTCGCCGATGTCTTTGTCGTAGACGCCAATTTCTTCGTAGGGAGAGTAGTAGGACCCGATCGGGGTTTCCTGGATGATCAGGTCGGGGTGCGGATGCAGCCTGGCGAGCCTCGTGGCCAGTGGGGTTCCGCTGAGCTTGCGCAGCTCCGGATGGATCAGCCCCTGTTCCGGGTCGGAGCGGTTGTAGATCCTGGTCGCATCAACCGGTTTCACTAGACCTGGATATCCCTGAAGCGCGGTTCCGATCACTTCATCGGCCAGCACAACGGCGGCTTCGCCCCCGGCTCCGCGCCCCTCAAGGATCGATGGCATCAGGGCTTTGCTGATGTTGTGGAGGTCCACCCGGCCCGAGGGACCGTTCAGGAGGTGCCGAGATTTGCTCCAGAAGAGCTGGGGGTATCGGCGGGATCCGCTCGGAATCGGGATCAGCACCAGGATCAGCAGCAGCCCCACCAGGCTGGCCTTCAGCCCCCGTGGGAGGGTCCAGCTGGGTCGGGGCGGCGCGATCACGCCGTTCTGGATCAGGATTGGCAGGGGTGAGAACAGAATCTGCCCCCACATCAGCCGGTAACTGGAGATGATTTCGTAGGGAAGATTCAGGTAGAGGTGGCTGAAGGGCGGCAGCAGGAAGGCCGCGAGGATGCCCAGGTTGTACAGGCTGGCCACTTCCCGGTACAGCCCCGCTCCGTTGCCGGCGCTGTCCTTCAGGGGCTGGGGCCGCATTAGGCACCAGCCACTCGCCAGCAGGGACACCACGGCCAGAACCTCCGGCCGGGAGGCTGGCGAGCGGAGCATGCTCGAGGCGGGGAGGTTGGCATCGGTGATCCCCAGACCCCTGAGAAAGGTCCAGCGCACCAGGAGCCGAGGCGTCTTGGCCCCATCCACCGCCCACCCGGTCTTGAAGGCGAACAGGAGGGCGAGCAAGGCCATGCCACCGGCCAGCAGCAGCCAGCCGCTGCGCCGGCTGAGCCAGCGATGGCGGGGCTGGGCCATCAGGCTGCGCAGGCCTAGCAGCGGCGCCAGGGGCACCAGCAGCGCCAGGGTGAGCAGGGCGAAGGCACCGTGCAGCTTGAGTTCCAGATAGAGGAAGGGTGCCAGGCACAGCGGCAGCAGTGCCGCCTGGATCCAGGCCGGCCCCCGCTGCTCAAGGATCCACAAGGTCACCATCACGGCTTCCAGGAAGACCGCCGCCGCCAGGATCGAGCCCTGCAGGCCATGGTTCACCAGGAAGGAAATCGACTGGTTGCCTAAACCGAAGACGATCAGCAGCCAGTACAGCGAGGCCGTGGGCGGCCGCACGCCGGCGTAGCCGAGGCACCGGAACACCGTCATGGCGAGGATGGCCATCTGCAGGCCGATCGCGATCCGTTGCGGCATCCCCCCCAGCAGGCCTGGCAGATCAAGGGGACTGGCCTGCAGCAGGGCGGTCCAGAAGGTGCAACCGCTCCAGTAAGTGCTCAGCCGCCAGGTTCCCTCCAGGCAGGAGGCGTCGCGCGCTCCCTGCAGGGTGAGTCGCTGAAAGTTGTTGAGGTAGTCAACCGAGTCGCCGGGATATTCGAAGGGATGGGGGCGTAGGGCGAACAGCAGACCGGTGGCCAAGCTCACCAGCAGGACCGTGATCAGGCCATTGCCGCCGGTGGCTGCTTCCTTTGGTGCTGGCTTTGCCATGACCCACACCAGGGCGATGCTCACCACGGCGGTGCCGAGCAGGAGCAGGGGACGCAGGGGCCATCCCGGCGTCGGCAGGCTGGCCAGCACCACCAGCGCCAGCATCAGCAGGGAGCCACTGCAGCGGGCTACGGGCTGGCTGGGGTTTCGCAGGGCCAGGAAGTTGACCAGCAGCAGGCCCAGCAGGGCCCAGAGCAGCGCGGTGCTCAGCATCGGGGAGGGCATAGGGGCTTGCCAATATGGCCTGCCTGCTTGCACCTTTAAAGTCTGTGGGTATGGCCCTTAACGCCTGGCTGAAACCGGTGCTGAAACGGGGCATCGCCTGGGTGAGCCTGCTTGCGGCGGCCTTGGGGTTTCAGCGCAGGCGGGTCACCTCGCCGGCGCTGGCTCGTTTGATGCCAGCCACCACCTTGGCGGTGCTCAATGCATCCCTCAAGCGTGAGTTGGCAGCTGAGCAGCCAGCGGATCAGGGTTCCGTGATTCAGATTTATCTGGCCGACGATGATGCCGCCCCTCCCGATCTGATTCAGCTCTGCATGCGCACGGTGCAGGAGAGCTTTCCGAATCACGCTTATGCGCTTTTCACCAACACGATGGTTGAAGAGTTTCTGGATGAGCACTACGAGCCCGAGGTTCTGGCTGTCTATCGTTGCCTGCGCCCCTATGCCTACAAGGCGGACCTCGCACGTCTTTGCATTCTTCAAGTGCAGGGAGGTTGGTACGTGGATGCAGGCATCGCTTGGTCGATGCCGGTGGAGCTGCCGGCCGAGACGCAACTCGTGGCGGTGCGTGACCTGCAGCGCAACTCACGCACGTCGTGGGCTTGCAGCAATGGCCTGATCTACGCCAGGCCTGGCCATGCCTGCCTGCAGGCGGCGATTGCGACGATTCTGGGCCATTGCCAGGCCCGCTATTACGGCGCCACGCCGCTGTGCCCCACCGGTCCGGTGGTGTGGGGACGGGCCGTGGCCATGCACGCCGAGCCTGCCACCAGCTTGTTTTGTGAGCTGGTGGAACTCACTCCTGGCCTGCGTCACAAGAATCCCGCCTTTGTGGGCCCCGGTGGCGACCTCTGGGCTTTTCTCAAGCCCACACCCGGTGGCAGTGGCCTGGAAGGGTTCTCAGCACCCGGCACCAACAATTACAACCATTTCTGGCACACCCGGCAGGTGTATCGGCTGCCCTGAGGAGGGTTTCACGCCAGGTTTTCGAGCAGGTCGCTCACCTGGCTGGCCGTCTTGCTCCAGCGGAAGCCCGCCGCCCGCTGAGGCCCCTCGATGCTGGCCTGTCTCAGCAGGCTGGAGTCGTGCAGGCAGAGAGCCATCGCTGCACAGATCTCCTCCGGGCGGAGCGGGTTCACCAGCTGGCCCACCGCTCCCACCACTTCCGGCAGGGCACCAGCCTCGGAGGCGATGACCGGTGCTCCGCAGGCCATCGCCTCCAGGGCTGGCAGCCCGAACCCCTCCCAAAGACTGGCGATCACCAAGGCGCGGCAGCGGTTGAGCAGCTGCAGCCGCTCCTGATCGCTGACCCAGGCGTGCCAGTGGCAGCGCGTGTCGATGCCCAGATCGGCGGCCAGAGCCTGCAGTTTGGGTGTGTAGCGCCGGTCGCTCGGACCGACCAGATGCAGCTGGCAGTCGTGATCGGGCAAGGCGGCGAAGGCACGCAGCACCCGGGCCAGATTCTTATGCGGGTTGTGGCGCCCCAGCACCAGAAAGAATGGTTCACGGGCCAGGCCGAGTGGACGCAGTAGGCCGGGATTGAAGCCCAGTCGGATCGGCACCAGCCGCTTGGCCGGTACCTTCAGCCACGTGTGCACCTCTCGGGCGGTCGCTTCCGAGTTGCAGAGCACCCGCACCGCCCGATGCAGCACCAACGGCACAAAGGCCAGCTGGTAGGCAAGCAGCGGCCCGGGCTGGGGAAAGCGCAATGGCAGCAGATCATGGGCCAGCACCACGGAACGCACACCGCGCAGCAGGGGCGCTTCCGGCAGGGGTGAGAGCAGTAGCGACGCGTGCTGCTGGCGCATCAGCTGCGGCAGCTGGTTCTGCGTCCAGCAGAGGCGCCGCCAGTGCCCGCGCACGCCATGCTCGGGTGAGAGATCGCCAGGAATCGCGATCGCTGCTGGCTGGCCAGGGGCCGCTTCCGCCAGCTGGGGCAGCAGCAGCTTGATCCGGGTGGGGTCGAGGGCTGCTGCTAAATCGCGGGCCACCACACCAATACCGGTGGGACGCGTGCTGATGTAGCTGCCGTTGAATAGGGCTAGCGGCCCGTCTGAGCGAAGATGGAGCGCGGTGCTCATCGGATCGGATCCCTGAGGGCCTGGAGCCAGCCCTGCAGCACGCTGCAGCTGCGGGCGGGTTGGCGCGGCAGCTTGATCAGCGCCATCAGCACCAGGCGCAAGCCCCGCAAAGCGCGCACCCAGGCGGGGCAGTGCCGCTGCAGGAAGTGCCAGTAGCTGATGGTGCTCAGCCGCAGGCGGCGCTCACCACTGCCGCCGCTGCCGGTGCTGCGTTGGTGCTCGATCGCCACCGCCGCGCTCCAGAGCACCGGCGCGCCGCCCTGGCCCAGCCGCAGGCAGAGGTCCATATCTTCGTAATAGAGAGGGAAGGCGGGATCGAACCTGGCTGGAGGAACGTGGGCGCCAGGCTGCAGAGCCAGGCTGCAGCCGCTGAGCCAGTCCACGGCCAAGGGTTGGTGGCGGCCTGCCTCAAGGAGCTCAGGGCCCAGGCGGCGGCGCCGAAAGGCCAACCCGGCATCGATCCAGCCCCCATCGGCTTCGAGCTTGCCCTCGCTGGTGAACACCGCCGTGCCCAGAACGGCCTGAGGAGGCAGGGCTGCCTGCAGGACGGTCAAGCGGGCCAGCACATCGGGGCTGGACAAGCGGGTGTCGGGGTTGAGCAGCCACACCCAGCCATGCCAGGCCTCCGCGGCAAGGCTTTCGAACGCCTGGTTGCAGCCAGCGCCGAAGCCGGCGCCCTCTCGGCCTTGCAGCCGGCGGGCTGCAGCGATCTGCAAGGGCAGCGTGACCTGCAGCGGTGCCGAGAGGGGGGCGTTGTCGACCACCAGCCATTGCTGCGGGGCCTGGTTCTGCCGGGCCAGATCGCTGGCCAGTTGCTCAATGGCCGCCTGGCTGTCATAAGCAACCGTAATGACGACCAAGGGCAGCGGGGGGCGGTCGGGGGTGGAGCGACTCAGGCTGGTGGAGCAGATGGGCCCAGTCTGGACTGACCCGGGAGGATGGGGGCGATGAGCCAATCCCATCCCCTGCCATCGCTGGATCTGCCAGGGGTGCCGCCTCTGTTGGTCGAGGTGCTGGTGGACTGCGCCGGCAATCGCCGGCTGGCGATGGTCGGCGGTGCCGTGCGCGATCTGCTGCTGCACCGCGTGCACAACGACCCCTGGCGCGGCCTGCCCGATCTGGATCTGGTGGTGGAGGGGGTACGGGGTGAGGCGGCCGCCGTTGGGCTGGCGCAGGCGCTGGAGCGTTCGGGCCGGGTGCAGGTGCGGGGCTGGCGGGAGCACGGCGCTTACGGGACTGTGGAGATTGAGCTGCAGTTGGCGGAGTCGCCTGGCAGCGTTCCGCCCACGGTGCTGCTGGATGTGGCCACCGCCCGCCGTGAGAGTTATCCGCTGGCCGCCGGCAATCCGCAGGTGAACTTTGCGGCTCTGGACGACGACCTGGCCCGGCGGGACTTCAGCATTAACGCGATGGCCTTGCTGCTGAGCGACCCGCCGCAGCTGCTCGATCCCCACGGCGGCCAGGCCGATCTGGGCCAGCGCCGGCTGCGCTTTCTCCATGCCGGCAGTGTTCGCGACGATCCAACCCGCGTGCTGCGCGCTGCCCGCTATGCCGCCCGGCTGGAGTTCAGGCTGGCCGACAGCAGCCTGCTGCAACTGCGTCAGACGCTCGCCGCCTGGCCCTGGCCGTGGCGACCAGACGATCCGCCGGAGCAGGCGCCGCCGGCCCTGGGCACCCGGCTGCGCATGGAGCTCCAGCTTCTGCTGGAGCGGGAGTCCTGGCCGGAAGCCCTGGCCGCCCTCCAGGACTGGGGTGCTCTCACGCTGCTGGATCCGGCCCTCCAGGCCGATCGCCGTTGGCGCAGACGCCTGCGCTGGGCGGAGTGGCTGGGCCTGGAGCGGATGGTGGCCCTGCTTGCGGCGGCCGAAGCTCCCCTCGCCCTGGCCGAGCGGCTGCAGTTGCCCCATCGCCAGCAGAGGCTTCTGGCCGCCCTAGAGCAGCTGCGGGCCCTGCTGGCGGCGCATGGTTCCGGCGATGGTCCGGGTGGGGCGCTCCTCAGCGTGGCGGAGTGGACCCAGCTGCTCGAGACTCCCGGTCTGCCTGCGGAGACGGTGGCCCTGGCTCTGGTGGCCGGCGTCGGACCGCGCCGCCCGCTGCTGCGCTGGTGGCTGCGCTGGCGGCATCTGCGGTGCGCCACCAGCGCCGCCGATCTCATCGCTCGGGAGGGGCTGCGCCCGGGCCCGGCGCTGGGGGCCAGGCTGCGGCAGCTGCGGGGCGAACTCCTCAACAGAGAACGGTTCTGAAGCCAGCATCACCGCAGCGATCCAGGCATCGGCTCGGCTCCTTACCATCGCCTGCAATTCGCAGCCGAATCGACGATGGCCCCGTACACCCTGCTCAAGTTCAGTTCCGAAGACTGCGGCACCTGCCACCGCATGGCCCATTACGACGCCCGGGTGGCGGAGGAACTCGGCCTTGATTTCGTGAGCGTGATGCTCCAGGACACGGACACCTACCGCCGCTACCGCAAGGTGCTGCTTGCCCAGTACCCCAACAAGGAAGGCATGGGCTGGCCCACCTACCTGCTGGTGAGTGACGTGGAAACCGACTTCGTGATCCACGGGGAGATCCGCGGCGGGATGCCCAAGGGAGACTTTCGGGAGCGCCTTCAGGCCACCCTCCCGGAGGGTTCAGTTGGCTGATCGGTAGCCCTGGGGGTGGCGCTGCTGCCATGCCCAGCCATCGGCGCACATCTGGCCCAAGTCCCGCCGGGCCCTCCAGCCCAGCCGGCGAAGGGCCTCCGAGGGATCCGCCACGGAGTGGGCGGCATCGCCGGCCCGGCGCGTCACTAGGTCGAAGGCAACCGCTCGCCCACTCGCCCGTTCGAAGGCGCGCACCACCTCCAGCACCGAGTAGCCGCAGCCGCTCCCCAGGTTCAGGGTGAGCAGCTGGGGCGGTTCGTTCCACAGGGCCTCAAGGGTCGCCAGGTGCCCTTCCGCCAAGTCCATCACGTGGATGTAGTCACGGATGCCGGTGCCATCGGGGGTGGGCCAGTCACCGCCGAAGACCTGGAGCCGGGGTCGCCGCCCCAGGGCCACCTGGCTGACATAGGGGAACAGGTTGTCCGGCGGTCCCTGGGGATCTTCGCCGATGCGGCCACTGGGGTGGGCCCCTACCGGGTTGAAGTAGCGAAGTCGGGCGATGCGCCATCCTCCAGATCGGGGCGCTTTGCTTCCCGGAGGTTGGCTGCCTTCACTGGCCGCCAGATCGGCGAGCATCCTCTCCACAGCCGCCTTGGTGTGGCCGTAGGGATTGATCGGCAGCACGGCGGCCGTCTCCGGGATCGGGATCCGCTCGGGCAGGCCATACACCGTGGCACTGCTGCTGAACACCAGGGTGTGGCAGCCGTGCTCCGCCATCGCCGCGAGCAGGTGCTGACTGCCGCCCACGTTCACGTCCCAGTAGAGGAGGGGTTCATGCACCGACTGGGCAACGGCCTTGAGGCCGGCGAAGTGGATCACCGCATCAAATCGTCCCCAGCCTGTGGCGAAGGCCTTGCTCAGGTCGAGGGGATGGCGGATGTCGCCCTCCACCACCCTGAGCCGGTCGCTCCCGGCCGTTCCGGTGAGCTCCTGAATTCGCCGCAAGCTTTCTGGGCTGCCGGTCGAGAAGTTGTCGAACACCACCAGCTGGTGGCCCGCCTCCAGCAGAACCAGGCAGGTATGACTTCCGATAAAACCAGCGCCGCCCGCGATCAGAACCTTCGCCATGGAGGTGAAGTTAGGTCACCCTTCCCCGGGTTCTCCTCAGGGGGTGGCCTCGGCCCTCGGCACGGCCCCCTGGGCCCGGGCCACTAACCGCAGGGTCTTGATCAGGATCAGCAGATCGAGCATCAGGTTGGCGTTGCGCAGGTAGTACAGGTCGTAGCTGAGCTTCATGCGGCTGTCGGCCACGCTGGCGCCGTAGGGGTAGCAAACCTGGGCCCAGCCGCTCAGGCCCGGTCGTACCCAGTGGCGCACCCGGTAGTGGGCGATCTGTTCCTGGAGGGTCTCCTCCAGCTCCGGCCGTTCAGGGCGCGGGCCGATCAGGCTCATGTCGCCCTTCAGCACACTGATCAGTTGCGGCAGTTCATCGATCCGTAACCTGCGCAGCCAGTGGCCCACCCGGGTCACGCGGGGATCGTCCCGGCTGGCCCAGCGAGCCCCCTGGCGTTCCGCACCCTGCCGCATGCTTCGGAGCTTCGAGATCCGGATGGTTTCTCCGTAGAGGCCTGTGCGGATCTGGCTGTAGAACACGGGGCCGCCATCCTCAAGACGGATCAGGGCCGCCGCCAGCAGCAGTAGGGGCGCCGTCAGAACGAGCAGCAGGATCGAGACGATCACATCGCCGAGGCGCTTGAGACGCCAACCCCAGCGTCCGGGCTGGAGTTCGAAGCCTTCGGCCTGCACCAGCCAGCGGCTCGAGAAGAGCTCCGGCGGCACCCGCTGCAGATACTGCTCAGCCCACAACAGAAGGCTGCAGATGCTCATGCCGTTCCCCCGCCGGGCCAGTAGATCCTGGAGCAGCGGATCATCGAGCTGGGCGGTTTCGCTCACTGCGATCGCATCCACATCCCCGAGCCTGGGCAGGTGGCCGCTTTGCAGATCTTGGCAGGTACAGAAGATCAAGTGGTCGGTTGCCGCTTCCTGGCTCATTTCCCCGCGAAGCACCGCTAGTTCCTCTCGGTCTCCCACCAGCAACCAGCTGCGGGGCATACGGCGCCGGTTCGTGATCCAGAGCTGGGCTAGGGCTGAACTGATCGTCACCGCGGCGAGCAGCGGGATCAGAAAGCTGCGGAATGTTCTGGGGTCATTGACCTTGACGCCCCAGCTCAGCACCACCACCACGCTCGCCAGCACCACCATGGCCACCAGCAGGGTGCTGAGCAGGCGGCGCCGTCGGGAATCCCGCTGGCCCTGCTCCGGACTCGAATAGCGACCGAGCAGGTAGGAGCTGCCCACCCAGAGCAGGGTCAGGGCTAGTACGGCCGGGGTGATGCCGACCCAACGGCCGAATCGCTGCCAA
The DNA here is from genome assembly GCA_040399305.1 of Cyanobium sp. Lineage (GTDB taxonomy): Bacteria > Cyanobacteriota > Cyanobacteriia > PCC-6307 > Cyanobiaceae > Cyanobium. Next base: position 47,826 of record JBBASH010000002.1, read on the forward strand.
AACGAGCCGTTGTAAGCAAGCGCTACCAGGCCTGCATCCAGCAGGGCGAGGCCGATCAGCCTCCATCTCTGCCGCAGCCAGGGAGTGCGCCACCACATGCCATGCCGCTCCCAGCAGAACCAACTTTATGGGTCAACGCGTGCTGGCCTGGCACAGCGGCGCAACAGGTCTGTCCCTGATCGGCCCTGCCGCAGAGGTGACGGTAATCTCACCCCACTGATGACTCACCGATGGCCATCCCTGAGATCCGCTCCATCTGCTGCATTGGAGCCGGCTACGTGGGGGGCCCCACCATGGCGGTGATCGCTGACCGCTGTCCGGGCATTCAGGTCACGGTGGTGGACCTCAACGCCGAGCGGATCGCCGCCTGGAACGACGCCGATCTCTCCAGGCTGCCGGTCTACGAGCCGGGTCTGGATGCGGTGGTGGGCCGGGCCCGGGGCCGCAACCTCCACTTCACCACCGAGGTGGACGCCGCCATTGCTGCCGCCGACATGGTGTTTCTCTCGGTGAACACCCCCACCAAGACCCGCGGCGTCGGGGCAGGCCAGGCCAGCGACCTGCGCTGGATCGAGGCCTCGGCCCGCCAGGTGGCGGCCGCCTCCCAGGGCCACACGATCGTGGTGGAGAAGAGCACCCTGCCGGTGCGCACCGCCGAAGCCGTGAAGGCGATCCTCGGCGGTGCTCAGGGCAGCGGCGGTGGCAAGACCTTCTCGGTGCTCTCCAACCCCGAATTCCTGGCCGAAGGCTCGGCGATCGGGGATCTGGAGGATCCCGATCGGGTGTTGATCGGCGGCGAGGACCCGGCCGCCATCGATGCCCTGGCCAGCGTCTATGGCCGCTGGGTGTCCCAGGAGCGGATCCTGCGCACCAACCTCTGGAGCAGTGAGCTCTCCAAGCTCACCGCCAATGCTTTCCTGGCCCAGCGGATCTCCTCGATCAACAGCATCGCGGCCCTGTGCGAAGCCACCGGCGCCGATGTGCGTGAGGTGGGCCGGGCGATCGGCACCGACAGCCGCATCGGGCCGAAGTTCCTGCAGGCCGGTCCGGGCTTTGGCGGCAGCTGCTTCCAGAAGGACATCCTCAACCTGGTATATCTGTGCCGCCACTACGGCCTTGAGGAGGCGGCCTCCTACTGGGAGAGCGTGGTGGGGCTGAACACCTGGCAGCAGCAGCGCATCGCCCGGCTGGTGGTGAACAGCCTGTTCGGCACGGTGAGCGGTAAGCGGCTGGCGGTGCTCGGCTTCGCCTTCAAGGCGGACACCAACGACACCCGAGAAGCGCCGGCGATCCGGATCTGCCGTGACCTGATCGAGGAGGGGGCCCAGCTGGCCATCGTGGACCCAAAGGTGGATTCCGCCCAGATCGCCCGCGATCTGGAGCGCTCTCCCGTAGCGGCCGATGCTGCCGCCGGATCCCGCCCGATCGGCGCCGATGGCAGCTGGCTGGCGGCGGGTACCCCTCTCGAGGCCGCCCGCGGCGCCGATGCGGTGCTGATCCTCACTGAATGGCGTGACTACCGCCAGCTCGACTGGGCTGAGATCGCAGGGGTGATGCGCCGACCGGCCTGGCTGTTCGATGCCCGGGCCGTTGCCGACACCGCCGCCGCCCGCGCCGCTGGTCTTAATGTCTGGACCGTGGGGGAAGGATGAGATGGCACGCCGCAACCTGATCACCGGCGGAGCCGGCTTCCTTGGCTCCCACCTCATCGACCGGCTCATGAATGCCGGAGAAGAGGTGATCTGCCTCGACAACTACTACACCGGCCGCAAGGACAACATCCGCCATTGGCTCGGCCATCCCGATTTCGAGCTGGTGCGCCACGATGTGACCGATCCGATTCGCCTTGAGGTGGACCGCATCTGGCACCTGGCCTGCCCCGCCTCACCGGTTCACTATCAGTTCAACCCGATCAAGACCGCCAAAACCAGCTTCCTGGGCACCTACAACATGCTGGGCCTGGCCCGGCGGGTGGGGGCTCGGTTGCTGTTGGCCAGCACCAGTGAGGTGTATGGAGATCCGGAGGTACATCCCCAGCCCGAAAGCTACCGGGGTTGTGTGAACACGATCGGGATCCGCTCCTGCTACGACGAGGGCAAGCGCATCGCCGAAACCCTCTGCTTCGACTACCAGCGCATGCACGACACCGAGATCCGGGTGATGCGCATCTTCAACACCTACGGCCCGCGCATGCTGCCCGATGACGGCCGCGTGGTGAGCAACTTCATCGTTCAGGCCCTCAAGGGCGAGCCGCTCACCCTCTATGGCGATGGCAGCCAGACCCGCTCCTTCTGCTATGCCGACGATCTGATTGAGGGGATGATCCGGCTCATGAACGGTGAGCACACCGGCCCGATCAATATCGGCAATCCGGGTGAATTCACAATCCGCCAGTTGGCTGAACTGGTGCGGGATCGCATCAACCCCTCCCTGGAGCTGGTGACCCGGCCGTTGCCCCAGGATGATCCGCTGCAGCGCCAGCCGGTGATCGACCTGGCCCGCCGCGAGCTGGGATGGGAGCCGAAAGTGAGCCTGGAGCAGGGCCTCGAGCCCACGATCGCCTACTTCCGCGAGCGGCTGGCCCGGGCTTGATGGCCGGCTCCGTTCTGGTCACCGGGGCCGCCGGCTTTATCGGTGCGGCCGTGGTGCAGCGGCTGCTGGCCCGCGGGGATCGGGTGGTGGGTCTCGACAACCTCAACGCCTACTACGATCCCACCCTCAAACAGAGGCGCCTGGAGCGGCTGGAGGCCGCCGCCCAGCCAGGGCAGTTCCGCTTTGCGGAGCTCGATGTGGCCGATGCCGGGGCCCTCTCGGCCTTGGTGGCCGCCGAGGCCACGGATCGGATGATCCATCTGGCTGCCCAGGCGGGGGTGCGCTATTCGATCGAGAATCCCGCCGTTTATATCCAGAGCAATCTGGTGGGCTTTGGCGCGGTGTTGGAGGCCTGCCGCCAACAGGGCGTCGGCCATCTGGTGTACGCCTCGAGCAGCTCGGTGTACGGCGGCAATCGCCAGATGCCGTTTTCGGAACAGCACGCGGTGAACCATCCGGTGAGCCTCTACGCAGCCACCAAGAAGGCCAACGAACTGATGGCCCACACCTACAGCCATCTCTACGGGCTGCCGGCCACAGGCCTGCGCTTTTTCACCGTGTACGGGCCCTGGGGCCGGCCGGACATGGCGCCGATGTTGTTCGCCCGGGCGATCCTGGCCGGCGAGCCGATCAAGGTGTTCAACCAGGGCCAGATGCAGCGGGATTTCACCTACATCGATGACATCGCCGAGGGGGTGATCCGCTGCCTCGATAAACCCGCGACCGCCGATCCGCAGTTCGATCCGCTCCACCCCGATCCAGCCACCGCCGCGGTGTCCCACCGGCTGTTCAACATCGGCAACAGCCAGCCGATTCCGCTGCTGCGCTTCATCGAGGTGCTGGAGCAGGCCCTGGGCCGCGAAGCGATCCGTGATCTGCAGCCGATGCAGCCCGGCGATGTGCCCGCCACCGCTGCCGACACCTCAGCCCTGGAGGCCTGGGTGGGTTTCCGGCCCACCACGCCGATCGAGGCTGGGGTGGAGCGATTCGCGGCCTGGTATCGCGACTATTTCAGGGCCTGAGAGGCTCGGATGGAGGGCCAGCGGGGCAGGGGTTCGAGGAGCAGCGCCAGTAGGGCCCCCGCGAACAGCGGCATGGTAAACAGATCGCAGACCACGTTGAGCTTCCGCACCACCGAGAGGGGTGCGAAGAAGGGGGCGAACCACCCGTAGACCACGCCAAGCAGGATCAGAGCCAGAAATCCCCGGCTCCAGCGGCTCATCCCCTTGTTGCAGCTGAGCATGGCGCAGGCGTTGATCAGCAGCGGCAGGGCGAGGATCAGCCGGTAATCGAAGGATCCTGAAAACCAGTAGCAACCGAGCCAGGCCAGGGCCAAAAGGGGAGGCATGGCCACCAGACAGCCGAGTTCGAATCCTGAGGCCCGCTCCTGCAGCAACAGCTTCCATTGATCGTGCAGCCCCTGTCTCCGCAGGAGAATGAAGGCCAGGAACGTCAGGGCCAGAGCGAGCAACGGTTGCCCCGGATCCTCAAGTAGGCGGTAGTCCTGGGGAAGCCAGGGCCGCAGCAGCGTTAGCGGGACCCTCATGCCATGGCCGATGTCGCGGTCTAGAGGGGCGGCGGCTAGGTCTCCGGACTGGTGATACCAGCCCCAGTGCCCGCGAGCACGGCCAAGGGCATCCAGATCCGCTGACGCCAGGCGGAGCGGCTGTTGAGAACCCAGGTTGTGATGCCGATGAGGGGATACATCTTGATGGCCACTGCCAGCCAGGCCAGCCACGCTGCCGGAAGTGAGGCCCACTGCTGCGGAAGCTGGCTGATCGCGGCCAGCGAGCAGAGCAGCACGAACACCACCAGATCGATGTTGGACCGCTCGAGCCCCAGTTGCATGGGAAATCCCAGCAGCATCAGGGCGATCAGGCTGTTGGCTAACCATTCCGGTCGCACCAGCCGACGGCTCAGCAGCACCAGGACCACGACCACGGCGAGACCGATGGAGAAGCCCAGTAGCCCGGTATGGTGGCCCTTCACCGCCAACAGGCGTGCAAAGAGCACTGACATCGGCGGATAGCCAAGGCCAGCAGCCCTTCCGTACGGATCACATCCCTGGCTGGTTTTGTTAGCAAGATCGTTGAGATCCACGCCGCAGGCACTTAGGGCCGTCACCCAGCGCAGATCCCCGAAGGTGGGAAACATCCGGCCACCGGCGGGATTCTCAATGCCCAGCAGCGTAAAGGCCAGGGAGACGTTCGCAGGCAGGAACCCGTAGATGAATAGTGAGCCGAGGGTATAGGCCAGGCTCATCAGAGCCAGCACCCTGCTGATGAGGGTGAGGGCCCATTCCCCCCAACGATTCGTTGTGGTTGTTTGTCTGGTCACCTGGGCTCTAGCCTTATCCTTCGGGTCTGCATTCTTTCCCGTTCAATGAAGCTGCTGTGCCGGGCAGAGAGGAAGACTGTTTCGCTGCCCGGCAGACTAGTTGGTCGTTGCCCCCCAGCACCCTTTGGATCCGCTACAGAGCCTGCCCGGCACGTCTGATCTGCTGCCGGTGGAGACCCCCCTCTGGCAGCGGATCGAGGCCACGGCCCGCGACCACTTCCGTCGTGCCGCGATCGGCGAGATCCGCACGCCCCTGCTGGAGGCCACCGAGTTGTTCAAGCGCGGCATCGGTGAGGCCACCGATGTTGTCGGCAAGGAGATGTACACCTTCCTCGACCGCGGCGAACGCAGTTGCACCCTGCGGCCGGAGGGGACCGCCTCGGTGGTGCGGGCGGCGATCCAGCACGGACTGTTGGCGAAGGGCCCTCAGCGGCTCTGGTATGGCGGGCCAATGTTCCGCTACGAACGGCCTCAGAAGGGGCGCAGGCGCCAGTTCCACCAGATCGGCGTGGAGCTGCTCGGGGTGGCTGACGCCACCAGCGATGCTGAGGCGATCGCGATCGCCTGGGACCTGCTGGCCGATCTGGGCGTGGCCGGCCTGCAGTTGGAGATCAATTCCCTGGGCACCCCCGAGGATCGTCAGCGCTACCGGGCGGAACTGGTGAGCTGGCTGGAGGCCCATCACGACCAGCTCGATCCCGATTCCCAAAATCGCATCAGCACTAACCCCTTGCGGGTGCTCGATTCCAAGAATCCAGATACCCAGGCCCTGCTGGCTGGCGCCCCCACCCTGGCCGATGCCTTGGCCGGTGAGAGTCACGAGCGCTTCGCCCGGGTGCGTCAGGCCCTGGAGGCGTTGGGGATCCCCTTCGTGCTTAATCCCCGTCTGGTGCGGGGCCTCGATTATTACGGGCACACCGCCTTCGAGATCACCAGCAACCAGCTCGGCGCCCAGGCCACGGTCTGCGGCGGAGGTCGCTACGACGGTCTGGTGGCCCAGCTGGGTGGGCCGGCCACCCCTGCCGTTGGCTGGGCGCTGGGGATGGAGCGGCTGGTGCTGCTGCTCAGCCAGCCGATGGCCAGCGAACCTGCCGCCGCCGGGGCACCGGATCTCTATGTGATCAGCCGGGGCGAGGTTGCCGAGGCGCAGGCGCTTGTGCTCACCCGCCTGGCCCGTCAGGCCGGCCTGGCGGCGGAGCGGGATGCCAGCGGCTCGGCCTTCGGCAAGCAGTTCAAGCGGGCCGATCGCAGCGGTGCCCCCTGGGCGGCCGTGATTGGTGACAGTGAGGCGGCGGATGGGGTGGCGCTCCTCAAGGATCTGCGCGGCGAGCAACCGGAGCGGCAGCTGCCTGCGTGGCAGCTGGTGTCACTGGTGAAGGAGAGCCTCGCGATGGCATCCCGGCAGCCCTGAGCCGTCAGGCTGACCCCTCACAGGGAAGCTGCCCTCGCTGAGCATCCACCCCGCCGCCCCGAGCATTGATCCCTTGCCGGTGACCGCCCGAGCCCGACAGTGGTGCCCTGATGCTCTGCATCCCCGCTCCCCTGGCGGCGGTGCTGCAGTTTGCAGCAGGAATCCATGTCCGAGGTGAGCGCGGCGGATGGCCGGGCCCCAGAGCAGCCAGCAGCCAGCAGCCACAAAAAAAGCGGTCCGTGTGGACCGCCGATGTGTGAGGTGGTGGAGGGCAGCCCTGGCTCAGGCGGAACCCACACCCACATAGGCGCCATAGAAAAACAGGCCCACCACGAAGATCACGGCCATGCCACCAGCGGTGGCCACCAACCAGAGAGGAAGCACGCCTTCGGTCCAGCGGCTTTTCCAGGCGACGGCCGGCCGACCGTCGGGAAGACGATCCGGAATCCGGCCGTCAGGAAGGGAAGATTTCTTGCCGCTCATCAGGGAACCTCGTGGTCAGGGAGAAGGGCGAATGGCTGGAATCCTTGGCTGGATCCATGGGTGTGTTCGCTGAACCCGCAAAGGGATCAGTTGAAGAAGTAGCTAGTGAACAGCACGCCGGTCACAAAGATCAGCAGCAGGCCCAAGTAGAGGCTGGTGCGATTGAGTTCAACCGGCAGGTTGTTTGGATTCTGGTTGCGTTGCAGGCCCATGGGATCAGCGGCGGACGAACTGCATGGCCGCCAGCGCTCCCAGGAAAAAGACCGTGGGAATGCCGAGGGCGTGGAGGGAGAGCCAGCGCACCGTGAAGATCGGGTAGTTGCGCGGCGTGGTGGGGGCGGTGGATTGGGTCATCGCTTATGGCAGGCGCTGGTCGAGCTGGGTCTTGGCCTGGTAGCGCTGGCTCACCACCGGCGCCTTGCTTTCCTGGGCCTGGAAGTAGGCGTCGGGGCGGGGCGTGCCAAAGGCGTCGTAGGCCAGGCCGGTGGACACGAACAAGAAGCCTGCCAGGAAGATGGCGGGCAGGGTCACGGCATGGATCACCCAATAGCGGATGCTCGTGATGATTTCGAAGAACGGACGTTCCCCAGTAGAGCCGGCAGCCATGGCACCAAGCATTCAGCCCGTTGATCCTAGGGGTCGGGCCGCGGGGCCCGGGGACGGGGCGGGGGGTTGGTTACAGAGGGAAGCAGTTGTCCCCCGCGACCCCCCGCCGCGGCTCATCCCACCCAGCGCAGCAGGCAGCCCCGTTCGCCGAGCACGAAGCCCTTGCCATCGGGGGTGAAGGCGATGCGGGTGAAGTTGCTGGCCTGCTCCCCCCCCACCGGATCCCTCTGCCAGCTCTTGCCGCCATCGGCGCTCACCAGCAGGGTGCCGCTGCCACCGCCGGTCCAGAGGGAACCCTGGGGATCCCAGGCCAGGTCGAGGTAGCCGAAGCCATTGGTAATCGGAACCACGGGCTTGCTCCAGGCCTCGGCATCGGCGGGATCGGCGTTGAAGCGCAGCTGGGCGCCGCGGGCCAGCATCCAGAGGCCGCCCTCGGGCTGGAACCCCATCGACTGCAGCCGCTGGCTGCTGACCCGCTGGTGTGGCTGCCAGGTGGGCTGGCCCGGATCCCAGGTGGCGTAGAAGTTGCCCAGGCCGCTCACGCTCACGTAGCGGCCGTCATCGGCACGGCGCAGGTCGCGCACGGCGCCGGCAGCGTCGCTCACCAAGGCCTGCCAACTGTTACCGGAATCGCCTGTGCGGTACACAGCTCCCACATTGGTGGCGAGTTCGGCCTGCTTCGGTCCGAGGGCCGTCACCAGGTAGGGCTCGCCGGGCAGCTTGGTATCGAGGAAGAGGCGTGTCCAGCTCTGACCCCGGTCGGTGCTGTGCAGCAGCAGCCCGGGCTGGCCCACGATCCAGCCCTCATCGCCCTGGAAATCGATGCTGATCAGGCGGAAGTTCTCCTCGGCGGGCAGGTCAAGGGCCCGCTCCTGCCAGGTGGCGCCGCCATCCTCCGTTTCCATGATCAGACGGTTGCTGCCCACCAGGAAGCCGTGCTTGGCATCGCTGAAGGCCAGATCGAGGGGATTGGAGCGAGTGGCCAGGGCCACGGGCTGCCAGGGGCTGCTGGCGGCCAGGGGGAGGCCGGTGGTCACGCAGCCGGAGAGGCCCAGGCCCATGGCCACCAGCAGCACCAGGCTGACCAGGGGGGTGAGGAGTCGGCGCAGGAATGGGCGGGTCACAGGATCAGCGCAGGGAATAGAGGGAAAGGAAGAAGGCGATCGCCAGGGCGAAGGCGCCGAAGATCAGCACATTCTTCTGGCCGGGGGTGAGGCGGTTCACGCCGAGGCCAAAGTTGAGGTTCTCCTCAAAGCCGCTCGGCTTGTTGCGGGGGCCGATGTCCTTGAAGGCCCCCACCCGGCTGCGGCACACCGGGCAGCGGAAGCTGCCCGGATCCAGGTCCAGGAACGGGGTGCCGGCCTCGATGGCGAGTTTCCTCACCCCTTCGGCCGGGTCGTACACGAAGCCGCAGCTGCGGCATTCGAAGCGATGGGTGGCGGGATCGCTGGCCGGAGCTGGGGCTGCTTCGGCAGAGGGGGCGGCCTCGGCAGCGGCGACTCCAGGCTCGGTGGCAGCAGGGCCGGAGGCGTCATCCGATGTGGTGGGCGCCTCATCGGGAGCCCGAGCTTCGGTCGAGCCCGAAACCTCGGCCTCCCCCACCATGGCCACTAGCGTGGCGTCAGCTTGGGACTCAAGCGGCCGGAAGTCGTCGGGTGGGCTCCCTGCCGGGGTTTCGCTGCTCATCCGGTGGCCACCATGGTGAGCCAACTCTATCGAGGCTCCCCGGCCCCCCGTCTGGACCAGGATCTCGTCGCCGTCCCGCCGCGCAGCCGGATCCACCACCGCGGTTCGCGGCGTGGGCTGCCCAGCAGGTCTTGCCGTGATCGTCCGGTCCACCCAGTTGGTCTCGCTCCCGCCCTGCTTCCCCGTTCCTCGGTGTTGTCGTGGCGATCCTTCGTCAGCCTCCGGTGGAAGGTGCCAGACTTCCCGCCACGCTCGACCTGCCCGCATGTTCGTGCTCCCCGGCTACGACGCCTTTCTGGGCTTCCTGCTGATCTCAGCGGCCGTGCCGGTGCTGGCGCTGGTCACCAACAAGCTGCTCTCCCCCAAGAGCCGCGATGGCGAGCGGGAGCTCACCTATGAATCGGGGATGGAGCCGATCGGCGGCGCCTGGATTCAGTTCAATATCCGCTACTACATGTTTGCCCTGGTCTTCGTGATCTTCGACGTGGAGACCGTTTTCCTCTATCCCTGGGCCGTGGCCTTCCATCGCCTCGGCTTGTTGGCCTTCATCGAGGCCCTGATCTTCATCTCCATCCTGGTTGTTGCCCTGGCCTATGCCTGGCGCAAGGGCGCCCTCGAGTGGAATTGACCCGCCCCGAGCCATGACCCTCACCCCCTCCTCCGAAACCGCCCTGACCCCGGGCAACAGCGCCGAAAGCCTCTCGGTGGCTGGCCTGCGCGACCTCCGGGCCGCCAGTTGCGCCCCAGTGGGCGCCCCCACGGTCACCTCCGATCTCTCCGAGAACGTGATCCTCACCAGCCTCGATGACCTGCACAACTGGGCCCGCCTCAGCAGCCTCTGGCCGCTGCTGTACGGCACGGCCTGCTGCTTCATCGAGTTCGCTGCCCTGATCGGTTCCCGCTTCGATTTCGACCGCTTCGGATTGGTCCCCCGCTCCAGCCCCCGCCAGGCGGACCTGCTGATCGTGGCCGGCACAGTGACCATGAAGATGGGTCCGGCCCTGGTGCGGCTCTACGAGCAGATGCCCGAGCCCAAGTACGTGATCGCCATGGGGGCCTGCACGATCACCGGCGGCATGTTCTCGGCCGATTCCACCACGGCTGTGCGCGGCGTGGACAAGCTGATCCCGGTGGATCTCTATCTTCCCGGCTGCCCGCCGCGTCCCGAGGCGATCTTTGATGCGGTGATCAAGCTGCGAAAGAAGGTGGGTAACGAAGCCCTGGCCGAGAGAGGCAAGCTTCTGCCCACCCACCGCTACACCACCATTTCCCACCAGATGAAGGCCATAGCCCCGATCGTGGATGGTCGTTACCTGCGGGCCGAAACCCAGCAGGCGGCCTTTGCTGCGGCGGCGGGGCTCCCCCTCGGCGCTGCCCTGATAGCCGAGCAGGACAGGCTGGAAACAGCCACCGGATCGACTGCCGATGGGGGGAGAAGCTGATGGATTCCGCCTTGGTCGAAGTGGGCTGAATGGCGGCCACGTTCCTGAGGTGCTTTTTCCTCCAGAGCTCATCAACGAGTTCATTCCATTCCGGTCTGTCCCTCCGATCGCATTTGGCCTGAGCCGATCAACCCCCGTCTCCAGTCCTCCTCCCACGTCCGGGTTTTCCTCCACCGCCCCTCCCCCCCTGAGCCATGCCTGAAGAAGCCGCTGCCGTCACCCCCACCGCTCCGGCGCCGGGGCCGGTGAGCACCTGGCTGAGCCAGCAGGGATTTGAGCATGCGGTGCTGCCCGCCGATCACTTGGGGGTGGAGGTGCTGGGCATTGAGCCGGCCTTCCTGCCTCTGGTGGCCACGGCGCTCAAGGCCACGGGCTTCGATTACCTCCAATGCCAAGGCGGCTACGACGAAGGCCCGGGAGGCAATTTGGTGAGCTTCTATCAGCTCATCAAGCTGGCCAGCCTGGCCGATCGCATTGCTCCCGCCAGCGCCAAGGCTGGCACCAACCAGCCGATCCCCGCCGATCTGCGGCCCGAGGAGGTGCGCCTCAAGGTGTTCCTGCCCCGCGATGGCGCCCTCACGATCCCCAGCCTCTACGGCCTGTTCCGCGGCGCCGACTGGCAGGAGCGCGAAACCTTCGACATGTTCGGCATCACCTATGAGGGTCACCCACATCCCAAGCGGCTCTTGATGCCGGAAGACTGGAAGGGCTGGCCGCTGCGCAAGGACTACGTTCAGCCTGATTTTTATGAGATGCAGGATGCTTATTGATCCTGTAGTTGAGCAGAAATCTTCCCCTGAGCATTATCCATTTTTAGATGGTATCAGGGGGATTGTTGGCCTTTAATCTTGATGCAAGCTGGATATTTTCAAGCAAAGCTAGGACTGCGCCAGCATTCCCCCGGACGCGCTCCGCGAGATCGATAAAAGTTCCATGCATGAGCCGGCTCACATTCGTTAGTACTTGCATCCATCTTGTCGAACATGCTCTCGATCGTTGGCGCGGTATTCTCGGGAGTTCTTGCATGCCAGTAGGCGGCGAAAGTTGTTTAATCATGTGCTGACTTGCTGGTGAAGTTGGCTTGATTCTTTGTTTGATTGTTGGCTCCAGAGTGATGCATACTTGCCCCCTTGGGCAATCAGGTCCAAGTGTGTTCCGCTCTCCACAATTCTCCCGTGCTCCAGCACACAAATCAGATCCGCATTCACGATCGTGCTTAATCGGTGGGCGATCACCAGAACGGTGTGTTTGCGCTCAAAGCGATCGATGGCCTGCTGCACAAGGCGCTCACTTTCGCTGTCGAGAGCGCTGGTGGCCTCATCAAGGATCAGGAGTTCCGGATCGCGCAGGATGGCACGGGCCAGCGAAAGCCTTTGTCGTTGGCCGCCACTGAGGCGGTATCCCCGTTCACCCACGAGTGTCTCAAATCCATCGGGGAGGGCTTGGATGAAACGAGATGCTTGGGCCTGATCAGCGGCCAACTCGATCGCTTGGCGACTGGCTCCCGGTGTGCCGAAGGCAATGTTCTCGGCGATGCTGGCATTGAACAGGAAGGTGTCCTGGCTTACCACCCCGAGCCGTTGCTGCCAACTCACCAGGTCAAAGCTGGCCCGGTTGGTGCCATCCACAAGAATTTCTCCTTCGGTTGGGGAGTACAGACCTGCCAGAAGGTCGGCGAGGGAGCTCTTACCGGCACCGCTGCTCCCAACAAGGGCGATGGTCTGACCCTTGGGAAGGACGAGGTTGATGTTCGAGAGGGCTGGCTCAAGCTCTGGGGCATAGCGGAGGGATACGTTCCTCAGTTGGATGTTGTGTTCAATGGATGCGAAGGGGAGGCCGCCCCTGTGCCGGAATTGTTTGTCGCTTACATTGAGAAAGTCGTTGAGAACATCGAGATTGGCTGAGTTGCTCTTCAATTGCATGAGGGTTTGGCTGAGATTGCCGAAGGTCCCGTTGAGGCGCTGAAGGGCAACCACAAAGGTCACCAAGCTCGGCAGCACGCCGGAGTTTCGATCTCCGAAGAGCAATATGCTCAAGGCTGCAATCGCGGCAATCATCACGATTGGCAAGATCACGATGATCGGTGCATTCACCGCGTTGAGTCTCGTCTGGGCGCGGCTGGTGATCTCGACGGCTCGTGTCTGGTTTGCCACGGCTTGATCAGCAACATCCAGTTGTCCGCTGGTGTGGAGCAGCCGCAGACCCTGGATATTCTCGGTCATGCGGCTGGCGAGTTCCCGCACGAGCTCGGTGTATTCCACCGCCCTAGATCGGATTCTCGGCAGGATCTGCTGTTGGACCAGCGCCAGCAGGCCTCCCATGCCGATGGCGGCCACCAGTAGCCAGGGGGAAAGGTTGATCAACACCACCAGATAGGTGATGAGCATCAAGAGGTTCAACATCAGGGTGCTGACAAAGTTGATCTCTGAGATAACTGTTGTCGGCCCGGAACCATTGATATACTGAAGGTCTCCCACCCGGTAGCGGCTGGCACAGGGGAAGCTGAATCCAAGAACCTGGGAATGGAGCACCGCGGTGAGACGGGTTGATGTGCGATTCGCGTAATAGCCCAAGGCTACGGTACCCACATACATCGCCAGGGCCTGACCTAACTTCAGGAGTACCGCCAGGCCCAGCAGCATCAGAAATAACTGGTTGCGCGGCAGGCTGTTCAGCAGATCCGCCAACTGGGGAACGGAGCCCAGCAGTGGTTTGCTCGACCAGTTGATGCTGGTGCCCTGAGGCTTCGAGAGCAGGTCCACGGCCAGAAACATCACGCCGAGGGTGGCGCCTTCAGCTGCCGCCTGCAGCAGGTTGCTGAGCAGGTTGAGGCTGATCAGTCGCCATTCCTTCCGTGCCGTGAGGCGGATCAGCCGGGATGCCGGCCTCTGATCGCGGAGTGGCTCAAGGCCCTTGCGGAGGATGCTGCGCAGCAGTCGGAGGGGGTGGGCCAAGCGTGCCAGTTAGGGTTGAACAACCGCTGATGATCTTACAACCATAAACTCACGCCTCCTGAGAGAAAATCGAACCGATCCACAAGAGGCTTGATAGAGCGCATCCAATCGCTTTGCGCTTCCGAGCTGGATTATTGAAATTGCCCCATTCTGGTGCGCCGAAAGGTTTGCCCGCTGAGGTTGGGTTGGTTCAGATTCGTGCGAGTGTCGCGAAACATCTTTGCGGCTCCACTAGTCGTGGCTCCCATTGACTTGAGGCCATTTGATAGGCATTGCCGCTGTTCCTGTGGTCGCTCACCCCTCCCTCCTGTGCTTCCGGTAAAACCGCATCACCGCCAGCGCCACGCTGCGCGAATCATGGCGGAGGGTGGCGCTGGGACGGGCGCCCTGCAGGGGGGCCAGCATCACCTCGTAGCCCTGGCTGCGCAAGGAGCGGGCGTCGCAGGTCACGGGTTCGGCGCCGCGTAGGCGGTAGTTGTGGACCAGGGCGGTGTCGTCGAGTTTTTCCTGCGCTAGCACGCAATCAAACAGTCGCTGCTCTATTCCAAGTGTGGCCAATTGGGCTTCGATCGCCCGCAGGTGGCCGCCCACATCAAGGCCATCGGTTTCGCCGGGCTGGGTCATCAGGTTGCAGATGTAGAGCCTGGGGGCCCGGCTGCGGCTGATGGCGCTCACCAGCTCCGGCACCAGCAGATTGGGTAGTAGCGAGGTGTAGAGGCTGCCCGGCCCCAACACGATGAGGTCGGCGTTGGCGATGGCCTCCAGGGCCTTGGGGAGGGCGGGGGGCCGCTCCGGCGTGCAGCCCAGCCGCACGATCGGGCTGGTGGCCTTGCCGATGCTGGATTCCCCCTCAATCCGTTCGCCGTTTTCCAGTTCGGCCCAGAGCCGCACATCGGCATTGGTGGCCGGCACCACCTGGCCCTGCACCGCCAGCACCCGGCTGCTGGCGGTGATCGCCGATTCCAGGTTGCCGGTGATGGCGGTGAGGGCCGTGAGGAAGAGGTTGCCGAAGCTGTGGCCCTCCAGGCCGCTGCCGGTCTTGAAGCGGTATTGGAACAAGCGGGTGAGCAGGGGCTCTTCGCGGGAGAGGGCCGCCAGGCAGTTCCGGATGTCGCCGGGGGGCTGCACCCCGAACTCCCGCCGCAGCACGCCGCTGCTGCCGCCGTCGTCGGCCACGGTCACGATGGCGGTGATGTTGCCGCTGTAGCGCTTCAGGCCGCTTAGCAGCGTGGCCAGCCCCGTGCCGCCGCCGATCGCCACGATGTTTGGGCCGCGGTTGAGCCGTCGTTGGGCCACCAGGGCATCCACCAGCACCGTGTCCTTTTCAGGGGCCAGGGCCTGCTGGATGCTGCCGAAGCTGCGGCTCTGGCCCAGCCAAACCAGTGCGCCGCCGATCACCAACACGAGCGGCCCGGTGATGCCCCGCGGCATCACCTGGGTGACGCGGGCCAGCAGCCACTTGATCGATTCGAGGGTCCAGTAGATCGGCTGCAGATCGGCCCACACCGCAGCCCCCAGCAGCGCCACCAGCAGGCCGATGCCGGAGGTGAGCATCCAGCGTTTCACCACGAGGCCGGGCTGCAGCCAGCGCACGGCTCGCCTGGAGCGGGTCACCAGATCTCGCTGGCGCATCTCACCTCGGCCGAGCCACTCCGGCCGGCCGTTCCGGCGGGGGTCCTGGGGAGCGGTGCCTCGGCGGGGCAAGGGTAAGGCGCCGGGGCGCCGCAGGGTTGGATCAACTCTACGAACGAACACCAGGGGATGAAACCGGCAGGATGGAGACCTTGACCCCGAAGTGCCTCTCTGGTCGTGGCCGTTGCTCCCCCTCCTCCGCACTCCGGGGACGATGCCAGCTCGTCTGAGAGCCCCAGGGCGGCCCAGGGAGCGCAAGCGAGTGGCTTGTCGGGGGCTGCTCCTGCAGGCGCGGCTCCTGGCCCTTGGCCGGCGTCCGCGGCCACCGCAACCCTGCTTGAGCCCATGGAAGAGAAGGTGGCGGAGACGGTGGCCGAGATGCGGGCGCTGGGGGTGCGCTGGGGGGAGCGCACCGTGCTCGATGCCGTGGACCTGCGTCTCCTGGCCGGTGAGCGACTGGTGGTGGTGGGCCCCTCCGGCGCCGGCAAATCCACGATCCTGCGGCTGCTGGCCGGGCTGCAGCTGCCCACCTCGGGTGAGCTGCTGATCCACGGCGAACCCCAGACCTACCTTCGCCTCGACCAGCGCCATCCCCCCGATGTGCGCCTGGTGTTCCAGAACCCCGCCCTGCTCGCCTCCCTCACCGTTCGCGAGAACGTTGGTTTTCTGCTCTATCGCTACAGCCGGCTGGGGGACGCGGAGATTAAGCAGCGGGTGAGCCGGGCCTTGGAGGCGGTGGGGCTCTATGGCATCGAGGATCGACTACCCGGCGAGCTCAGCGGCGGTATGCAGAAGCGGGTGAGCTTCGCCCGGGCCCTGATCGATGACCCGGCCGCGGTTGATGGCCGTTCGCCGCTGCTGCTCTTCGATGAACCCACCGCCGGCCTGGATCCGGTGGCCTGCACCCGGGTGGAGGATCTGATCGTGCGCACCACCGAACTCACCAATGCGGCCGGTGTGGTGGTGAGCCACGTGATGAGCACGATTGAGCGGTGCGCCGAACGGGTGCTGCTCCTCTACGACGGCCAGTTCCGCTGGAACGGCAGCCTGGCCGACTTCCATTGCACCGACAACCCCTATGTGACTCAATTCCGGAGCGGTAGTCTGCGCGGACCGATGCAGCCGGCCGAGCTCTGAGCCCATGCGCCGCAGTGTCCGTGAGGCCCTGGTTGGTTTTTCTCTGCTGGCCGCCGTGGCCGGTGGTCTCGGCCTGTGGTTCTGGCTGAAGGGAATCTCGCTGACCCGGGGTAACTGGACCATTCAGGCCAGCTTCCAGGATGCGGCCGGTCTGGCCAAACGCTCCCCCGTCTCCTTCCGCGGGGTGCTGGTCGGTCGGGTGCGTTCGATCAAGGTGAACGCCCAGGAAGTGCTGGCCGATCTGGAGATCACCGACCCCAGCCTGCGCCTGGCCCGGCCGGTGGTTGCCCGGGTGGGGGCGGCCTCTCTCCTGGGGGGAGATGCGATGGTGTCGCTGCTGACCGCCGGTCCGCCCCAGTCCCTGAGTGGCCCCGGCCCCCTCGATCGGGGTTGTGACAACAGCCGCATGGTGTGCGACCGGGGCAGGGTCCGCGGCGTGGAGGCCCCCACCCTCGATTCGGTGACCACCACCATGCAGAAGTTGCTCGACCAGGCGGACCAGGAGCGCTTGGTGAAGCGCCTCGCGCTGGCCACCGATGCCTTTGACAAGACCGCCGAGGAGACCAGAAAGCTCGCCGCTCAGGGCCAGGCGTTCGTGGGTGATGCCCAGACGCTTGTGAAGGGGCTCAACGGCGTGGTGGGCAAGACCGATCCGATCGTGCAAAACATCACCGCCGCCAGCGTCGATGCCCGCCAGGCCAGCCGCTCGGTGAAGCAACTGGCCGGCCGTCTCGACCAGGCCAACACCGTGAACGATCTGCAGGCCACCCTGGCCAATGCCCGCCGGCTCACGCAGCGCTGGGAGGCGGTGGGGGGCGATGTGCAGAAACTCACCGGCGACCCCTCCTTCGTGGCCGGCATGCGCAGCGTTTCGGTGGGTCTGGGCCGCTTCTTCGATGATCTCTATCCCGGCACGGCTCCGGCTGGCGGTGCCTCGGCCGGGCGCCGCGAAGGCAACCGTTCTCGTTCCGGCGAGGCCGGAGGCCCGCAGCCGGGCAATGGGTCAGGCGGCAGCTCCAGCCATCGCGATGGGGCCGAGGCCCGCGCCGTGGATTCAGCCAGGCCTGCGGCCATTCGTGCCCGCCCGCACCGCCCCGATCCCGCCGACCGCTTCGCGCCCCGCACCAAGGCCCCGGCCATGCCGGTGCCCGCCTACGGCTATGAGGCGCCCGCTCCCTGATCTGCCGAAGCGGTTGATGGCGCCTTCATCAGGTCTGCCGTTGCCCCAACTGGGGACGGAGGGTCTCAGAGCCCCGCCACCGCCTCCAGGGCGATCGCCGCAATCGCCTGGTCGCTGGCCTTGGGCAGTTGCACATAGCGGCCCCCGGCGGCCTCGGCGAGGTCTTTGCCCATGCCGCTGCCGATGAACTTGCGCTCGGTGTCGATCACCAAGAGCTTGATGCCCAGGGAGCGGTAGCGGCTGGCCACCTGCTTCACTTCCTCCTTGAGGTCCACCGGTTCCTCCCCCTCCAGCTCGGGCTGGCCCAGGGAGCGGGAGAGGGGCACGTTGCCGCGGCCATCGGTGATCGCCACCACCACCACCTGACCCAGGTCGCCGGTGGCCAGGGCGTTGGCTCCCACCCGCGCGGCCTGGGTGAGGCCGTGGGCCAGCGGTGAGCCGCCGCCGCAGGGCATCGATTCGAGCCGGCGGCGGGCGGCGGTGATCGAGCGGGTGGGGGGCAGCAGCACCTCGGCCTGCTCGCCGCGGAAAGGGATCAGGGCGACTTCGTCGCGGTTCTCGTAGGCCTCGGTGAGCAGCCGGATCACGGCCCCCTTGGCGCTCTGCATGCGGTTGAGGGCCATCGAGCCGCTGGCATCGACCAGGAAGATCACCAGGGCGCCGGCCTTGCGCTGCAGTTGCTTGGCCCGCAGGTCGCCGTCCTCCACGATCACCTTGCGGTTGGGTTCGCGCTCGCGGCGGGCTTTTTGGTACGGCGCCGCAGCCCGCAGGGTGGCGTCCACGGCAATGCGCTTCACTGGGCCTCGGGGCAGCATCGGTTTCACGTAGCGCCCGCGGGAGTCGCTCATCACCACGGCGCGGCTGCCGCTGCCGCCGCTCTTCGCCTTGGCGGCGCCGAACAGCAGCAGGTCGGGGTCGATGGCGGTGGCCTCCGGATCCAGCAGGAACTCCTCGGGGATCTGGGGGGGTGCTTGATCCTCGGGGGTGTCGTCCTCCGGCTCGTCCGGTTCGTCTTCGCTGTCGTCGTCCTGGTCGTCGTTCGGCTCCTCCTCGTTCTGGGGGGGGTCGGGCTCCTCAGGCGGCTGCTCGCCCTGGGGCGGTGGCGGCGGTGGCGGTTCCATCGGCTGGTTGGGATCGGGCGGCGGCAGCTGCAGGGCCCGGGGCGCGATCACCAGCCGCACCGCCACCTGGAGGTCCTCGGCCTCCACCAGGTCGCGGCCGCTCAGGGCCGCATGGGCCCGCGCCACCCGCACGGCGTAGAGCTCGCTGCGGTGGCCCTCCACGCCGCCGCGGATCGCCTCGGTCACCAGGTAGGCGATCTGCTCGCGGCTGATCCGCACATCCGGCAGCCACTGGCGGGCCAGCAGCAGCTGGGTGGCCAGGCCGTCCGTTTCCTCCTGGAAGCGGGCCCGAAACGCCTCTACCGATTCGCCGTGGTCGAGGGCGGAGCGGGTGATCGCCACCCGCTGCTCCACATCCAGCAGTTGGTTGGCCGAGAGGGCGATGGCAAAGCGATCGAGCAGGTGGTCGCGCACCGCCCCCTCCTCGGGGTTGTACGTGGCGATCAGCAGGCAGCGGCAGGGGTGGGAGAGGCTTAGCCCCTCGCGCTCGATCCGGTTGTCGCCCGACCCCACCGCCGCCAGCAGCAGGTTGGTGATCTGGTCGTCGAGCAGGTTGAGCTCATCGATGTAGAGCACGCCCCGGTGGGCTTCGGCCAACAGGCCCGGCTGGAACACCGGCGCCCCGGCGGCCAGGGAGGCGGCCACATCCACCGAGCCCACCAGCCGGTCCTCGGTGATGCCCAGCGGCACCTGCACAAAGGGGGCCGGTTCCACGCTGGTGGGCAGCAGGGCCGAGCGGTCGGCGCCGCTGGCATCGCCCCCCAGCTCGGTGATGCGCTGGCGGGTGGGGGCGTCCCAGTCGTCCGGGCGGCTGGGGTCGATGTGGAGGGCCGTGGCGGCGGGGCCGAGATCCAGGCTGTCGATCGGCGGCAGCAGGGCGTGCAGCCCCCGGGCCAGCACGGATTTCCCGGTGCCTCGTCCGCCGGCGATCACCACACCCCCCAAGCCCGGATCCACGGCCGCCAGCAGCAGGGCCAGCTTGAGGGTGCCGTGGCCGGTGATCGCCGCGAGGGGGAAGGCGCGGGCGGCCTGGTCGGAGGCCCCCACGGCTGGGGCGGCGCTGCCGGTGCTGCTGGCGACCATGGGGGAGCGGAGGACCCTCGGATCGGGCAGTCTCGCCGATCACGGCCAGAGCGCTCAGTGCCCGGACCCGGCCGGCCGCGGCTGGGAACTCCGGGCGCCGCTGGCGGAGGCACCTTGGCCAGCGGCGGCTAAGTTGATGCAAATAATGCAAAAAACGAAACGGCGTGGAATCCAGCCCCTCGATTTGGATCCTGGAGGACGATGAGGCCCTGTGCAGCCTCCTGAGGTCCCGTTTCGTCTCCCTTGGGTGGAGCAGCACCAGCTTCCACCGGCCCCGCAGTTTTGAGAAGGAGCTGGCAACCGGCACCCCCTCCCTGCTGCTCCTGGATGAGATGCTTCCGGATCGACGCGGCGTGGATCTTCTCTCCGGCCTCCGCCTGCAGGGTCACCGTTTTCCCGTGGTGATGATCTCGGCCCTCCAATCGCCGGAGGATCGCATCGCCGGCCTTGAGGCCGGCGCCGACGACTACCTGGGGAAGCCCTTCTCGTTTCGTGAACTCCAGTTGCGGATCGAGCGGCTGCTGGCGATCGAGACCGGCTCTCTCGATGCCAGGGTGCCGCCCCCGGCCCAGGAATGCTTCCGGATCGGCGCCCTCCATTTCGATGGGCTGCGAGCCCAGCTCACTTCGGTCGACGGCACGGTGACCCGCCTCAGCCGTGGGGATGCCGCTCTGCTGCAGGCCCTCGTCCGGCGTCCGGGGGAGGTGGTGGGTCGCCAGACCCTGGCCC
Organism: Cyanobium sp.; assembly: GCA_040399305.1. Taxonomy (GTDB): domain Bacteria; phylum Cyanobacteriota; class Cyanobacteriia; order PCC-6307; family Cyanobiaceae; genus Cyanobium. Next base: position 68,219 of record JBBASH010000002.1, read on the forward strand.
GCATCTCGGGCAGTTTGGTGGATGTGAACCAGAGCCGCAGTATCGATGTGCGGCTCAGTCGCCTACGGCGTCTGCTTAAGGATCTACTGCAGAAGGGCGATGCCATTGAGGCGATCCGGGGTCAGGGCTACCGCCTTCATGCGCCGGTCGAAGCCGCCGAGCCCCTTGTCAACGCCTGAGGCCCCTTTTGGTTTTGCTGGGTTCGATCGGCGGGACTGGATCGATTTGCTCTTTTCCCTGGCCGCGGGGATCGGCATCAGCTTCGGGTTGCTGCTGTTGCTGATGCGCACTGTGCTGGAGCCCCAGCTGGTGGATGAGAGCGTGCGGCGAATCAACCGCAATGTGCGGCTGGTGGAGGAGGTGCTCATCCGAACCTCGGTGGAAGGGTTGCCGGAGGGTGTGGTGGTGCGAAGTCAGCTGGCGCGTCCCGAGAACAAGGCCCAGCCTCTGTCTGATTTCGACCGCCAGGTGATGGATCAACTTCGCCTTCGCGAGGGCCTGGACCGGGAGATCCGCCGCGACCGGCCTCCCCTGGAGGATCCCTGGGGGGGGTACTGGATCGAGCTTCGGGTGGCGGATCGATCCTCCGAGCTCTGGCTGTATCAGCCGGAGCGGCTCAGCAGCCTGAGTGTGTGGTATCTCCCGATCCTGCGTTCCTTCGCGTTGCTGCTGGGCACGGGTGCCGGCATCATTTTGTTCTTGCGCCGTCATGTGGAGGGTCCGTTCCGGCGCGTGATGGAGGCGATCCCCGACACCTCCCTCCCCCCCCTCGCCTTACTGCCGGAACGGGGGGTGACGCCGTTGCGCATGCTCACCCTGCGGATCAACCGCCTGCTGGAGCGGCTCAATGGAGTGGCCGCCGACCGGCGCGGTCTGCTGCGGGGGCTGGCTCACGATCTGGGGGGCCCCCAGGCCCGGCTGATGCTCCAGGCCGAGTCCCTCCAGGAGTCCCTGGAGGGACCACACCGCCAGGTGGTGGATTCGATGCTGGAGGAACTCCGCCAGCTGGCCGCGATCACCGCCCAGCTCGGTCTGCTGGCCGATCAGGAGATGCCGGAGGATATCCACGAGCCCATCGCCCTTGATGATTTTTGCAGGCGCCTGGTGGCCAGTTATCCAGCCAACGACAGGCTTGTTCTGGCCGTCCCACGGATGTTTCTGTTCATCGATCTGTTGGGTCTGGAGAGGAGCCTCTGCAACCTGATCGATAACGCCCTGGAGTACGGGCGGCCGCCGGTGACTCTTTTGGCTTGGCGGGAAGGTTCCTCCCTGCGAATCGTGGTGGACGATCGCGGTGAGGGTCTACGCAGCCCGACCCTGCTGACCATGCCCACCAGCTCGCGGGCCGATGATCGCCAGCGCCATCGCCACCGGGGCTTGGGCTTGCTGCTGGTGGACCGCTTCTGCCGCAGCCAGGGCGGCCGCCTGTTGCTGAGGCGGTGCGAGGGTGGGGGACTGAGGGCCGAGATGCTGCTCCAGCCCACTCCGACCAATCCCCTGTTCCAGAAGCCGTGATGCTCCGCCTTGATCGCCTGCGCTGGCTGGGTGTCCTGTTGGGTGTCCGCCGCCGCCCGGCGGTTCCGGCTCCACGGGTTCCGCTGTCAGCCCTGCTGCTGCTCTTGGCGGCATTCCCCCTGGTTCGTCCGGTCCGCGCCGCGGAGGTGCAGCTCCAGTGCCAGGGCACCCTGCTGGAGGCCAGGGGCAGTGCCGAGCGCAAGCGTCCTTTGGCTCGCATCGCCTTCTCCCTCAACCTGGAGGCCGAGGCACCCACGGCCGATGGCGCCCTCGGCCGCCTGCAGGCTCGGCTTGCAGCGGTGCGGTCGGCCCTGCGGGCCCTGGGGGTCGAGGGGCTGGAGGTGGGTTCCCCCTCCACTTGGGCCAGGCCGGCGGAACCGGGCCGGCCCGCCCTGGTGCAGGCCAACCTGCCGGTGGCCGGCAAGCTGGCTGCCCCTCAGCTGCAGGGGCTGGTCCGCCGGGTCGGCACCCTCCCCGGCGTGCGGCTGGCGCCCGTGAGTCCCGAGGCCGACCCCGCCGGCGCCGAAGCCTCCCGCCAGGCTCTGCTGGCGGCCGCTTTCCAGGATGCGGAGGCCCAGGTGCGACCTCTCGCCCAGCTGATCGGCAGGACCCGCCTGGTGCCCCTGCAGATTCAGGTGGAGGGAGGTGGAGGCCCCGTGATGATGCGCGCGGCCATGGCCGAGGCCGCGCCGCCGCCCTTCGATCCGGCTGAGTTGCCCAAGCCCACCGATCGACTGGCCCTGTTGGTGCAGTTTTGCGCGGTTCAGAACCGGTACTGAAGCCTGGCGTACAGACCCTTCCCCAGCAGCCAGTCGCTCCAGGGTCCGGGGTTGTCGTTGGTTTGGAAGCTCCGCACCCAGCCCAGCTCGGCACTCCAGTTCGCCCCCTGCAGCCAGCGCACCAGCACCCCCGTGGCCCCCACGGTGTCCTGGAAGGTGAAGCCCCCGGCGCTGCTGGTCACCCCACCGGCCCCGAGGAAGGGCACCAGCTGCAGCGCCGTCGTCGGCCTCTGCCAGAAGGTCCAGGCCACTTCGCCGGTTCCCAGCCAGCCGCTGTCGCCACTGATCAGCTGGCCGGGCAGTCCCCGGATCCCCACGTCGGAACCCAGGCTGAACTGCATCGGCGAGGTGAGGGGTTGGAAGGCCACCTGGCCGCCACCCCGCAGCAGAAGCTGCCAGCTCGGCGCGAAGCCCCAGGCCCCCGAAACCAGGCCACCGATGGCCGTGGCTTCGCCCGCCACGATCCCCACGGAGGCCAGTTCTTCCCGTTGGTCGGATGGGGTGGCGAAGCCGAGCCCCTGCAGGAGATACACCGTGCCGCCTATTCCCAGACCCGGCGCTCCACCGCTGCCGTTCACCCCTAACCGCAGGTAGCCGGAGCGGGGGGTTCGCACGCTGGCCGGCACCGAGGTGGGCAGGGGGGTGTTGTTGAAGGTGGTGTCGCTGCCACTGCCGCTCAGGGCCGCCGTCACGCTCCAGCGTTGGCTGAGGCTGTCCTTCAGCACCCACTCGAGCTGCCCGAGCCCCTGCAGCTGGTTGGTGGCGAGGTTGTTCTGCGGAGCGGGAAGTTCAATCAGATTGCGGCGGCTGTAGCCGAAGGCGCCGGTGAGATTGAGCTGTTCGGCCAGGGGCAGGGTGTAGCTCAGCGAGCCGATCGCCGCCCCCAGGGAAGGGTTGTTGTCGCTGTTGAGTTCGCCGTAGATCAGCAGGGTGTCGCCCGCCGTGGCCAGATCCCCCTTCACCAGGGTGCCCACCAGTCGCCCTTCGCCCGATCCGTTCGATCCCTCATTGCGCACGGAGAGGTCCCCATGCCAGGGCTGGCGCCCTGGAAGCACCCGCACGCTGAGCACCGCCTGGGAGATATCGCTGCCGAGTTTCACCAGGGATCCCTTCACGCTCCCGATCGCGGGACGATCCCGCAGCCGTTGGAGGCTGTAATCCAGGCTCGGCAGGTGAAGGGTGCCGCCCACGAGAGGCTGGAGGAGCCGCCGTGCCTGGCGGTTGAGGCGTTCATCTGGACCCACCACCCGCACCTCCGCCACCCTGCCCAGCACCACCTCGAGCACGCCCGGCGCCTGGCTCGACAGCCCATAGACGCGGCTGTTCACATAGCCATCGCTGGCCAGCCGGGCGGTGAGGATGGCGGCGCAGGCGGACAGTCTCTGATCGGGATCGGCCAGGGAAAGGCAGGGCGCCAGGATCCGGCGCAGTTGGGTGGGGTTATAGGGGGAGCGGCCCTGGATCCGCGGCGTCGGGGCCGCCGGGGGCCGTCCGGCCGGGGTGGCGGAAGGCAGGGGCTGCCCTCCTGGAGGGGGCGGGGCTAAGGACGGGCTGGCCGGAACCTCCAGGCCCGGTTCGCGGCCGGGGCCGCCGGTTCGCGGTTTCTGCTCGATCGCTGCGGGGGCCGGCAGCCGCACTGGACTGTTTTGCAGGGGAGGTGCAATGAGCTGGGCCAGGAGTGTGAGCATGCCGGAGCGCCTTCTGCCTGGGATTCTGCGGCACCCGTAGGGCAGAAAAGGTTCTAATCGTTCATTTCTAACCGGGCGATGGCGCTGATTTCTGGTGCTGGCGATTAGGGGCTTTGCCTGCGAACCTGGGAATGCGATGCAGGCAATCCCCTCTCAGTCCTCCTTCGGAGGCCTAACCTGGCATTCCGCTTCCGGATCGGTGAGGTTCAGGGATGTTGTCTGCGGCACTGGAACCATGGCTGGTTTGAACAGGCGTTCCGTTTGGTGGAGTGCCGGCCAGGTGAGTGCCGGAGCCCATCCGGTCCCGGTCCTGCCCCCGTTCCCGCTCCGCGGCCCCCTAGCGCGGCTGGGAGGGGCTGGGCTGGCGTTTCTCTTGCTGGCTAGCGCCGCCCCATCCCTGGCCCAGGACTCGCTGCGCAACACCTTTCCCGGCCGGCGCATCGGTGGCGCCACCCGCGGGGAGTGCAGCTCCCGCCTGATCGTGCATCTGGTTCCCCCTAGCAGCGTGCTCGCTCCGGGCTCCGCCGGCCTCGGGTTGCTGCAGGGGCCATCGGCCGCTCCGGTGCCACTGATGGTGGAGCTGCGGCCCCTGGGTCGCGGCGGAAACCCGGACACTACGGTGAAGCCGGTGCTCCAGCGCACCCTCCCGGCGATGCCGATCGGCATCACCCTGCTGCCCCTGGCCACCGTGACCACCCCAACGGTATGGGAGTCCTCCTATGCCTGCGGCGGCCCCGCCGGGGCCGCCCCGGCGGCGGCAGATCCGCTCAGCTTTGTGGAGAGCGTTTCGCCCCCCGCCCTCAGCCTGCTGGTGCCCCAGGGAAGCGCCGCCGATGGCCCTGTGCTGGCTGGCCTCGGCAAGCTGCGCCAGGCCTGTGGGGGCACCGTGGCCACCGCCGACCTGGTGCGCACTTTTGCCCTTGAGGATCTGGTGCGCCCCGATTGGCCGGCCCGCCTGCCGGTGCGCTGCCCCTAAGGGGCCCGGCGCCGGCGGGAACCCTTCAGCCGAGGAGCACCCAGAGGCCCTTGCAGCCGATATGGAGAGCCTGGTCGGTGCCGAGGTTGAAGAGCCTGCGGCATTTGCACCAATCGATCAGCCCGTGGGCGAGGAATTCCGCCAGACCCAGCCAGGCGTTGCCGCTGATCAGCGCCACGGCCAGGGCATGGGTGCCGGCATGGCCGGCCAGCCAGTAGGGCCAGGCAATTCCTTCCACCTGGGTGCCCGGACATTTGCCCACGGCGATCTTGTCGCTCTGGAGCGGAAAGTCGCAGAGGCAATGGCCGAAGCAGAGCACCAAGAAGAGGGGCAGACCGCTAAATCCCAACAGGGCCATTAAACAGGTTAGTCCAGAACTTTGTATCGCCAGATCCTAATCCTCGTCCGTAGGCTGGGGATTGTCACGCATCACACCCCCACCCGCAGCTGGGGCTAGGCCCCCGACCGCCGCGCCATTGACCGAGCCGCCCGCTTTCGCGAGCCTGGAGCCCTGATCCACCCTGCTCCGCCATGGTTGCCGCGCCTCCGCGCCGTGACGATGCTTGACCTGCGCCACTGGCGCCGCTGGGCCCCGGCCCTGGTTCCCTATGGCACCGCCGCCCTGCTGCTGCTGGGCCTGCGCCAGAGCCTGGTGGCCGAGGCGGTGGATCTCCAGCTCTACGACCTGGCGACCTGGCTGCGGCCCCGGCCCATGCCGCGCCCGGCACCGATTCTTCAGATCGGCATCGGCGAGCTCGACATCGCCGCCTACGGCTGGCCGCTTGATGATCGGCTGCTCTGTGAGGCCATCGAGCGCCTGAGCACCGGGGGGGCCGTGGCGATCGGCCTGGATCTCTACCGCGACCGGGGCGTGGGGCCCCAGCAGGAGTGCCTGCGCCAGCAGGCCCGCACCAACCCCCGCCTGGTGTCGATCTTCAATGGTGCCGACGGGATCCAGCCGATCCCCGGCACGCCCACGGCAAGGCGGGCCTTCAATGACCTCGTGGTGGATGCCGATGGGGTGCTGCGGCGGGACCTGGTGCATGTGGGCGGACAGGATGCCGCCACCGTGGCCCTGCCCCTGCGGCTCGTGCAGATCGCCCGGCGCCTCCCCTGGCTGCCCAAGGGTGTGGAGGATGGGCGCCTGCCGGGTTTCTGGCTGCGCCCCTTCTCCGGCGGCTACGACCGGCTCGATGCCGCGGGCTATCAGCAGATGCTGCCCTTCCGGGCGCCCGGAAGCCTGCCCATTAGGTCCCTTTCCCAGCTGCTCAATGGCAGCGTGCCGCCAGAGGCGATCCGCGGCCGGATTGCGTTAATCGGCAGCACCGCCCCCAGCTTGCGGGATGTGTTCCCCGTGCCCCAGAGCCGCTTCCAGTTGGGGGCCAGCCAGTACCAGATGCCGGGGGTGGAGGTGCACGGCCATCGGGTGCTGGCCCTGCTCGATCGCCTCGATCACGGTGATCGGGGCCTCCGGGTGCTGCCGGACTGGGCGGAGCAGCTGCTCCTGCCGGCCGGGTTGCTGCTCGGGTTGGTGCTGGGGGAGGCGCGCGGCTCCTTGCGTCGCTCCCTCGCTGCGGTGCTGCTCACCGTGCTGGCCCTAGGAGGCGCGGGCTTCGGCCTGTTGCTGCTGGGGCAGGTGTGGATCGGCACCAGCCTGCCCCTGGCGGGCCTCGCCCTGATGGCGGTGGCCGGCTGGGTGCGGCGGGGGGCCGCCAGCCATGAACAACGTGTGCAGATCGAGAAGCTGCTCGGCCAGTCCACCTCGCCGGCGGTGGCGCGTCAGCTCTGGGACCAGCGCGACACGCTCCTGGCCGATGGCCGTTTCGAGGGTCGGCAGCTGCCGGTCACGGTGATCTTCACCGACCTGCGCAACTTCACCACCGTGTCCGAGAGCCTCACGCCAGCGGCCCTGCTGGCCTGGATCAACCGGGGCATGGCCTGCTGCGTGCCGGCGATCACCCGCCGCAGCGGCATGGTGAACAAGTTCACCGGTGACGGGATGATGGCGGTGTTCGGGGCCCCCCTGAGCGCCGGCCCCCAGCAGGACGCCCGCGATGCCCTCGCCAGCCTGCTGGAGATCAGATCTGGCATGGAGGCTCTCAATCACCAGCTGGCGGCGGAGGGGGCGCCCGCCATGCGGATGCGACTCGGCGTGCATTCCGGCATGGTGCTGGCCGGCTCGATGGGGAGCAGCGAGCGGCTCGAGTACGCGATCATGGGCGACACGGTGAACTGCGCCTCGCGGATCGAAGGCCTCGAGAAGGACCGCCACGACGGCATCTGTCGCATCCTGGTTTCGGGCTCCACCTTCGCCCTCCTTTATCCAAATGGCCGCGGTGATGACGGCTTGGTGTGGGAGCGCTGGGGGGAGTTCCAGCTGAAGGGGCGCCAGGAACCTCTGGAGATCTGGGAGCTGCGGGAGGGGCCGGAGGCCGGTGCCGCCTCGATCACGACGCCACCGGCGTTGAGCGCGAAGGTGCCGTAGCCCCAGGAACGGCTGCCTTCCCAGCGCCCACCCGGACCGTTCAGGCAATCGCTGCTGCGCTGGCCTGAGCCGGAGCTAGTGCCGGCCCTTGACAGAGCTGCCACTGAGCTGGACTGCCCTGGTGCGCACCTTGAGGCCAAGGGCGCCATGCAGCTCGGTGACACTCCAGGAGCTGATGGTCAGCGGTGCACGGGCCTGGGCCAGAACAGCCGCTGCCGTGGCGAAGTGGACCTCCGGCGTCAGCACCGCCAGAAGCACGCCGGTGACGATGGTGAGCATCAGGCGCTGGGCTCATTCCGCAACGCCCGGAAGGTGACCACGCCGCTGGATGGCTGTTCGGGCAGCGAGGCGCGCAGGGCAGAGAGCTGGGGCAGCAGATCACGCACCCTGCAGCGAGGCACCAGCTCGGCAATGGGCTTGCCGCGGCGGGTGACCACCACGGCCTGGCCGGACTCCACCGCAGCTAAAAGTCTGGAGCGCTGGGCCTTGGGGGGCTGAGTTGCAGCAAGTTTGCTGCGTTGGTGTATGCCTCCCCGCGCTCGGTTTGCGAGCTGGCTTGCCAAATCCTGCTGGCAACAGCGGTCCGCCTATGACTGGATACTTTGGCCCATAGTTTGCAGTAAAGGCCCAACACATAGGGGCACCTCGAAAGGGGATTTGGGTCAATCTCGGTTGTCTTGGGTTTTTCTGTAAGACGGAGAGGGTGTCCGTCGATCTGGGTCCCAAGAAGACCTCTCAGGACGATTTGTGAGGTATATCCCGGATTTACCCCAACATCAGTTTTCGTCCGTGAACTCGACGGAACGGCAGATCGTCTGCGGCGCAGAGATTCTCCCATCGAAGCCAGCGATGGCCAAGCCCCTTTACCCAGAACGCCTCGACAGGAACATCGCAGGTGAACTCACTCGGCAGCCCAGTCAGCCAACGGGAGCCCCTCGATTCGCTGAAATTCCCGGATGTTGTGAGTCACCATCGTGGCCCCGAGGGCCAACGCATGGCAGGCGATCCAGAGGTCGTTGGCGCCGATGGGGGTGCCTTGCCGCTTCAACGCCGTCGCCTGCACGGCGTAGTGATGGCAGATTGCAGGCCCCTCGGGGTAGAGAACCGTGACCTGGCGGGCCAGGGCGTCGAGCTGGGCCAGGGTGGCCGCACTGCGCTGGCTTCTCTCAGCTCCCTGGAGCAGCTCAGCCCAGGTGATGAAGGACATGGCCAGGCTGTCCTCCTCCGCCAGGCCATCGATCCGCTGAGCGACCTGCGGCGTACGGTTCTTGATCAGGTAGATGAGGATGTTGGTATCCAGCAGGTGGATCACAGGGCCTCCCGCTCTTGCATTGGCAGCTGGTCGGCCTGCTGACGCTCCAGGGCGATCACGAAATCAGCATCGAACCCCTCCAGCACATCCAACAGGGCCTGCCCCCGCTGGGCAGGACAGGGATGGATCACCAGATCGCCCTCACGATTACGGCTGATCTGCACCCGATCCGTGCTGAGCCGAAACTCCGCAGGAATGCGTACGGCCTGGCTGTTGCCGTTCATGAACACCCGGCTGGGAAGCACATCCATGACAGGAAAACCGTATGTACACAGCAGTGTAGACGGCCTCGGCAACCATATAGCCCACGAGGCTCTGAACCGGGCTGCCAGGCGGGTGATCAGCGACGAAGAGCACGAAACCGTAAAGCCCCCAACCCCTCACACAGAGACCACTCAGAAGCACCTATAAACCACAATATAGACGACAATGACCAATAAAAAAGCGTAATATAGAAAAGAAA
>JBBASH010000003.1:0-76087 GCA_040399305.1 Cyanobium sp.
CCAGGCCGACCCCAACGCGGCATCCGCTCTGCTGGAGCGTTCTGGCCGTTGGCGCGATGCCCTGGAGGCCGCCGGCTGGCCCCGGCCCCCCGGCGAAGGGCCGATCCTTTCGGTTCTGCTCGGCCCTGATGCTGCCGCCCTCGCCGCCCAGGAGCGGCTGGAGGCGGCGGGCCTGCTGGCCCTGGCGATTCGGCCGCCCACCGTGCCGGAGGGCACCGCCCGATTACGGCTGGTGCTGCGGGCTGGCCTTCCTTCCGGCACCCTGGAGAAGCTTTTGGAGGCCTTGGGCCCCGGACCCCTGCTCTCGCCGGCCTCGCCCTGAACCGGAGGGCTCTGCGGCCCTCTTTGCCTCCAAGTCTTCTCCATGGGAGCGGCCAAGTCGCGCCTCGTTGCAGAGCCGCTTCGGCTCAGCCTCGTCTCCGCCCATCGCTTGGGGTCAGTGGACGACCGCCGTGTCCCTCCGCTAGACCCCCCGCGTCTCCTCCACGCCACCCCCCAGCGCGCCACCGTGCACACCCCGCCGGCCAGCCCCCTCCAGGTGATCGCCATGCACGGCTGGAGCGGCACCGCCGCCGGCTGGGAGCCCTGGCGGCAGGAGGCGCAGGCCCGTGGCTGGCAGTGGCGCAGTGCTGAGCGGGGCTACGGCGCTGCGCCACCCTTCCTGCCGGCCTGGGGGCCGGATGGGCTGAAGGTGCTGATCACCCACTCAATGGGGGCCCACCTGCTGCCCCCCTCCCTGCTGGCGGAGGCCGAGCGGGTGGTGCTGCTGGCTGGCTTCGGCCGCTTCGTGCCCCCTGGCCGGGAGGGGCGCCAGCTGCGCACCGCTCTGGCGGGCATGGCCGAGGCCTTGGCCGAGGGCCCCGATCCCGAGGAAACCGCCCGGCGGGCTCAGGCCTTGCTGCAGGCCTTCCTGGCGCAGGCCGCCGCCCCCGATCCCGCCACCCTGATGCCCCCAGGCCCCGCCGACCAGCCGGTGGGACCCGAGGCCCGCCGGCGCCTTCGCGATGACCTGGCCCTGCTGGAGGCCACGGCCGACCTGCCCGAGGGCTTCCCGGAGCAGGTGCCGGTGCTGCTGGTGGAGGCCGGTGACGACAAGATCGTGGTTCCCACGATGCGGGAGCTCCTGCGTCATCGGCTGCCGGCGGCGGAGCGGATCCTGCTGCCCGGCGCCGGCCACGCCTTTCTCACCAGCCCGCCGCTGGCCGCCGTGCTGCAGTGGTTGGAGCGGACTGGCCCGTCATGACGCTGCCATCCCGGATTCCTGATCCGCCCGCGGCCCTCGCCAACCCCCGCCTGCGGCCCCTGGATGACGCGGCGGAGGGGAAGACCGTTCAGGAAGGGGAGGGATCGGATGGGGATCGGCTCTCCATCGTTGGCGGGCAGCCGCTTCCCGCTGATTTGCTGATCGGCGAGCCGCGGACCCCGCTGCAGCTCGCGGATCCCGGCTTGGCCGCCTTCAGCGGCCGGGTGCGGCAAGGCTTCGGCCGCGGCGCCGCCAGCTACGAGGCCCAGGCCCGCCTGCAGCAGGGCGTGGCCTGGCGGCTCGGCCGTCTTTGCCGCGACCTTCCCCTCCCAGCCGGCCCCTGCGCGGACCTCGGTGCCGGCAGCGGTCTGCTCAGCCGGGCCCTGCTTGCCCAGCGACCCTCCCTGGACCAGCCGCCCCTCCAGCTCGACCTCTGCCCCGAACTGCTGGCCCGCAATCCCCTCGCCGGCCCCGCCACCACTCCCTGGGACCTCAACTGTGGCCTGCCGCCCCAGCTCCAGGAAGCCGGCCTGCTGCTCTCCAGCTTCGCCCTGCAGTGGCTGGAGGATCCCGCCGCCCAGCTGGCCCACTGGGCCGGCCGGCTCGCCCCCGGCGGCTGGCTGGCCCTGGCGGTGCCGGTGGCCGGCAGCTTCGACACCTGGCGGGCGGCCGCCCGTGCCGCCTCCGTGCCCTGCACCGCCCTGCCCCTTCCCGAGGCGGACGGGCTGATCGAGGCGGCGATCCGCGCTGGCCTGGAACGCCTGCATACCCAGCGGCTGAGCTTCAGCTGCAGGCCCCGCGATGGGCTGGCCACCCTGCAGCTGCTGCGCTCCCTCGGTGCCACCGCCAGCCGTCAGCCACCCCTGGAGGCGGGCCAGCTGCGCCGCGTGCTGGCCCACTGGCCCTCAGGGCCGCTGCGCTGGGAGGTGCTGGTGTTGCTGGGGCAGAGGCCCGGGGTTGCGCTGCTTCCCTGAGGCTATGCCGGCCTGGTTGCCAGCGCACGCCAGCCCTCCCTGCGGCCCGCCATGCTGAGCGCCATCCCCTCGCGGCCGCCCCAAGTCATGCGCCTGGTGGTCTGCGGCACCGACACCGACGTGGGCAAGACGGTGGTGAGTGCCCTGTTGGTGGAGGGTCTGGGGGCCCGCTATTGGAAGCCGGTGCAGAGCGGCGTGGAGGGCGGCGGCGACCGCGACAGGGTGGCGGCATTGCTGGATCTGCCGGCTGAGCGGATCGTGCCGGAGGCCTACCGGCTGGCGGCGCCCGTGTCCCCCCACTGGGCCGCTGAACGGGAGGGCGTGGCGATCGACCCGGAGCGGCTTGCTTTGCCGCCGGGCGATGGGCCGCTGGTGGTGGAGTGCGCCGGCGGCCTGCTGGTGCCCCTGCGCCGCGACTGGCTGCAGATCGAGCAGATCGCCCGCTGGGGGCTGCCGGTGGTGCTGGTGGCCCGCAGCGGCCTGGGCACCCTCAACCACACCCTCCTCTCGCTGGAGGCCCTGCGCCAGCGCCGCATTCCCGTGCTGGGGCTGGTGCTCAACGGCGACCCTCACCCCGACAACCCCCGCACCCTGGCGGAGCTCGGTGGGGTGCCCGTGCTGGCCGAACTGCCGCCGATTGAACCGCTTGATCGGGCTGGCCTGCGCCGGCATTGGCTGCGCTGCGAAGGATTCCGTAGCCTGGAGCGATGAGCAAGCGTCACCTTCTGGTGAGCGTCCTGGTGGCCGCCCTCTGCAGCGGCATCCTGGTGCTGTTCACCAATATCGAGAAGACGGTGGGCGGCTTGCTGCGCTGCGGCAGCCTGGTCACGCTTCCCAAGGCCGGAAGCTGCCGCTGAGACCCGGCGCCGGTCCAACATGACGGTCACCCCCGGCCCTGAGCGCCCCATGCCGAACGGCGCCGCCGCCCCGTCGGGCTGGCATCCCCACCTCTGGCATCCCACCACCCAGGTGGCCACGGCAGCGCCTCCCGAGCAGGTGGTGCGTGGTGAGGGGGCGGAGCTGATCACCGCCGACGGTCGCCGCCTGATCGATGCGATCGGCAGCTGGTGGGTCACCCTGCATGGCCATGGCGAACCCAGCATCGCCGCCGCGATCGCCGATCAGGCCCGCCGCCTCGAGCAGGTGATCTTCGCCGATTTCAGCCATCCGCCCGCCGAGCAGCTCGCCACCCGTTTGAGCCGGCTGAGCGGCCTGGAGCGGCTCTTCTTCTCCGATAACGGCTCCACCGCGGTGGAGGTGGCTCTGAAGATGGCCTGGCAGTGGTGGCGCAACCGCGGCAGCGAGCGCCGCCAGCTGGTGGCCTTCGGCGGGGCGTATCACGGCGACACCTTCGGGGCGATGGCCGTGGGGGAGCGCTCCCTCTTCACCGATGCCTTCGAGCCCCTGTTGTTCGATGTGGCCCGGGTGCCCTGGCCCGCCACCCACTGGCACGATGCCGCGGTGGAGGAGAAGGAAGGCGAAGCCCTGGCGGTGCTGGAGCGGCTTCTGGAGACCCCCACCGCGGCGGTGATTCTTGAGCCACTCGTGCAGGGCGCCAGCGGCATGCGCATGGTGCGTGAATCCTTCCTACGGGAGGTGGAGCGGCGGGTGCGTCAGGCGGGAGCCCTGCTGATCGCCGATGAGGTGCTCACCGGTTTCGGCCGCACCGGCGAGCTGTTCGCCTGCCGGCGCGCCGGCATCCAGCCCGACCTGATGGCCCTCTCCAAGGGGCTCACCGGCGGCTTCCTGCCCATGGGGGTGACCCTGGCCAGCGAGGCGCTCTTCCAGGGCTTCGTGGATCCGGACCCCACCCGCACCCTGTATCACGGCCATAGCTTCACCGCCAATCCGCTCGGCTGTGCCGCAGCCCTGGCCAGCCTCGACCTGCTGGAGGGCTTCCCCGAGCGGCACCGGGGGATGGAGGCGCGGCACCGGCCGCACCTGGAGCGCCTGGCCGGCCACCGCGGTGTGCGCCAGCCCCGCCTGATCGGTGGCATCGCCGCCTTCGACCTGGTGGTGGAATCGCCCGGCTACCTCAATCCGGCCGGAAAGCGGCTGCAGGCCCTGGCGCGCGGTGAGGGGGTGTTCCTGCGCCCCTTGGGCCAGGTGATCTATTTGCTCCCTCCCCTCTGCATCGACGACGACCAGCTGGAGCGTTGCTACCGGGCAATCGCGATGGCGCTCGATGCGCTCTGAGAGGCGCCCTGATCCGATTCACCCGATTCATCGAGACGTTTCGGCTTTCCAGGCTCAGATCCACAGCTCGGCGCGAAGACTCAAACCCACGCCTCCGGATCCAGAGGCTCGGTTCCATCGCTCAGATCCATCGCTCGAATCCGCAGTCCCGCTCCAGAGTCCCGCATGCATCGTCGGAAGCCTCGGAGGGGGACCCTCGGCTGGCTTGGTTCTTCCTGAAGTCCCGCCGATCTCCGGGCCAGCGGGATCCCAGCATCGGTCACGGCGGCCACCCCTGACAGGCCTCGCTGACCTCAGGGACCCGCCAGGATCGCCGCCTCCACGTCGGCGCGGGTGAGGCCATAGGGGAAACGCCGCTGGCATTCCCTCCCTTCTCCATGCCATCTCACCGCCAGATCCTCGCTCTCCAGCGTGATCCGGGCACTCCAATCGGGCCGGTGCAGATCCCAGTGCACCGCCTGGGAACCCTCCTGGCGGGCACCGAGCTGGCGCAGCCAGGCCTCCAGGGCCGGCAGGGGGTGGTTGTAGAGCGGGGTCCGCTCAGGGGGCAGGGTCGGCATCGGCAAGGGGTGAGTCCGGGAGCGGATCGGGGGATGGAGCCGCGGCCACGGCTTCCGGCCACCAGCTGGGGGTGCGCACCAGGGCCGCCCCCCGCGCCCAGGCCACCCCCAGGCCCAGCACCAGGCTGAGCACCAGGGCCACACCGAGGAGCAACAGGGCGAACCATTCGCCCCCCGAGAGCGCCCGCCGCACCCCCACCGGCCGGGGTGGTGATGTCCGCGGCAGGGGCTGGGCCGGAACCCCCGGCGCCGAGGTCAGCCCGGGCGGCCGCAGCAGCTGGCTGTCGTAGCGGTTCCGGCTGATCGGATCGCTGAGCACCGCATAGGCCTGCTGCAGCTGCCGGAACGACTCCTGCGCCTGGGCCTGGGGCAGGGTGGTGGTGTCCGGGTGGTAGCGCTTGCTGAGCTGGCGGAAGGCCTGCCGCAGCTCCGCCACGCTGGCGGTGCTTGTCACCTCCAGCAGGTCGTAGTGGGTGGGGCCCGGGGCGGAGGGGTTCTGGGTGGGGGGCATGGCCCGGCAGACGGCGACCCGGCACGGTGTGCAGGATCCTAGGGAGAGCAGACCGGCCCACGGTGATGGAAGCGGCTTCGATGTCTTTGGCGGAGCTCTGGCGGGCCCTGGGCTGGCAACCGGCCCCGCAGCAGGAGGAGCGGTTCCAGCAGCTCCAGGATCTGCTGCGCCACTGGAATGGCCGCCTCAACCTCACCCGCCTGGTGGAGGGCGACGACTACTGGGTCGCCCAGGTGTTCGACAGCCTCTGGCCCCTGCGGCGGCTGCTGCAGGAGGAGCCGGAGGCCTCCCCGGAGGTGATCGATGTGGGCACCGGCGGCGGTTTCCCCGGGCTGGCTGTGGCGATCGCCCTGCCCCAGGCTCGCCTCACCCTGGTGGATTCCGTGGGCCGCAAGGTGGAGGCGGTGGGGGCCATGGCCGCCGAGCTCGATCTGGCTTCCCGGGTCCAGCTGCGCTGCGAGCGGATCGAGCGCACCGGCCAAGGCGGCTCCACCCGCGGCCGCTTCGACTGGGCCCTGGCCCGGGCGGTGGCCCGGGCACCCGTGGTGGCCGAATACCTGGTGCCCCTGCTGGGGCCCGAGGGGCGGGCCCTCCTCTACCGCGGCCAGTGGAGCCCCGAGGACCAGGCCGAGCTGGAACGGGCCCTGGTGCCCCTGCGCGCCCGGCTGGAGGGGGTGGAGCGGCTGGACCTACCAGCTGAGCGGGGGGTGCGTCATGCCCTGCTGCTGCGGCCCACGGGGCCCTGCCCCAAGGCCTACCCCCGCGCGGTGGGGGTGCCCGCCCGCCAGCCCCTGGGGGTGATCGCCCCAGAGGGGGAGGCCGAGATCTAGATCGGCCGCCAGCTGCTGGGGCGATCGCGCTGGGTGCGAGGCCCAGGCTCCGCCAATCCCCCCCAATCGCCAGGTCCCGCCAGCTCACCTGGCGCGTCGTCTCTTGAAGGGTCAGTTCTGTTGGAGCCGGCGCACCGCCTGGCCGCCAACCCGCTCCCGCAGCCGCCGCAGTAGGCCGGGGATCTGCTCCGCCCAGGGGCTCTCCCCCAGCACAGCCCGCAGGGCCGCTTCGGGCACCTCGCCATCGAGGGCATCGGCGTTGGCCCCGGGGAACCAGTGGCCCCCATGGCCCAGCAGGCCGTAGCGCGCCCGGCAGAACTCCTCGAGATCGAAGGCCTCAAGGAGTTCGTGGAGCCACAGCAGCACCGGCAGATTGATCTCCCCCGGCGTGTCTTCCCAGCGGGGCAGCCCTTGCTGCCCACCCACCAGCCAGTCCTCCCCTAGGGCGGAGCGGCGGGCGGCGTGCAGCCGCTCCAGGATCGGCGGCAGCAGCTCGCCGGCCCGGGGGAGCAGTGCCACGGCGTCCAGGTGGAGGTCCAGGTCTTCGGGGCGGGCCGCTCCCACGCTGATCGTGTGGATGCCGGGGGCGCTGAGGCAGAAGAGATCGTTGAACACGATCGGGTGGAGCGGCGCGCACAGCTCCCTCAGTCGCTGCGAGGGCGTGTGGAGGTGGCCACCCTTGTCGGTGGGGCTGATCACGAACACGCCCATGTCGTGGGCGGTGGCGGCCTCGATGGCGGCCTGGTTCTGCTGCTGGATGTAATACCAGTGCAGGTTGATGTAATCGAAGTGGTCGGAGTCGATCGCCTCCAGGATCACGGGCAGCGGCGCATGGGTAGAGAAGCCGATGGCACCGATGCGGCCCTGCTCCCGCCAGCGCTGGGCCACTGCCAGGCAGCCCTCCGGCCTCAGGGTCTGCTCGAGCAGCTCAGCGGTGTTCACTCCGTGGATGGAGAGCAGGTCGAGGCGATCGCGATCGGGATCGAGGCCCAGCCGCGAGAAGCTGGTGGCCAGTTCGGCCTCGAAGACGGCCGAGTCCGGGTTGGGCGGCACCTTGCTCTGCAGGATCCGCCGGGGGTCGGCCAGCTCCTGGAGGAGGGGAGCCAGCTGCCGCTCGGAGCTGCCGTAGTGGCGGGCGGTCTCGATGTGGTGGAGGCCGGCGGCGATCGCCTTCTCCAGCAGGCGGCGCAGGTTGACCTGGCTGGACTCCTCAATGGCGCCGGCTTCGAGATCCTTCCAGCTCTGCTGAAAGCGCATGCCACCGAGGGAGAGCACCGGCATCGCCACACCGGTGCGGCCGAAACGCCGGCTGGGAACCATTTCCATCCCCGTGCCGGTGTCGGCAGTGGAAGCGGAAGCTGGGGTCACGTGGGGGTACCCGGGGCCGGCGAGGGAGGCGAGGGAACTGTGGCCCGCGGCAACGTGCGCCGCAGCCGGGTGGGGTTGGGAAGCCCCAGGGGAAGGATCTCCTGCTGCTGCAGCTGGGCCTCCAGGGCCGGTAACTCCTCGTAGCTCACCCAGTGGATGCAGTCCACCGGACAGGTGTCGATCGCTTCCTGGATCCGTTCGGTGCTGTCCCCGTCCTGCCGGAGGGCGCGGGAGCGGCCCCAGTCGGGTTCCACCACAAAGGTGTGGGTGGCCACGTGCGCGCAGTAGCGGCAGCCGATGCAGACCGCCTCATCCACCCACACCGCCTTCTGCCGCAGGGCTCCTCCCAGCAGCGGCTCAAACCCAGTGGCTGCTCCCGGGGCGTCGGGGTTGACCCGGAAGGCGAGGGCCGGATCGGCACCGGCGGCGGGCGGAGACCCCATGGGCGCGTGGCCCATCGTGCTCAGCCGTCCCAGCGGCTAACCACCAGCTCAATGCTGCCGTCCAGCTGACTGGTTTGCTCCGTCACTTGAAAACCCTCCTCGGCACTCGCCGACAGGATGGTGCGCAGGGCATAGCGCTGGGTGAGGCGGGCTAGGAAACGCTCCACGGGGATGGGCTGCTTCCAGAGATCGAGGTCGGCCACCAGCTCGTAGCTGCCGATGGCCTCGTTCCAGCGGAAGCCGATGTCCGCTCCCTGCTCCTGGGGCACCGCCAGGTCGGCCATCACGGTCTGACCGCGGTAGCCCCGCACCGGCTGGCTTCCCTCCAGGGGGGGATGGCCCAGGTCACCGAGGGCCTCGATCAGGGCCTGGCGATCGCGGAGCTCGGTCCGCACGGTGCTGAAGTGCGACATCGATCGAGGGGGGTGGTGTGGATGAAAGGGTTCGGAACCGGCGGCTCTGGATCAACCAACCGGTTGGTTGGCCGAGAGGGGCTGTTGAAGGTCGGTGGAGCGTTGTCCGGCCTGATAGGCCTCACTCGTCTCCTGCCGTTGCTGCACCGTGCCGAGCCTGGATTCGATCCGCTCGGTGAGCTCCTGGCAGCCCTGGCCCTCCACGCCCTCCACAGTCTCCTCAACGCGGCCGTCGGGCCGGATGCGGAAACGGATCGTGCGCTGGGCCATCCCGCGGTGGAAAGGTTCGGTGATGCTAGCCGTGTTTTCGATCTGGCGGTCATCACGGCCCACTCCGTTGACCGGGGCTTTTCGGGCCGTCTTCAGCTGATCAGTCCCTCATCAACCAGGGTCTGGAGCCGGTCGAGCACATCCGGCTGCTCCAGCTGCTCCAGGGCCAGCCTGGCCTCATCCCGCACCGTTGGGTCACCGTCGTGCAGGAGGGTGTGGAGCAGGGCTTCCACCACGGTCTCCTGGCGGGGTTCGACCAGGTCGGGATAGAGGCGCCCCAGCGACCAGGCGCTGTTGCTGCGCACTGCTGGCTCGCTGTCGATCCGCAGACTCAGCAGAAGCTGGGCGGCAGCCGGATCAGCCTTGGCTGCACCGGTGGCCCCGGCATCGGCCAGGGAGCTGGCGGCCCAGAGCCGCACGGCGGCCACATCCAGCTGAAGGGAGCGGATCAGCGGGTTGAGGATCGGGGCATCGGGGTAGTTGCCCAGGCTCCAGGCCACGGCCTTGCGCACGTACCCGTTGTCGTCCGCCTGCAGCAGGCCCAGCAGGGGTTCCACCGCCAGGGGATGGGGGTTGCGGCCGAGGGCGTACACCGCGCTCATCCGCAGGACCGGGCAGGGGGCCTGCAGTAGGGGCAGCAGCAGGGGGATGGCCCGAGGATCGCGGTGCTCACAGAAGATCCGCAGTCCCTGCATGCGCTGCTCTTGATCCCCCTGTAGGAGGGAGAGGCCGAGGTCGCATTCGGCGGCCACATCCACCTCGGCGGGTTCAAGGGCCTCGATCTCATCGAGGGGATCGCCGAGCAGTTCAGCCGCCAACTCCCTGGCCAGCACCTCGGGATCGAGGGCCAGCTCCGCCGGACTGTCGGGGAAGGGTTCAGGGAAGGGCAGGGCCGCGTCGGACATGGGGCGGTCAGCGTGGCCCGATCGTAGAAGTCGACCGGCCGCAGGGGCCGCGACTGGGCCCAGCGCCGCTCAGCTGATCGGTGCGGGGGCGGCCATGTCGCCCGGCAGCCAGATGCGGGCGCTCACGGCGAAGAGGGCCAGGCCGAAGATCAGCACGATGGCGGCGGGCAGCAGGGTGGATCGGAAGAACGACATGACAGAGGGCGCAATGCAGGCATTCTCTCCTGCTCTCCTGCCTGGCCGACGTGCTGCCCGTTCTGGCCCCCACTCCTAGGGTGCCCCCACCCTGCCCGGTGCCAGTGGCTCCCAGTTCCCACGCTGCTTCCGTCGCCCCCTGGCGGCGTCTTCTGGCGGTGGGAGCGGAGGGTGTGGCGAGCGGCACGCCCTACATGGTGGGCAGCAAGCTGCTGCAGGGCTGGCTCACGGCCAGCGGGATCCCCCTGGGCATGATCGGCCTGCTGAGCCTCGCCGAACTTCCTTACACCCTCAAGCTGTTCTGGGCTCCACTCCTCGATCGCTGGCCCATCCCCTGGCCGGATCGCCGCCGCGGCTGGCTCCTGCTGCTGCAGCTCGCTCTGGTGGCGGTGATCGGAGGGATGGCCCTGCTGCGGCCCCAGGCCGATCCCACCCAGCTCACCGTGGTCGGCATCGTGGCGGTTCTCCTGGCGGTGGTGAGCGCCAGCCAGGATGTGATGGTGGATGCCTACCGCACCGACCTGCTGCCCGAGGCTGAGCGGGGCGGTGGAGCGGCGGCCGGGGCATTGGGTTACCGGGCCGCGATGTTGGCGGTGGGTGCCGGGGGCTTCATGCTCGCGGGCTGGCTGGGCTGGCCGGCCGCCTTCCTGGGTTCGGCCCTGTTGTTAGCCGCCGTCGTGCCGTTCACCCTCACGGCCCCGGCCCTGCAGCCCCTGGCCCATCCACCCCGCAGTCTGCGGGAGGCGATCGTGGGCCCGGCGAAGGAATTCCTGGGCCGCACCGGTGGCCGCAGGGCTCTGCTGATCCTGATTTTGGTGATGTTCTATCGCTGGCCCGATGGACTGCTCAATGGGATGGCGGTGCCCTTCATGCTCCAGGCCGGTTTCAGTGCGGCCGAGATCGGCGCGGTGAACGGGGGCTGGGGGATCGCCGCCACCATGGCCGGTACGGCCTTCGGGGGCGTGCTGTTCAAGCCCCTGGGCCTCAACCGCTCCCTCTGGGTGTTCGGGATCATCGGCAGCCTCACCAACCTCGCCTACTGGGCCCTTGCGAAGTTCGGGGGTGGACTCACCGGCCTGATCGCCACGGTGACTGTGGAGAATTTCGCCAGCGGCTTGGTCACTGCAGCCTTCCTGGCCCTGCTGATGAGTCTGTGCAATCCCCGCTTCTCCGCCACCCAATACGCGCTGTTTTCGGGCGTCTATGCCCTAAGCCGTTCGCTGCTGGCCGCCCCGGCCGGTTTTGTAGCTGCGGCGGTGGGCTGGAGCACCTTCTTCGGCCTCACCATCGCGGCCGCCGTTCCCTCCTTTCTGCTGCTCTCCGTGTTGGCACCCTGGCGGGAGACGGTGCCCCGCGGTGCCTTTGAGGCGGGTCGGGATCCAACCTGAACCCGCAGGATCGCGCTGCAGCCATGGATTGCACCTGCATCCATCTGGGGCGCTTGCGGCCGCCAGCAACGGCCTCTGAAGCTCTTCAGGCCAGGGCCAGGGCCACCAGGGTCTGGTTGTGGAATCCACCGGCACCATGGGTGCGGGCAATTTCGCCGTAGGTGTAGAAGCCGGCCACGGGCAAGGGACCCAGCAGCTCCTGCACGCACTCGAATTCCCCGTCGGCTGAGGCGCTCTCCAACACCGAGCGGCGCGCCACGCAGTCGAAGAGGAGCATGCCGATCGGCGCGGCGCCGGCCAGCCCATCGCAGGCCTCCCGGCAGGCGTTTTCGGTGGCTCCCAGCACCGACTCGCTGTCGCCTTGCATAAACATCGTCATCCCACCCTGGGGAAGGCCGGCGATGCAGGTGAGGCTGCGGGTCTCCAGATCGGCGCCGGCCACGTAGCGGATCTCGATGCGGTCGCGCCTTGGAATGCCTAAGGGATGGGTGGCTGCGAAGGCGGCAAAAGCTTCCGGGCTGGCGCTCGCCTCAGGCGGCGCCTTCAGGGTTTCCAGGTAGACGTCGAGGGCCGGACGGTCATCCAGGCTCATCACACTCACCCCCGAACTGCCGGTGACCAGCATCGGCTCTCCCACCGGTTGCCAGCCATGGGAGACACCGATGCCGATCGGGCTGTCGGATCCAATGGCGGCGGCCACCACGGCCTGGTTGAGCACCCTCGCTCCGAAGATCTGGGAGGTGGAGCGCATCGCCATGTCATCGCCTGCGCATCCCCCCACTAGGGGCACCGAGGCTCCGGCCACTTCGTAGGCCCCTCGCACCACCTCCATCTGGTCGCCACAGAGGCCATCGGCCAGGATCACCAGGGCGCGATGGGGATGGGAGGGAAGGCCATCAAGGCAGCCGGCCGCCTGGCGGGAGGCCAGCCGCAGGCTGCCCGATTCCCCCTGCCCCATACCCACCCGCACGGAGAACCCCGCACCGCCAAGGGCCCAGAGCACGAGGCTGCGGCGCAGGGAGCGGCCATCGGTGAGCTCGCCGGAGGTGCTGCAGCCGATCAGGGGAACGGATCCCAGGGCGGCCTGGAGTTCCCCAGCCATCGCTTCCACCGGGTATGTCGGGGAGAGGAAGGCGATCACCAAGGCTGGTGCCTCGACCGCGGCGACGCCCTCCGGAAAGAGGGCGGTCAGCGCTTCGTCGATCGCCCCGGCCGCATCGGGGTTGCTGGAACTGCCGCAGCGCACCCAGCGGGGGCGGGGACCGCTGGAATCCCCCTGGTTCGTGGTTTGTGGCACGAGAGCGGCGCCGGGGGAGGGATCGGTCATGGCAGCCACGGGGGACGAAGCCTCTCCAACTTATGGGGGAGGCAGGAAACACGCGATGGCGGAACCGGCGGAGCTCCGCGCCTGGGGCCGCGTGCAGCACCCCGGCTCAGCCCAGCCGGCGCCTGAGCTGACCGCAGGCGGCGTCCTGGTCCAGGCCGCGGCTGGCGCGCACGCTCACGGCGGTGTGGCGGCGGGCCAGGGCGGTGCGGAAGGCCTCCACTGCGGCGGGGGAGGGGCGCTGGAACTCCTCCTCCTCGATGGGGTTGTAGGGGATGAGGTTCACGTGGCTCTGGAAGCCCCGCAGCAGGGCGGCCAGCGCCGCGGCGTGGCGCGGCTGGTCGTTCAGCCCCCCCAGCAGGATGTACTCAAAGCTCACCCTCCGGCCCGTGATCGCCACGTAGTGGCGGCAATCCTCCAGCAGCTCCTCGATCGGATAGGTGTGGGCGGTGGGGATCAGCTCCTCTCGCAGCCGCTGATCCGGAGCATGGAGGCTCACCGCCAGGGTGAACTGGGCGCGGCCCAGCCGATCGAGGGCCCGCTCGGCCAGGGTGGGCAGGGTTCTCGGCACGCCCACGGTGCTCACCGTGATCTGGCGCTGGGCCATGCCCAGGTCGCGGCAGAGGCAGTCGATTGCGGCGAGCACCACCTCGCTGTTAAGCAGGGGTTCGCCCATGCCCATGAACACCACATGGCTGGGGCGGCGGCCCATGGCCTCGCGCACGCTCAGCACCTGGTCCACGATCTCGTGAACGGCAAGGGAGCGCTGCAGCCCTCCCTTGCCGGTGGCGCAGAAGCGGCAGGCCATCGGACAGCCCACCTGGCTACTCACGCACACGGTGAGCCGCTCGCCGCTGGGAATCCCCACGGTTTCGATGCTCAGACCATCGACGGTGCCAAGCAGTAGCTTGCAGGTGCCATCGCGGGCGTCACTGCGGTGCAACAACCTGGAGCGGCCCAGCAGGGCCTGGCCGGGTTCTGAATCCCCTGGGGTGATCCCTTGCTCTCTGGGGGGCTCGGGACTCCCATGCGGTGATGGCCAACGGGCCTCAACCGCAGGCCCGGTGGCCCCTGGCCCGGCCGGGATCACCGGCAGCTCCTGCAGTCGCTGACGCCAGGCCTTGGGAAGCACCGAGATCGCTTCCAGGCTGCGGGCTCCGCGGTTGTACAGCCAGTCATGCAGTTGGCGGCCACGGAAAGCCGGCTGTCCCTGGGCCTGGGCCCAGGCTTCCAGCTCGGCCACCCCGAGTCCCAACAGAGGCGTCAGCGGCTGAGGGAGCCGATCGGTGGACGCCACAGCGGCATCCGGGTTTGCGCGTGATCCCGAGGTGGTCACGGACCCTGCAGCCTCGGCACTTGAAGGCTCCTGGGGGCTGGCTCCCGCCGCCGTGGCGGCCATCAGGGCCGGATCAGGAGGCCGTGGCCAAGCTTCCATTCCACAACCACCAAGGCCACGAACCCCAACATGGCGAGGCGGCCATTCAGCAGCTCGGTGTGGCCGTGGAAGCCCCAGCGCGGCAGGCGTTGCACCGGGATGGGGGTGCCCAGGTCGGTGGTCCCGCCGGCTGGAGTGCCTGTTCGGCCCGCGGGCCTGGCACCGCCGCGGGGGGCGGTGCGCTTAGGGAGGTCAGTCGTCACTGAGCAGCCCCTCCTCCTGCAGGCCCTCGAGGGCTGCAGGATCGGCGATCAGTTCCTCGTCGAGGCCCTCCTCGACTCCTGGGCGGGTGAAGGCGGCGAAGCTGCTGGCCGTGGCCTCGATGCCATGGCGGCTGCGGGTTGCTTCGAGATCCTCCTCGGAGGGATCGTCCAGCACCGCCGCCGAGGCGGCAGGCGCAGGCATCTCCACCGTGTAGTCGGGGCGGAGGTTCTGCACCCGGCGGTAGCTGGCCGCCTCTTCCTCGAGGATGTCGGGGTGGGGACCGGCCTCGGCCCGCAGCTCTTCCTCGAAGCCCCCGAAGCCGGTTCCGGCGGGGATCAAGCGGCCGATGATCACATTCTCCTTAAGGCCCCGCAGCCAGTCGCTCTTGCCCTCGATGGCCGCTTCGGTGAGCACCCGGGTGGTTTCCTGGAACGAGGCGGCCGAGATGAAGCTGTCGGTGTTGAGGGAGGCCTTGGTGATCCCCAGCAGCACCGGCGTGAATTCAGCCGGAGCGCCGCCGGTGATCGCCATGGCGGCGTTGCCCTTTTCCACTTGACGCAGCTCGATCAGCTCACCGGGCAGCAGGGTGGTGTCACCCGCATCCTCAACGCGCACCTTGCTGGTCATCTGGCGCACGATGACCTCGATGTGCTTGTCGCTGATCGAAACGCCCTGGGATTTGTAGACGTTCTGCACCTCCTGCACCATCTGGAACTGCAGCTTCGAGATGGATTCCTGGGCGGCATCCATGGTGGGCTTGCGCAGGCGCAGGTCCTCGAAGAAGCACTCCAGGAGTTCGTGCGGGTTGATCGGTCCATCGGTGAGCAGTTCGCCGGCGCTGACCTGCTGGCCATCGCTCACCATCACGTTGCGACCCAGCAGGATCGGGTAATCGGTGATCGCGTCGTCAGCTTCGATCACCGACACTGTGATCGAGTCGTCGTCTTCGCCCTGTTTGATCTGCACCGTGCCGCCTTTGCGGCAGAGCACAGCCGATTCTCGGGGGCGGCGGGCCTCCAGTAGTTCCTCGATCCGGGGCAGGCCCTGCACGATGTCACCGGTCTTCTGACGCTCGAACACCAGGAGGGCCAGGCCATCGCCGCGTTGCACCAGCTCACCATCGCGCACGTGCAGCACGGAATCGGGCGACACCATGTAGGGGCGGGCGAGGCGAATCGTGACGGTCTTGCCCTCGATCGCCTCCACCTGTCCGCAGCAGGGAGCCGTGACGCCCTCGGCGAGGGGATCGCCATCCACAACCCGGTCCCCGACCGCCACCGAAGCGGTGCCGGAGAGTTCCAGACTGCGGGTGTCGCCGGCGCGCTCCACAAGGAGGCGGCGGATCGGATCACCGCTCACGGATTCAGGCAGCTGCACCACGCCATCCTCCTTGCAGAGGATCTGGGTGGTGGCC
The DNA here is from genome assembly GCA_040399305.1 of Cyanobium sp. Taxonomy (GTDB): domain Bacteria; phylum Cyanobacteriota; class Cyanobacteriia; order PCC-6307; family Cyanobiaceae; genus Cyanobium. The sequence goes on from JBBASH010000003.1 coordinate 15,674, forward strand.
ACCACGTCGCCCCGCTTCACGCTGATCCCATCTTCCACCTGAAGTTCGGTGTGGGTGGAGCCGTGGCTGGCATCGGAGAGGGTGTCGCGCCGCACCAGCAGCGTCTCGAGGATCACCAGCTGGAGGCGATCGATCGTCTTGGCTCGCTTGTCGGCCACTGCCTCCACATCCACCGTCATCTGGGGGGTGGTGTCGAAGGTTTCCAGAATGAGCTGGGTGCGCAGCAGCTCGACCCCTTCCACCGATTTGATCAGCTCTCCATCCTTGTAAGTGAGCCGCTGAGTGGCCTTGAGGCCAAGGGAGGGACCACCGCTCTGCTTCACCGAGGCCAGTTCAGGCAGGTGGGCGGCATCGGGGATCGTGTATTCCTCCACGGGCCGCAGCAGGAGCGCCCCTCCGTCCGGAGTGTCGACCGCCTCGACGAAGTGCATCGCCTCGGCCACCAGCCCGGGGGCGATCTCCTCACCGGGGTTCACGATGCGTCCATCGCCGCCATAGCGGCTGAGCACCTTGGCGTCGCTGACCTGCCGCAGATCGCCGGAGCGGACGATGATTTCCCGCAGGATGTCGTTCTTCTGGGTCACGGTCACGATGCCGGCGGTCTGGCTGAAGATGTCCTTCACCACCTCCGTGCCGGCCTCGATCCACTGGCCGTCCTCGATCATCAACAGGGAGATGTCCTTGTTGATCTCATGGGTTTCCTGCGGGATCCAGAGCAGGGTGCCACCCTTGCTCACCTCGTAGCCATGCTTGGCGGAGCGGGCTTTCTTGATCGCTAGGCCGGGGGCGAATTTCACGATGCCGCCGGTCTGGGTGCGGAAGCGGTTGTCGTGGAGTTCGGCAATCACCTCACCGGAACCGATCTTGGTGCCGGGATGGGTGATCAGCCGATAGCGGCTGCCATCCTTTTCCTCGAGGAACCAGTTCTCGCCGCTGTGGGTGGATTCGCCCTGCAGCTTGCAGTCCTTGAGGGTGATGCTGGCGGTGACGATTTGCACCTCGCGCGAATCGCCGGCCGATTCGCGCAGCCGCACCGCGCCGCCGTATTCGCTGGATAGCCGGCTCTCGGCGAGCACATCGCCGGTGTGAACCGGTTTGTTGCCCTGCACCACCGGCTGGGCATTCGGGGGAAGGTTGTACACATCGCCGCTGAACACCCAGAGGCGACCAAGGCGCTGGGCCTTGTGGGTGATGTTGCCCTGGCGGTCGGTGACCTCGCGAGGCTGAATCACATCTTCAAAACGCACCTGACCCGCCAGGTCGCAGATCACATCCTTGGTGGCCTTCTCCACGCTCTTCTTGACCTGAGCGCCAGCCGAGATCTGGGCCAGCATCGTGTCGGAAGGTACATGCCCACCATCGTTCACGAACAGGATGGAGCCGGAGCTGATGCTCAGTTTCTGGGATTTACCCTTCGAACTTTTCACCTCCAGAACGAAATCGGTTTCGGCCAGGTGGGCTTCCACCCCGTGGGGCGTCCGGTGGGGGCGCACCCGTGCCTTGGCACCGAACTCCACGGTGCCTTCGATCGAGGAGCGCACCACACCGGTTTCGGCGGTGGACACACCGCCGGTGTGGAAGGTGCGCATCGTGAGCTGGGTGCCGGGCTCACCGATCGACTGGGCGGCGATGATGCCCACGGCTTCGCCGAGATCCACCAATTCGTTGTGGGCTAGGGCCCAGCCGTAGCACTTGCGGCAGACCGAACGGGAGGCCTCGCAGGTGAGCGGCGAGCGCACCACCACGGTGCGCACCCCAGCCGCCTCGATGCGGAGGGAGAGGGGGGGATCGATCTCGCCGTTGCGGTCGACGATCACCGTGCCATCGGCGTCGAGCACCGGCTCACCGGCCAGCCGACCCACCAGCTTGGCGGCGTACTTGCCCTTGTCGTCGGCATCGATCGGAATGCCGCGGGTGGTGCCGCAGTCTTCCTCGCGCACGATCACATCCTGGGCTACGTCCACCAGACGGCGGGTCAGGTAGCCCGAGTCGGCGGTGCGCAGGGCCGTATCCACCAGACCCTTACGGGCGCCGTAGGAAGAGATCACGTATTCGGTGACCGTGAGCCCCTCGCGGAAGTTGGTGCGGATTGGAAGGTCGATGATCTCGCCCTGGGGGTTGGCCATCAGGCCCCGCATCCCCACGAGCTGACGCACTTGGGACATGTTGCCCCGGGCGCCTGAGTTGGCCATCATCCACACCGAGTTGAGCGGGTCGTTGTCGTTGAAGTTCTTCTTGACTTCCTCGACCAGACGCTCGTTGGTTTCTGTCCAGGTGTCGATCACCTTGGTGTGCCGTTCCACCTCAGTGATCTCCCCGAGCCGGTAGCGCTCCTCGGTGTCGGTGATCTGCTGTTCCGCCTCCTGCAGCAGGCGCACCTTTTCGCCGGGGATGCGCAGGTCGTCCACCGAGATCGACACCGCCGCCTGGGTGGCGTAGTGGAAGCCCAGATCCTTGAGTTCGTCGGCCATGGAGGCGGTGGCCGCCGTTCCATGGTGCTTGAAGGCCCAGGACACCAGGTTGCGCAGGGCCTTCTTGTCGATCACCCGGTTGCGGAAGGGGGGAGCCTCCCGGCTGAAGGCGGGAGTGGTTTCGGGCACGGCCGGGGCGGGAGCGGCCTTGCTGCTCTTCTTGCTCGACTTCTTGGCGGGCGTGGCGGTCATGGCGTGATCGGCGGTGTCAGCGCGGAGAGGAAAGGCTGGTGGGAAGGAAGAGGGATGGCGGTGTGCCGTGGGCTGCTCTCGGGCAGGGCACGCCGGTGGGAAGGGCAGCGCCTCCCCGGATCGGCATTAGGCGGCGGCTACGGCGGCGATGATCGTGTGGTTGATCACCACCCGGCCCACGGTGGTCAGCAGGTAGCGGCTGATCAGGGCGCCGTCCTCGTCGAAGCGGTCGCGGCGGTACTTCCACTGCTCCACGCGGGTGCCGTCGCTGAGGGTCTCGCTCGACTGGGGCTCCCGGTCCTCGTCGTCGCTCTCAACCTCACCGTTGAAGCGCACCCAGATCCAGTCGTGGAGATGGAGGTGCTTCTCCTCGAAGGCATGGATCACATCCTCGAGGCCCGCGTAGGTGAGGGAACGGTCGCCGAAGGCGGGCCTGGCGGCACCGGGCTGCTCGGCGGTGAGGTAGTAGGCACCCAGCACCATGTCCTGGGAGGGGGTGATGATCGGCTCGCCGGTGGCGGGCGAGAGGATGTTGTTGCTGGCGAGCATCAGCATTCGGGCCTCGGTCTGGGCCTCGATCGCCAGGGGCACGTGCACGGCCATCTGGTCGCCATCGAAGTCGGCGTTGAAGGCGGGGCAGACCAGGGGGTGCAGCTGGATGGCGCGTCCATCCACCAGTTTCGGCTCGAAGGCCTGGATCCCCAGACGGTGCAGGGTCGGAGCGCGGTTGAGAAGGATCGGGTGCCCCTCAATCACCTCCTGCAGCACCTGCATCACCTCATCGTCGGCGCGCTGAATCAGCTTCTTGGCCGCCTTGATGTTGTTCACGATGTTCTGGCGGATCAGGCGATGAATCACGAAGGGCTGGAACAGCTCGATCGCCATCTCCTTAGGCAGGCCGCACTGGTGCATCTTCAGCTTCGGACCCACCACAATCACGGAACGGCCGGAGTAGTCCACCCGTTTGCCGAGCAGGTTCTGGCGGAATCGCCCCTGCTTGCCCTCGATGATGTCGCTGAGGGACTTGAGGGCCCGGTTGTTGGCTCCCACCACGGTGCGGCCGCGGCGGCCGTTGTCGATCAGGGCATCGACGGCCTCCTGCAACATGCGCTTTTCGTTGCGCACGATGATCTCGGGGGCCAGGATCTCTTGAAGCCTCGCGAGGCGGTTGTTGCGGTTGATCACCCGCCGGTAGAGGTCGTTGAGGTCGCTGGTGGCGAAGCGACCGCCATCAAGCTGCACCATCGGCCGCAGATCCGGTGGAATCACCGGGATCACATCAAGCACCATCCACTCGGGACGAGCATTGGTGGCGATGAAGTTATCGATCACGCGCAGGCGCTTGATCAGCTTGGCCCGCTTCTGCCCCTTGCTGGCGTTGATGTCTTCACGGAGCTGTTCGCCAATCTCGTTGAGATTGAGGTCTTCGAGCAGTTGCTTCAGAGCTTCGGCGCCAATGCCGACCACGGGCTCATTCTCAATCTCAGAATCCTCTGCGAAGATCTGATCTTCGATTTCAAGCCACTCGTCTTCGGTGAGCAGCTGTTTGTAGGTGAGATCCTTGTGGTCGCCCGGATCGAGCACTACATAGCAGTTGAAGTAAACAATCTGCTCCACATCGCGCAGGGGCATGTCGAGCAGGATCGCCACATAGCTGGGAATCCCCTTCAGGTACCACACGTGCGACACGGGCGCCGCCAGCTTGATGAAGCCCATGCGGTGGCGCCGCACCCGGCTTTCCGTGACCTCCACCCCGCAGCGCTCGCAGACGATGCCGCGGTGCCGCACCCGCTTGTATTTGCCGCAATGGCATTCCCAGTCCTTGGAGGGGCCGAAGATCTTCTCGCAGAACAGCCCGTCCATCTCGGGCTTGAGGGTGCGGTAGTTGATCGTTTCCGGCTTGGTCACCTCGCCCACCACCTGGCCGTTGGGCAGGGTGCGCTGGCCCCACTGCATGATCCGCTCGGGGGAGGCGAGCGTGATCTTCACGTAGTCGAAGTGGTTCTCGGTGCGGAGGTTGCTGTTGGACATGGCGGCTGTCGCGCGGAGAGGGGGAAAGGCGGTGGGGATCGGACTCCCGGGCAATCGCCCCCGGGGAGGGGGCGGTGCCGGGGGCGATCAGCGATCAGTCGTCGTCGTAGTCCGCGACGCCGAGGGATTCGTAGGTGGGGCGGCTGGGGGTGCTGCGACGAGGGTTCACGTCCTGCATCAGGTCCACTTCCTCGCCGGCATCGGTGTAGACCGCGATATCCAGGCCGAGGGACTGAAGTTCGCGCATCAGCACCTTGAACGATTCGGGAGTTCCCGGCCTGGGGATCGGTTTGCCCTTCACGATGGCGTTGAGCGCCTCGTTGCGGCCCTGCATGTCGTCGGATTTGACGGTGAGCAGTTCCTGCAGCGTGTAGGCGGCGCCGTAGGCCTCCAGGGCCCACACCTCCATCTCGCCCAGTCGCTGGCCGCCCTGCTGGGCCTTGCCCCCCAGCGGTTGCTGGGTGACCAGGGAGTAGGGACCGGTGGAGCGGGCGTGGATCTTGTCGTCCACCAAGTGCACCAGCTTGAGGATGTGCGCATAGCCCACGGTCACCGGCTGGTCGAAGGCTTCGCCGCTGCGGCCATCGATCAGCTGGATCTTGCCGGGGTTGGAAGGGTCATACACCCAATCCTTGCCCGGTTGCTTGGCGGCTTCTTCGAGGTAGGCCTGCACCGTTTGCTTCGATTTCTCGGCGCCGTGCATCTCATCGAAGGGCACCACCTTGACCCGGCAACCGAGATGCGAGGAGGCCCAGCCCATCAGGCACTCGAACACCTGGCCCACGTTCATCCGGCTCGGCACACCGAGGGGGTTGAGCACGATGTCGATCGGTGTGCCATCGGGCAGGTAGGGCATGTCCTCGCGAGGAAGGATGCGGCTGATGATGCCCTTATTGCCGTGGCGGCCGGCCATCTTGTCGCCCACCTGGATCTTGCGGCGCTGGGCCACATACACCCGCACCACCATGTTGGCGCCCGGGGGTAGTTCATCGCCCTGCTCGCGGGTGTAGATGCGCACATCCACCACCCGGCCCCTCTCGGTGCTGGGCACCCGGAGGGAGTTGTCACGCACGTCGCGGGCCTTTTCACCAAAGATGGCGCGCAGTAGCTTCTCCTCGGGGGGTTGATCGGATTCACCCTTGGGTGTCACCTTGCCCACCAAGATGTCGCCGCTCTCGACATAGGCGCCGATGCGGATGATGCCCATCTCGTCGAGGTTGCCGAGGCTTTCCTCGGCCACGTTGGGAATTTCCCGCGTGATTTCCTCGGGACCCAGCTTGGTTTGGCGGGCCTCGATCTCATACTTCTCGATGTGCACCGAGGTGTAGAGGTCGTCCTGCACCAGACGCTCACTCACCAGAATGGCGTCTTCGTAGTTGTAGCCCTCCCAGGGCATGTAGGCGATCAGCACGTTCTGGCCCAGGGCGATTTCGCCTCCCTCGCAGGCGGAGCCGTTCGCTAGCACTTGGCCGGCAATCACGCGATCGCCCTGCTTCACGATCGGCCGCTGGTTGAGGCAGGTGTCCTGGTTGGAGCGCTGGTATTTCTGCAGCATGTGGTAGTGATCTTCACCCTGCTCGTCGCGGATGATGATCTGGGTGGCGTCCACGAACACCACCTCGCCGTTCACCCGGGTGATCGGCACCATGCCCGAGTCGCGAGCCACCTGGGTTTCCAGGCCGGTTCCCACCAAGGGGCGTTCCGGACGCAGCAGGGGTACCGCCTGCCGTTGCATGTTCGAGCCCATCAGGGCGCGGTTGGCGTCGTCGTGCTCAAGGAAGGGGATCAGGGAGGTGGCTACCGAGATCACCTGCACCGGTGAGAGCTGGACGTAATCGACCTGCTCGGGCGGCACCTTTTCGAAGTCTTGGCGGTAGCGCACCGGCACCAGGTCGGCGGTGATGTGGCCGCTGGCATCGGTGGGAATGTCACCGGGGGCGACGCGGCATTCATCCTCCAGGTCGGCGGAGAGATAAATGGGATTGCCCTGCTTGCTCACGATCCCGTTTTCCACCCGCCAGAAGGGGGTTTCGATGAAGCCGTATTCGTTCACCCGGGCATGGGTGGCCAGGGAACCGATCAGGCCGGCATTGGGGCCTTCCGGAGTTTCGATCGGACAGATCCGGCCGTAGTGGGAGGGGTGGATGTCGCGCACGGCGAAGCCGGCCCGCTCCCGGGTGAGACCCCCAGGGCCGAGGGCGCTGATGCGGCGCTTGTGGGTGAGTTCGGCCAGGGGGTTCGTCTGGTCCATGAACTGGCTGAGCTGGCTGGAGCCGAAGAACTCCTTGATCGCCGCCACTAGGGGCTTGGGGTTCACCAGTTGGGCAGGGGTGAGCGAATCGGTCTCGCCCACGGTCATCCGTTCCTTGATGATCCGCTCTAGACGGTTGAGGCCCACCCGCACCTGGTTCTGCAGCAGCTCACCCACCGAGCGCACGCGACGGTTGCCCAGATGGTCAATGTCGTCGAGGCTGGCGCCTCCGACATCGAGCTCCAGATTGATCAGGTAATCAATCGTGGAGAGAACATCCTCAGGGGTGAGAGTGCGGGTGGCATCGGGAATGGTGAGACGGAGCTTTTTGTTGATCTTGTAGCGACCAACACGACCGAGGTCATAACGTTTCGGATCGAAGAAGCGGCTGTGCAGCAGCGTCTGGCCTCCACTCACAGAAGGCGGTTCACCGGGTCGCAATTTCTTGTAAAGCTCCAGGAGGGCCTGATCTTCGGAAGCGATGCCCTCATCGTTGGCCGCTTCGATCGACTTCTGGTAGTACTCCGGGTGGCGGAGCTTATCGAGCACGTCGTTGTCGGAAAGACCGATCGCCCGCATTAGCACGTGGGCATTGATCTTGCGGGTCTTGTCGACTCGCACATGCAGCAGGTCGTTCTTGTCGGTTTCGAATTTCAGCCAGGCGCCACGGTTGGGGATCAGGCTGGCGTTGAAGGTTTTCCGACCGTTCTTATCCTGCTCATCCTTGAAATACACGCCTGGGGAGCGCACGATCTGGTTCACGATCACGCGCTCGGCACCATTGATGATGAAGGTGCCGCGTTCGGTCATCAGGGGCAGTTCGCCAATGAATACCTCCTGCTCCTTGATCTCACCGGTTTCCTTGTTGATCAGCCGGCAGGTCACATACATCTGGGAGGCGAAGGTGGCGTCACGCCGCTTCGCCTCTTCCACATCGTGGCGGGGACGCTTGAGCCGGTATTGGTCGCCGACAAAATGAAGCTCGAGCTTGCCGGTGTAATCGGTGATCGGGGAGAAGCTGTCCAGCTCCTCGATCAGGCCCTTCTCCAGGAACCACTTGAAGCTCGCCCGCTGTACCTCCACCAGATCCGGGAGGTAAGTGACGGTCTTAGCGACCTGGATCGCGCTGCTCATGCGGTGAACCTGCAGGAACGGATGGATAAGGGAAACGGTCTGGACGTGGGACCGGTGGTCGACGTGGGGTCAACGACCGGCGGGCACAGCGAAGGGTCGGCGGTGTCGACACGAACAGCCGTTCCTGCAACCAGGAACGGCTGTTCAGGCGAAGCCCCCTACCGCGCCTCCCGCAGGGCCGGGGAGGGGGTGGATGCCGCCTGGGGCCTGGGGGCGAACCCAGGCGCTGTGGTGATCCCGGGGATGAGCCGAAGGGTGGACAAAGAAGCGCTTCCGCTGCCAGGCCAATGGACCATCATACATTGTGAAGCGGCAGGTGAAAGAGGCGTGCCGCATTGGCGGTGCTGGTGGAGGCCACCTGCTCGAGCGTCTCCCCCCGCAGCTCCGCCACCCGGGCAGCCACCGTGGCCACGAAGGCCGGTTCGTTGCGCTTGCCCCGTCGAGGCACCGGGGCCAGGAAGGGGCAGTCGGTCTCTACCAGATACCGATCGGACGGCACTTGACGGGCGCATTGGTGGGTGGCTTCGGCCTTTGGGAAGGTGACGGTGCCGCTAAAGCTGATGAACAGCCCATGGCCCAGGAAGGCCTCCATCTCCTCCGGGCTGCCTCCCCAGCAGTGCATCACCCCGCGGGGAATGCCACCTTGGCGTGCTCGGGCCGCGAACAGCTCCAGCATCGGCGCGGCGGCATCCCGGCAATGGATGATCACCGGCAGATCCAGCTCCACGGCCAGATCCAGCTGGGGCTCCAGCACGGCCAGCTGGTGTTCCAGGTTGGTCTCCCGGAAGAGATCCAGCCCGAGTTCACCAATTGCCACCACCCTGCTATCGGCGCGAGCAGCGATCCGAAGGTCGCGGGCGGTGTGCTCCTGCCAGTGCTGGGTATCCAGTGGATGGACCCCCACCGCGTAGCGGAGTTCCGGAAAACGGTCTGCCAGGGCGCGGATGGCCGGGATTTCGGATGGCTCCACGCAGGCGTGCACCAAGGCGGTGACGCCGGCCTCACGCCAGCGGGCCGCCACCTCGTCGAGGTCCGCGTCGAAGTTGCGGAAGACGATGTGGCAATGGGAATCGACCAGGGCAATCGAGGCCCCAGGATCGGCCAGGCCGACAGGGGCATCACCCGGTGCGGTGGACATGGACATTGGGGCGGACGTCTGCGGCGGAATCGGTCTCACCCCAGCGAAAGCTCCGGCCCACCCCAGCGGCAGGGGAGGCCGCCGGCCCGTTCGACGTGGGGGGGAGCGATCAGGCTTGGGCGGGCTCGAGAACCTTCCTCACGGCGGCGCTGAGCCGCGACTTCTGGTTGGCGCCGGTGTTGCGGTGCAGCACGCCCACCTTCACAGCCTTATCGATCTTGCTGAATGCGGCATTGAGGCTGGTTTCCACGGCAGCCTTGGCTTCAGCTGCCGGCTCCTGGTTGTAGGCCGAGCAGGCGGTGAAGCAGCGCTTCATCAGGGTGCGCAGGGCCGACTTGTAGGTGCGGTTCCGCAGCCTGTTGCGCTCGGCGATCTCGATGCGCTTCTTCGACGACTTGTTATTGGCCACAGGTGCTGGCGCTGACTCGACAAACGAAGATCCTACCTTGCCAGCAAGCCTTCCTTCTGGCCGCTTGCGGGAGGGGGGGCGGCCCGCCGGCGGGGGGGCCAGCCAGCCCTAGCCTGGTCCGCGTTCCGCCCCCAGCCTGGATCAGGTTCCTGGATCGGCCGGGAAATCCGTTGCTGAAACCGTTTGTGAACGAGCAGGATCCATCGCAGCAAGGGCCTGGCCTGCAGGCCCTCGACCCTCCCCTGGCTCTGGCCAGTCTGCGGGATCCCGAGCAGGCTGGCGCCAGGCTGGCGGCCATCGCCCAACGGACTGAAGGGAGTGCGATGGCGGAGCAGCAGGAGCGCGTGGCCGCGATCCTGCTGCGGGTTCGCCTCGAGGGTGACGAGGCCCTGTTCGATCTCACCCAGCGTTTCGACGGGGTGCGGCCCGATCCCCTCGCCATTCCGCCCGAGCGCCTGGCCCAGGCTTGGGAGGCCACGGCCCCCTCCCTGCGTGCCGCCCTGGAGCTGGCCCACGACAGGATCACGGCCTTTCATCGTCACCAGCTTCCCGCCGACCTGGCGGTGAGCGGACCCCATGGCGAGCGGCTCGGGCGCCGCTGGCGGCCCGTGGCGCGGGCGGGTCTCTACGTGCCCGGCGGGCGGGCCTCGTATCCGAGCACGGTGTTGATGAACGCGGTGCCGGCCCGGGTGGCCGGTGTGGAGCGCATCGTGATGGTCACGCCGCCGGGCCCGGATGGGGAGCCCAACCCCACGGTGCTGGCGGCCGCCCATCTCGCCGGGGTGCGGGAGGTCTATCGGGTCGGCGGGGCTCAGGCGATTGGGGCCCTGGCCTATGGCACCGCCTCCATTCCCCGGGTGGATGTGATCAGCGGGCCGGGCAACCTCTGGGTGACCCTGGCCAAGAAGGCCGTGTACGGCCAGGTGGGGATCGATTCCCTGGCGGGCCCCAGCGAGGTGCTGGTGATCGCCGACCACACCGCCCGGGCCGACCAGGTGGCCGCCGACCTGATGGCCCAGGCGGAGCACGACCCCCTGGCGGCGGCGATCCTGATCACCACCAGCGAGGAGCTGGCGGCGGCGGTGCCGGCGGCGGTGGCGGCCCAACTCGCCCGGCACCCCCGGGCGGCGATCGTGCGCCAGGCCCTCGCCGACTGGGGGCTGATCGTGGTGTGCGGCGATCTGCAGGAGGCGGCCGAGCTCAGCGATCGGTTCGCGCCGGAGCACCTGGAGTTGCTGGTGGAGGATCCGGAGGCTCTTGCCGAGCGGATCCAGCACGCCGGTGCCATCTTCCTCGGCTCCCACACGCCCGAGGCGGTGGGCGACTACCTGGCCGGTCCGAACCACACCCTGCCCACCAGCGGCACGGCCCGCTTCGCCGGAGCCCTGAGCGTGGAAACGTTCCTGCGCCACACCTCCCTGATCCAGTTCAACCGGGGGGCTCTGGAGGCCACCGGTGCGGCCGTGATCGAGCTCGCCGAGAGCGAGGGCCTCCACAGCCACGCCGAATCGGTACGGCGCCGGCTCGATTGAAGGCCTATCCGGCTCGCAGCCGATCCGACCTGCCGGGTCGGGCATGAAGCCCTGGCCACCACCGAGCTGCTCTGGCCTTCATCCCACGCGGATGGTTCTGCAACAGCGGCGGCGGCCGATAGCGTGACGGCACCCTGCGCTTCCCCATGGCCTCCCCTGCGCTCCGTGCCCTGCCGCTCGTCGTGGCTGCCACTGGATTGCTGGGGGCCACCCTGCTGCTGCGCCTTCCCTCGGCAGCGAACCCTTCCCCAGGGGCGGCCTCTCCGCCACTCTCTCCACCCATGCTGGCGAGCCCCGGAGCCCCCGCGGTTCCCGTGCCTGCTCCGCCCGGGCCCCCTGCTCCGCCCGTGCCCCCAGCTGCCCCGGCGGCCGGCCCGCTGCTGCCCACCCGGGCTGGTCTACCCACCGCGTCTGACGGCCGCCATTACCCCCTGGTGCCGGCGGATCCCGGGGCCACCGCCAGCCTGCTCGCCCCGCTGGAGGAGGCCCTGCGTTCGGAGGCCACCCCCGTGGCGGACCTGCCGGCCCTAGGCCACCAGCAGCAGGTGATCTACCGGGTGCTGGCCTACCAACCTGAGCAGGCCGATCAGGTGCGTGCCGCCCTGCCGGAGCGCTGGCGTCCGGTGTTCGACCATCACATCCGGGCCCGGCGGGAGTTCATCGCCATGCACGATCCGAGCAGGCGGCCGGCCAACCTGCCCGCCTGGCGGATCATTCCCCCGGAACCCGCCGCCAACCTGCTGCGCTACTACCGCGAGGCCGCCGCCGCCACGGGCATCCCCTGGGAGGTGTTGGCTGCGGTGAATCTGGTGGAGAGCGGTATGGGGCGGATCGATGGGGTGTCGGTGGCCGACGCCCACGGCCCGATGCAGTTTCTCCCCAGCACCTGGGCCGAGCCGGGCATCGGCAACGGGGGCAACATCCGCGATCCCCGCACAGCGATCCACGGCGCCGCTCGCTACCTGGTGCGCCGCGGCGGCCTCAAGGACATCCGCAAGGGGCTGTGGGGGTACAACAACAGCGACCACTACGGCCAGGCGGTGCTGGAGTACGCCGCCCTGCTCAAGGAGGACCCCCGGGCCTACACGGGCCTTTACCACTGGGAAATTCACTTCGCCTCGGCCGCCGGTGACCTCTGGCTGCCCGTGGGTTATCTGGAGGCCCGGCCGGTGCCGGCCAGCACCTGGCTCAAGACCACGCCGGTGGGGGCGCCGCCGCCGGGGAGCTCGGGCTACTGAGATCTGGGGCGGATCCCGCGGCGATCAGGCCCGCGGTTCAAGCCGGCCGGTGAGACTCACGCTGTAGGTGACCCTCAGCGTTTCACCAGGTCCCGCACACCCGGCACCCCAGCCACGATCTCGCCCACCAGCACTTGATCGGTGAGGTTCACGAACAGGCCGTTCTCCAGGACTCCGGGGATGTTGTTGATCGTCTTTTCCAGGGCCTCTGGATCGCTGATGCCGCTGGCGAACTTCACATCCAGCACGAGGTTGCCCTGGTCGGTCACCACCGGGCCGGCCTTGCGCACCGCCATGCGCAGCTGGGCATCACCGCCCAGCTCCCCCAGCTGGCCTTTCACCTGGCGCCAGGCGCCGGGCAGAACCTCCACCGGCAGCAGGAACCCCAGGTTGAGGGTGTCCACCAGCTTGGTGCTGTCCACCACCACCACGAAGCGCTTGGCGCGCACCGCCACCAGCTTTTCCTGCACATGGCAGGCGCCGCCTCCCTTGATCAGCTGGAAGGAGGGATCCACCTCATCGGCGCCATCGATGGCCAGATCGATCCGATCCACGGCATTGAGGCTCTGAAGGGGGATGCCGAGCTCTGCCGCCAGCACCTCACCCTGGAAGGAGGTGGTGACCCCCACGATGTCGCGCAGCTCGCCGCGGCGCAGCTTCTCGCCTAGGCCCTGGATCATCAGGGCGGCGGTGGAGCCGGAGCCCAGGCCCAGCACCATGCCGTCGCGGATCTGTTCCACGGCGGCCGCGGCCACCGCCTGCTTCATTTGATCCTGCAGGTCCGACATCGCTGGCGCTAGCTGAGGGGCCAGACCGTAGCAGGGAGGGGGGGAAGCCTTGGGCTGCCCAAGCAACGGCGATGGGTGGCCTCCAGATGGACTCCGAATGCTCGTGGAGCCCTTGGCCATCAAAAAGGGGCCCAGCCGTGAGCGACTGGACCCCTGGGCGGGGAGCGATCAACTCAGCCCGCCGATCCCTTGGCTGGCAGGGCCGCCGGACGGATCGAGAGCTGCATCTCCTTCTGCCCCCGCACCACCTTCAGGGCCAGGGGTTGGCCCACCTGGGCCTGCTCCACGGCCTGCAGCAGGGCCGAAGGGTTGAGCACCGGTTGGTCGGCAATCGACACCACCAGGTCGCCGCGCTTGAGGCCGGCCGATTCGGCGGGGCTTTCGGGCAGCACCTTCTGCACCAGGGCGCCGTCGCGCTCGGGAAGCTGCAGCAGGGCGTCGGGGTCGCGGTTGTTCTCCCGGGCCACCCGGGCCGTGAGGGGCACCAGCTGGAGACCCAGATAGGGGTGGATCACCTTGCCCCCCTCCGCCAGCTGGCCCGCCACCCGTTTGGCCAGGTTGATCGGGATCGCGAAGCCCAGGCCGGCGCCGGGGCCGGAGCGCACCAGGGTATTGATGCCGATCACCTCACCGCTGGCATTGATCAGCGGACCGCCTGAGTTGCCGGGGTTGATGGCCGCGTCGGTCTGGATCAGGTCGAGGCGCTTGTCGGCGAAGCCGAGGCTGTTGATATCGCGGTGCAGGCTGCTCACGATGCCGAGGGTCACCGTGCGCTCGAGGCCGTAGGGGCTGCCCAGGGCAATCGCCCAGTCGCCCACCTCGAGGGCCTCGGAATCGCCCAGGGGGGCGGCCTTGAGATCGCCCTTGCGGCCCACCCGCACCACGGCCAGGTCGGTGACCGGATCGGCCCCCACCACGCTGCCGTCGAGCTGGCTGCCATCGGCGAGGGTCACTTCAACGCTGTCGACCGAATCCACTACGTGGGCGTTGGTGAGCACCAGGCCGCGGCTGGCGTCGATCACCACCCCCGATCCCTGGCCGCGCTCGCGCATCGAGCCGGAGGGGTCGCCGAAGAGATCGCGCAGCAGCGGATCGAGCATCGCCGGATCAAAAGGCTGGCGCGCCACGTTGCGCTCGGTGTCGATGCGCACCACAGCGGGGCCCACCCGGCGGGCAGCATCCGCCACAAAGCTGTGGCCCTCCGCGCTGAGGACTGCTGCTGCTGCGCTGGCCGGTGGGGTGGTCGGCTGCGGTGTGCCCAGCTCCGCGCCTGGGGACGGGGCGGCCGCCTCGGCAGGGTCGTTGGCGGGGGCAGAGGGGGAGCGCCCCAGCGGGGTGGAGGGCACCCCCTGGATCGGAATCGCCTGGGCGGGCAGCGGGGGCAGGGCCCCCACCGCGAGCAGAACCACCAGGACCAGCGGCAGCAGTGGCGCGCTGAGCCGACGAAGAAAGCGTTTCAGTGGAGGAGGCCGTAAGGACACGACCTCCGAAAACTAGGGGCACTCCAGGGCCTGCCAGCGCAGCAGGCGATGCCGGATTTCCCCATCCCCTGTCAGCTCCAGCAGGCGTCCCCCCGGATCAGCGGCCCGACCCAGAGGGCAGGGCTGAACGGGCCCGTAGCCGATCAGGGTGGAGGGGCAGCCGAGCAGGGGGACCTCCGGCCGGCCCGGCAGGCTGCCCTGCCAGTGCTGGTGCACGTGGCCGAAGAGCACCCCCCGCACCTGCGGCGCCGCCGCCAGCAGGGCCATCAGGCGCTCCCCCTCCTCCAGGCCGATGGCATCGAAGCCCGGATCGCCGATTGCCAGCGGCGGATGGTGCAGCGCCACCAGCAGATGCCCCGTCGCCGCCGGGGTCGTCAGCGCCTGCCTTAGCCAGGCCCACTGGGCCGGATCCAGGCGCCCCCCCTCTCGGCCAGCGCAGTGGCTGTCGAGGGCCAGCAGGCTCCACCCCGGTGCCGGCTCCAGGGGCCAGAGCCCGGGGCCGATCCTGGCCTGCCGGCCGAGGGCGGCACGGAGCAGCTGGGGATGGTCGTGGTTGCCCGCCAGCAGGATCGGTGTCGCTAGCCCCCCCGGCGTGGGGGCGGGGAGGGGTTCGGGGAGCTCGGATCGCAGAATCTCGCCCAGCCGGCGGTAGCCACCCCAGCTCTCGTCCTGGCAGAGGTCGCCGCTGATGAGTAGCTGATCAGGGAACGCCCCGCCGGCCCGGAGCTGGGCGAGGGCCTGCCGGAGCCCGTGCCGCAGCAGGGCCGCTGGCCTGCGGCCCCGCAGGCTGCCGGCCGGGTCCGCCACCAGGTGGGGATCACTGAGCTGTAGGAGGCGCAGGGGGGGGACCATTCCCAACAAGTCTTGACGAGTGGGGCGCACGCGTGGGCGGGGGAGGGCCGATTCCGAGAAGATCGTCCTTAAGTTGCCCGCCGTGAAGGCTGCGTGCCATGCCCTCCATCCCGCCCGGCACCCGCCAGCGCTGTGAGCTCTGCCAGGTGGAGATTCAGGGGATGGTGGGGGGTGCCGATCTGGTGCACTTCAGCATGGGTGCGCCGGGCACCCGGGCGAAGCTGTGGGCCAGGGTCTGCCAGTACCTGCGCAGCCCCGAGCAATGCGCCCGCTGTCTCAATCAGGAAGCGGCGCTGCGGGGCACCGTGACCAGCAACGACTATTACGCCGAGGCGCCCATGCTCGATCTGGGGGTGATCCCGCCGGCCGATCCCCTAGGGTGATGGCATGCCCGCCGGGCAGCACTCGGCCGTGAACCGGCGCCCCCGAGGGGCACGGGTTCACGGTTGGGGCAGTTCTATCAACTGCGGCCGCGGCGGCTGCCCCGCCCCCGGATGCGGTTCCCCTGAACCGTCCGACCCGCTGCACCGCCTTGCCCGATTCCCTCGTTACGGACCTTGAACGGCTGGTCAGCCCGCTGGCCGATGCCGCCGCCCTGAGGCTCGAGGGTGTTCATCTGCACACCCACCGGATTCCGATGACGGTGCAGGTGCTGGTGCGGCGGGCCGATGGCTCTGATGTGAACCTCGACGACTGTGCCGCCTTCAGCTCTCCTCTTGGAGAGGCCCTGGAGGCGGCCGCCCTGCTGGAGGCTCCCTACGTGTTGGAGGTGAGCAGCCCCGGCATCGGCGAGGAGCTCAGCGCGGACCGCGATTTCATCAGCTTCCGGAGCTTCCCGGTGGCGGTGCATCGCCAGGGCGCCGATGGATCCGAAACCATCCAGGAGGGTCTGTTGTTGGAGCGCGACGCCGAGGCCGTGCGGCTCAATGTGCGGGGTCGCACCGTGAAGGTGCCTCGCCAGGAGGTGGTGCGGGTGCGGCTGGTCAGCCCCCGCGATGGCCCCTGATCGCTTCCTGCTCTCTGTTCACGGCTGCAAAGCCGCTCCGCTCTTCCGACTCCCTCACGCATCGCCATGGCTCTGGTCCTTCTCCCCGGTCTGAACAACCTGATCGAGGACATCAGCGACGAGAAGAAGCTGTCTCCCCAGGTGGTGGAGGCGGCCCTGCGCGAAGCCCTGCTGAAGGGCTATGAGCGCTACCGCCGCACCCTCTATCTCGGCATCAGTGAGGATCCATTCGAGGAGGACTACTTCTCCAATTTCGATGTGGCTCTGGATCTGGAGGAGGAGGGGTACCGCGTGCTGGCTAGCAAGATCATCGTGGAGGAGGTGGAGAGCGATGACCACCAGATCGCCATCGATGAGGTGCGGCAGGTGGCCGAAGATGCTCAGATTGGTGACACCGTGGTACTCGATGTCACCCCCGAGAAGGATGACTTCGGCCGCATGGCTGCTGCCACCACCAAGCAGGTGCTTGCCCAGAAACTGCGGGATCAGCAGCGGCGCATGATCCAGGAGGAGTTCGCCGATCTGGAAGATCCGGTGCTCACCGCCCGCGTGATCCGCTTTGAGCGCCAGAGCGTCATTATGGCCGTGAGCAGCGGCCTGGGCCGGCCTGAGGTGGAGGCTGAGCTGCCCCGCCGCGACCAGCTGCCCAACGATAACTACCGCGCCAACGCCACCTTCAAGGTGTTCCTCAAGGAGGTGAGCGAGGTGCCGCGGCGCGGTCCCCAGCTGTTCGTGAGCCGCGCCAATGCCGGCTTGGTGGTGTATCTCTTTGAGAACGAAGTCCCCGAAATTCAGGAAGGCTCGGTGCGGATCGTAGCCGTGGCCCGGGAAGCCAACCCCCCCTCCCGTTCGGTGGGTCCCCGCACCAAGGTGGCTGTCGACAGCGTGGAGCGTGAGGTGGATCCGGTGGGGGCCTGCATCGGTGCCCGCGGCTCCCGCATCCAGCAGGTGGTGAATGAGCTGCGGGGCGAGAAGATTGATGTGATTCGCTGGTCGCCCGACCCCGGCCAGTACATCGCCAATTCCCTCAGTCCCGCCCGGGTGGAGATGGTGCGCCTGGTGGACCCCGAGGGGCACCACGCCCATGTGCTCGTGCCCCACGACCAGCTCAGCCTGGCGATCGGCCGGGAAGGCCAGAACGTGCGTCTGGCCGCGCGGCTCACCGGCTGGAAGATCGACATCAAGAACGCGGCGGAGTACGACCAGTCGGCCGAGGATCAGGTGGTGGCCGGTCTGATTGCTCAGCGCCAGGAGGAGGAGGCCCTCCAGGCCGAGGCGGAGGCCCGCCTGGCTGTTGAACAGGCGGCCAGGGCCGAGGAGGATGCCCGTCTGCGGGAGCTCTATCCCCTGCCGGAGGACGACGAGGAGCTGGACTATGGCGCCGATATCCCTGCTGACGTCACCGTTGGCGAGGAACTCGGCGGCGACGAGCCTGCCGAGGCCAATGGGGCCGACGCTCAGGCGAGCGAGGTTCCCGAGGCGTCCAGCGATGAAGGCACTAGCGAGGATCCGGTCCGGTGAACCCGCCTCGCCCCGTGCTGCGGCGCTGTGTCTCGTGCCGGATGCTGGTGGATCGACTCCAGCTCTGGCGGGTGATCCGCCTGGCCGACGGGGGACTAGGACTGGATGGGGGGATGGGTCGCTCGGCCTATCTCTGTCCGAGTCCAACTTGTCTGGATGAGGCCAGGCGTCGCAAGCGTCTTCAACGGGCGCTGCGCTGTCAGGTATCGGATTCCATCTTCGCCACGCTTGAGGCCCGTCTCCCGATCGCCGGGACCGCGAGCCCTGAGGCAAGATGAACTGTGGCCGTGGCGTTTGTACGGCCCGGTGGCACCCCTGCCCCCTCGGCGGCCCCATGGGCCCCGCCCCTCGGAGACCTGAATGACCAGCAGCGGCAAAGTCAGAATTTATGAGCTGTCCCGGGACCTTGGCCTGGACAACAAGGACGTGCTCGATGCCGCCGAGAAGTTGTCCATTGCTGCCCGCAGCCACAGCAGCTCGATCAGCGACGACGAAGCCATCCGCATCAAGGCCTTGATCAAGGGCCACGGCTCCGCCACGCCCCAGCCCCCCGCCAAGGCGATCTTGTCGGTGAAGAAGGCTGACGTGGCCCCGCCTGCGGCGGCCGTCGGCGCCCCCCCCTCCTCGCCCCCAGCTGGCCCGGGTCCGGTGGCGTCGCCCCGTCCCCCCCAGCCGGTGCGCCCGGCCGTCGCTACGCCTACGGCCCCGACCCGCCCCTTGGCCAACGGAGCCACGCCCCGGCCCCCGGAGCCGAAACGGCCGGTGGTGGCCCCCCAGGCCCCGGCGCCGGCCCGCGCCGAGGCGCCGGCCATCATCCCTGCCCCTGCATCCCCCTCGCCGGCATCGCCGGGTGCTCCAGGACGTCCTGTGACCGCCCCTCCTGCTGCCCGTCCTGCGGCGCCTCCTGCTCCCAAGGCCCCGGCCCCTACCCCCGCTCCGGCATCCCCCGCCCGCCCGGTGGCACCCCCATCTGGGGCCGCCGCGCCCCCCCCACCCCGTCCCGTGGCCCCGCCGCCGCGGCCAGCGGCCAGCGGTCCCGCCAAGCCGGTGACACCGCTTCGGCCCGCCACGCCGCGCCCCGTGACCCCTGCCCTGGTGAATCGCCCCGGCCAGGTCGCCCCGAGGCCCGGCGCCGCCGCCGCCGCCCCCCGTCCAGCGGCGCCGGCCCCGGGCAAGCCCGTCCAGCCCAGCCGCCCCGGACCGGGTTCCCGTCCCCAGCTGGTGGGCCGTCCCCAGCCCGGCCAGGGATCCCCCGCCGGCGGTGCATCCGCCTCGAATGGGCCTGCCGCAGTTGGCGGCAGCCGTCCGGCTGCCCCAGTTCCCCGCCCCCAGCGTCCGGGCGCCCCTGCCCCGATCCGCCCCGCCCAGGCCGGAGGACGGCCCTCCCCCGGCGCTCCCTCCCGCCTCTCCCCCGGCCCTGGACGTCCCGGTGCCACCCCCCTCGAGTTGGTGGGCAAACCGATCCGTCGCGATAGTGCCGGTCCCGGTAGTCCGGGTGGGGTTCGCCCCGCATCCCCGGGCCGTCCCGGCATGCCCGCCGGCATGCGCAAGCCGATGGCCCCCGGCGAGCTGATGCAGCTCCAGAAGCCGGGCATGCGTCCCATCGCTGCGCCTCCCCGCCGTACCGACCGGGGCGAGGCCGGGCCTGACGGCGCACCCAGCACGCCCGATCTGGTCCGTCCCACCGCGGCGGCACCCACGGCCCCCCGGCGGCCGGGCTTCCGGCCTCCCCAGCCCGCCGGCGCTGCCCCTGGCAGGGCCCGGCGTCCCGACTGGGACGACAGCGCCAAGCTGGAGGCCCTGCGTAGCCGCACGCCCCAGAAGCAGCGCCAAAAGGTGCACATCATCGGGGAGAATGATGATGCGCTGACCACCGAAACCAGCGGTTTCGCCGGCGAACAGGAGGCCATCGTTCTCCAGGCCAGCCTGGCCCGGCCGTCCAAGCCCCGGACCCGACCCGCAGCCGCCGCCAAGCCCACGGTGGCTGTGCGCAAGCGGAAGAAGGAAACCACCCGCCAGCGTCAGCGCCGCCGCGCCATGGAGCTGCGGGCCGCCCGCGAGCTCAAGGCCCAGCGGCCCGAGATGTTGATCGTGCCGGAGGGCAACCTCACGGTGCAGGAGCTGGCCGACCGCCTCGGCGTGGAGAGCTCCGAGATCATCAAATCCCTGTTCTTCAAGGGCATCAGCGCCACTGTCACCCAGACGCTCGATCTACCCACGATCGAGACAGTGGCCGAGGAGTTCGGCGTGCCGGTGCTCGAGGACGACGTCCAGGCGGCAGCGACTAAGACCGTGGAGATGATCGAGGCCAGTGACCTCGCCCACCTGATCCGCCGCCCCCCCGTGGTGACGGTGATGGGCCACGTGGACCACGGCAAGACCAGCCTGCTCGATGCCATCCGCAAGACCCGCGTGGCGGCGGGCGAGGCCGGCGGCATCACCCAGCACATCGGCGCCTACCAGGTGGAAGTGCCCCACGCTGGGGAAGTGCGCAAGATCACCTTCCTCGACACCCCGGGCCACGAGGCCTTCACCGCCATGCGGGCCCGCGGCACCAAGGTCACCGACGTGGCCGTGCTGGTGGTGGCCGCCGATGACGGCGTGCGGCCCCAGACCTTGGAGGCGATCAGCCACGCCCGCGCCGCCGAGGTGCCGATCGTGGTGGCGATCAACAAGATCGACAAGGAGGGCGCCTCGCCCGATCGGGTGAAGCAGGAACTCTCCGGCCACGACCTGGTGGCCGAAGACTGGGGTGGCAGCACCGTGATGGTGCCGGTGAGCGCCCTCCGGGGCGAGAACATCGACCAGCTGCTCGAGATGATCCTGCTGGTGACCGAGGTCGAAGACCTCCAGGCCAACCCCGACCGCCTCGCCAAGGGCACCGTGATCGAGGCCCACCTCGACAAGGCCAAGGGTCCTGTGGCCACCCTGCTGATCCAGAACGGCACCCTGCGCAGCGGCGACGTGGTGGCAGCGGGCCCGGTGCTCGGCAAGGTGCGGGCCATGGTCGACGACAGCGGCAAACGGGTGAAGGAGGCGGGCCCCTCCTATGCGGTGGAAGCCCTCGGCTTCAGCGAAGTGCCCACCGCCGGCGATGAATTCGAGGTGTATCCCGATGAGAAGAGCGCCCGCGCCGTGGTGGGCGACCGCGCCTCCGAGGCCCGGGCTTCCCGCCTGGCCCAGCAGATGGCTTCCCGCCGGGTGTCGCTGGCTTCGATGTCTGGGCAGGTGAGCGAGGGCGAGCTCAAGGAGCTCAACCTCATCCTCAAGGCGGACGTTCAGGGCAGTGTCGAAGCCATCCTCGGGGCTCTTGAACAGCTTCCCAAGGAGGAGGTGCAGGTGCGGGTGCTGCTTTCGGCCCCGGGCGAAATCACCGAAACCGATGTGGATCTAGCGGCGGCCTCCGGCGCTGTGATCGTGGGCTTCAACACCTCGATGGCTCCTGGCGCCAGGCGCGCCGCCGATGCCACCGGCGTTGACGTGCGCGACTACGAGGTGATCTACAAGCTGCTGGAAGAAATCCAGATGGCCATGGAGGGCCTGCTGGAGCCGGAGCTGGTGGAGGAATCCCTGGGCGAGGCCGAGGTGCGGGCGGTGTTCACCATCGGCAAAAACGCCGTGGCGGGCTGCTATGTCACCAATGGCAAGCTGCAGCGCAACTGCAAGGTGCGCGTCCACCGCGGCAAGGAGAAGGTCTACGAAGGCGACCTCGACTCCCTGCGCCGCAACAAGGACGACGTGAAGGAGGTGGCCACCGGCTTCGAGTGCGGCATCGGTTGCGATCGCTTCTCCTCCTGGCAGGAGGGTGATCGGGTCGAAGCCTTCAAGCTGGTGACCCAGCGCCGCACCCTGAGCACCTGAGCGCCGTGAGCGTGGCCGCGCCGTCTCCCCGTAGCGAGCCGTTGCTCTGGTTGCAGCTCCTGGCCCTCGGCCTGCTGCCGCTTGAGGCCCTGTTGCTGCTCCTGTTGCTCGGAGCCAGCGATCCAGGTCCCCTGCCGCTCCTGGAGCGCTTGCTCTGCTGGGCGATTGGGGTTCTGGCTCCTGCCGCTCTGCTCTGGCGCCTTCCCGTCGATCCCTGGTCGCTGCTGGTGGCGCAGGTGCCCCAGCGGGGTCGCCGGGAGATCCAGCAACGCCTCTCTGCCCTGCAGCCGCCTGCGGTGCTGAGGCTTGGCAGCCTGGTGGGCCTCGCCATCCTCAGCCTGGTGCTGCTCTGGTGGTGCGACGACCATGCCGCCTTCGCCAGCGCCTTCTCGCCCGTGGCGGATAGCCCCAGGCTGGTGGGCCTGCTGCTGGCCGCGGCTCTGCTCGCCTTGCTCCAGTGGCAGGGTCAGCAGGTGGTTCAGGCGCTCTGGCTACTGAGCCGTTCGCCCCAGGAGGTTGCGGCTGTTGCCCCGCTGTCGGCGGCGGCCTCGGAGCGGGAGCGGCTCAGCCCCGGTCTGCCGCTGTTGCTGTTGCCGCCCCTGCGCGAATCCCGCGACTCCGCCTCGGTTGCTTCCCCAGCCCCCTCCTCCGCTTCGTCCACGGCGGCGGTGCGTTCGCCCCAGCCGCGGGCGGCCTCCGCTCCCGATCGCTTGGAAGCGGCCGCCGAATCGCCCATCGTCAGCACGGTCCCCGACGCGGATCCACCGCTCCGCAAGCCAGAACCGCTGCCCGAAGCAGCAGCGCAAGCGGAGGATGACGCTGGGGAAGCTGAAGACGAAGCTGATCTCGCAGCCGCAGATCACCCATCCGCTGCGTCTTTGGAGACCACCCCTTCCGCTCCAGCCCCCGAAGACCTCCCGGAAGGCTTCCCCAACCCTTCAGCTACCGCTGCTGCGGTTGCGGTCGAACCAGAGCAGCCCACCGAAGAGCAGCAGGGCCCCTCCTTGGATCAGCAGATCAGCTGAGGCCACCTCGCCGCCGGCTGCCGAACGCATCGCCATGGTGGCCAGCCCTAGGGCCGCTGAGGCCTCTAGGGCGAACCAGAGGGCTCGACGCAGGCCCCGCCAGGGGGTGCGGGCCTCGTTGAGCAGCCGGCGCCGCAGTTCCGGGTCAAGGGGTTGGCGCGGAGTGGATTCGGGAACCATGGCTGAATGCTAGTTTGCCCTTGTTGCCGGTGTAGCTCAGTGGTAGAGCAACTGATTCGTAATCAGTAGGTCGCAGGTTCAAGTCCAGTCACCGGCTTTGCTGAAGCAGTCCAAACACCATCCAGAACAGGGGTTGCTCGATTCTTTTTCTGTTAAAGAAGCTGCAGATCTTTAGCCTCTTGTTGCCTGGTTAACTCGCTCATCCCGCCGGGCGTAGTGAGTGCTGCTTCGGGGCGCTCGCTCCTCCTTCCTGGCGGCTGCTTCTCGCTGTCGGCTGCCGACGAGGCTTCGGTGGCGGAGCCATGGTGGATGCCCCGTTTGATCCGCTTCCTCTGACAGGCGATCGTTGCCGTAGCCGCTGGGAGCCATGGATCCGTGGCCGAGATCACGCAGGAGCTCTGCACAATGCTTCGCTTTACTGCATAGCGCGTCGGGCTTTACGGGGAGCGCCGATTGGGCTTGCTCCCGGGGAGCGTGGCCATCTGCTGACACAGCTGTTGGAAAGCGCGTCGGCCCTAGACGATGGATCAACTTTCGCAACTCGACTCCATGGCGGCCTCCGGATTTCCCTCGGAAAACCTTGGCCAGTTGAGCCTGAGTCAGTTGCGGGACATTGCGAGCCGCCTGGGGATCGGCCGCTTGAGCCGCGGCCTCAAACGCCAGTTGCTTTTGGCGATGCAATCCCAGGGCAGCTCCCCTGAAGCGGAGCCTCTTCGCGACCTAGGGCTCTCCAGTGCCGCCGCCGCATCGGGCCCGGCTCCGGGAGGGGAGGCACCCCGATCGGGTGCTGGCGAAGCCCCGCAGCTGCCAGGGCTGGGGGCCGAGCTTCCTCCCAGCCCTTCGTCCCAGGGGGAGACCCGGGTGGTGTTCCTCCCCCGAGATCCCCAGTGGGCCTATGTGTTCTGGGAGATCAGCTCGGCCGATCGAGAGTCCGCCCTAGCGGCCGGTGCAGGGTCGCTGGTGCTGCGGCTTGAGGATGTCACCGGCCGGCAGGATGGCCACGCCCATCCCCACACCCTTCAGGAAGTGGTGGTGGATGCCGGCGCCCACGAGTGGTATTTGCCGGTGCCCCTGAGCGATCGGGATTACCGGGTGGAACTGGGCTTCCGCCGCACTGGCGGTGGCTGGATCTCCCTGGCGTTGTCGGGTGTGGCCAGGATGCCTGCCCAGGGCCCCTCCGGGATCGTGGCCGATCGGTTCATCCCCTTCTCCCTCGAGGAGGGGGTGACGAGCATCCCTGTAGCAGAAGGGCCTCCCAGCCCAGCCTTGGGGCTCCATGAACGCCTCTACCAGCAGGCCAGCGGTGTCCATCGTCGGCTAGGCCACGGCTCCGAGGGCTTCCTCCAGCAGCGCCACGACGAGGGCGCTGCCGCCGCCGGCCAGCGTTCCGGGGTTGGTCTCTGGGCCAGTGGCCGCAACGACTCCGGTGCCGGCCTGGCGGCCCGCCAGCGCAGCTTCTGGCTGGTGGCCGACGCCGAACTGATCGTCTACGGCGCCACCGAACCCTCCGCCCTCCTGCGGATCGGAGAGGAGGTGGTTCCCCTCTCCAGCGACGGCACCTTCAAGGTGCAGGTTCCCTTCCGCGATGGCGAGCAGATCTACCCGATCAGCGCCGTGGCAGCCGATGGTGTTCAGAAGCGCTCCATCACCCTGGGCTTCAGTCGCACCACTCCGGAGGCCAATGTGAACAGCTCGGAGGATGCCGTGGGCGAGTGGTTCTGAGGGCGCAGGCCTGAGGAACAGGGATCGATCAACGTGGCTATCATGAGGATGACCCTGTTGATTGATGGAAGACATCCTGCAGCAAACCCTGGAAGAAGCCATCTCAGAAAGTGGTCTGGATCCTTCATCCACCACCAATGGCATGGTGTTTTTGGTGATCACCACCCTGGGTCTCGCCATGGCACTCGTTTATATCCCCATCCGTCTCTTTCTCACGATCACGGCCCGCAGCCGTCGGCTGAAGTTGCTGCAGAAAATCAGGCGATTGCGCGAGGATCTTCGCCAGCCGATCCCCTGATCAACGCATCACCATGCCGCCATCCACCTGCAGGACCTGGCCGGTGATGTAGGCGGCAGCCGGATCAAAGGCCAGGAAGCGCACCGCCCCTGCCACTTCCTCGGGTTGGCCCATGCGTCCCAGCGGAATGGCCGCCAGGATCGGCTCCTGGTTGAGATCCCGAGTCATGTCGGTGTCGATGAAGCCAGGGGCCACGGCGTTGACCGTGATGCCGCGGCTGGCGAATTCTGCGGCGGCGCTGCGGGTCAGACCGATCACACCGGCCTTGGCGGCGCTGTAGTTGGCCTGGCCTGGGTTGCCCATCAGGGCCACCACGGAGGTGATGTTGATGATGCGCCCGTGGCGGGCCTTGAGCATGCTGCGGCTCACCGCCCGCGTGCAGAGGAAGACACCGGTGAGGTTCAGGTCGAGCACCTGGCGCCAGTCGTTGGTCTTCATCCGCATCAGCAGGCCATCGCGGGTGATGCCGGCATTGTTGACCAGCACATCCAACCTGGACTCCTGCTCCAGCACCGTCTTCACCATCGCCTCCGTCTGCTCCTCATCGGCCACATCGGCCTGCACGCTCCAGGCCCGGCCGCCGGCCGCGGTGATCTCCGCCACCACCGACTCCGCGGCCTCGGCGGAGCTGGAATAATTCACCACCACCGTGGCCCCGAACCGGCCCAGCTCCAAGGCGATGGCCCGCCCGATGCCCCGGCTGGCCCCGGTGACAAGCGCTACAGGGGCTGGCTTGGGCTGAGGTTGGAGTGGGGCATCGGGGGCCTGCTCGGGGTTCGCGGAGTCCGGGATGCTGGCCACCATCGCGATGCTGATCGGGTTGGGGCGATCGTATGGCGCCAGGGGGCCGCGGCAGCACCCTTTAGCGAGGCATTTCGGCTACATCCACGAGGGCCGTGCCGAGCAGGTCGGCGAAGCTGGCCAGCTGGGGCTGGCTCCCCAGCACCACCAGCAGCTGGCCCGGCCCAAGCCGCACGTCGCCGCCGGGATTGGCGATCAACCGGCTATCACCCCCATTCCGCAGCGGATTCGGGGTGCGCACGGCCAGGACGAGGGCTCCGGTACGGCGCCTGAGCTCCAGCTCCGCCAGGGTGCTGCCGTTCAGGTCACCTAGCAGGGCTGGGTCGTCGCTGAGCTGGAACTCATCCACCTCGCAGTCCGAACCGGACAGCAACTCCATAAAGTTCACCGCCAAGGGGCGCAGGGCGGTGGCCGCCATGGTGCGACCGCCGGCGACATAGGGACTCACCACCTGGCTGGCTCCGGCCTGACGCAACTTGCGCTCCCCTTCGTCGCTGTCCGCCCGGGCGATCAAGCGGCAGCCGGGCGCCAGGCCGCGGGCACTCAACACCACGTAGAGGTTGGCCGCATTGCTGGTGAGGGCCGCCACGAGGGCCCGGCAATTGTGGATGCCAGCATCGAGGAGTGTTTCGTCCAGGGTGGCATCGGCATTCAGCACCGGCAGGCCTCGTTCCTCGGCCGCATCGCGGCTCTCGGGATCCGTTTCCACCACGAGAAGCTGCACCCCTTCCCGGGTGAGCTGTTCGGCGATTTCGCGGCCGATGCGGCCATAGCCGCAGAGGATCACATGGTTGTGCATACGCTGCAGTCTCCTTCGAAAGCGTTGCTCGCTCAGCAGGCGGAAATAGCCCGATTCATTCAGGGCCAGAAAGCCCTGGATCGTGAGCTGCACCACCACCAACCCTCCCACGATGAGCAGGGTGGTCACCACCCGGCCGCTGGCGGTGAGGGCCTTGGTGTTGGAATCGCTGAAGCCCATGGTGCTCAGCGTGATCACCACCATCCAATAGGCGTTGCCCCAGTCCCAGCCTTCCGTGGTGCGGTAGGCCAGGGCTGCCAGGTTCACGATCCCCACCAGGGCGAGCAGGGGCCTGCGCCAGGGATGGCGGGTGCGGCGCAGGGGTGAGCCAGGCTTCCGGAAGCCGCCGAAGCGCGGGGTTCTCCGGCCGTTGGCTCGGGATTGGGGAGGGCGTGGAACCGGATGCATCCTCCCCGCCCCCCTCAGGCCAGCCCGAGGGACTGGAGCACAGAGTCCACCCCCAGGGAGGGGAGATCATCGGCGGCCCCGATTCCCTGCACCCCGGCCCGTTCCGGCAGGCTGGCGGGGCTGCGGCCCAGGGCCACCACCGGGGTACCGCAGAGCAGGGCCAGCTCCGTGGTGAGGGGATCGCTGGAGAGCACCACATCAGCGGCGGCCACCAGGGCGGCTCGTTGGCCGGCGCCCGCTGCCGTGGCGGGGAGCACCGCCCGGCTGCGTAGGGTCGGCAAGGTGGCGCGGATGCGGTCGGGAAGCTCCTGCCAGCGCTCGGTTGGCCAGTCCGTCGGACCTCCGGCGGGAGCGAGCAGAAGCATGGGCCCCTCCCCGGCAGGGAGGGAGGCGGTGGCTTCGGCGAGGGCGGCCGGCTTGAGTTGGAGGCGGAAGCCTTCGGCCTGCAGATCCACGCCGATGGGGCGCAGGTGGCCCGCCAGGGCCTGGGCCGGCCAGCCAGCGGCGCTGGTGGTGGCCACGGTTTCCGTGGCGGAGAAGCCGGCGCTGGCGATGCGGGTGGGGATGTGGCTCATCGAGAGCATCAGATCCATCTGGCGGCTTGGCGCCAGGTTCACGGCCACCTGGAAGTCGGGATCGCGCACGCAGCCGAGCAGGTTGGTCCAGTCGGCCAGGGAAGCGTCGCCATAGGCGAAGGGGATCACCTTCTCCACCGCCGGCAGCAGTTTCCAGATCGTTGCCTGCTCCGGCGGACAGGCCACCTGGATCGCAAAGCCCAGCGCCTCGACGGTGGCGGCCACCGCCGGGAGGGCCTGGAGCTGATCGACGCCATCGCCCGGGATCAGAAACAGTGCACGCATCGCTCTGGTCTCGCCGGGAACTGGGCCTCGGCCTGATTGTATGGAGCAGGTCCGGATTCTTCCGTTGAGAGGGAGTTGCTTGTGCATCTGCTGATCGCCGCCGCCGGTAGCGGCCGCCGTATGGGGGCCGACCGCAACAAGCTCCTGCTCCCCCTGGCGGGGCGTCCGGTGCTGGCCTGGACCCTGGAGGCTGCCCTGGCCTGTGCGCCGATCCGCTGGATCGGGGTGGTCGGCCAGCCCCAGGATGCCGAAGCGATCGGGGCCATCGTGGCGGTGGCCCGGCCTGATCGTCCGGTGGAGTGGATCCTGGGCGGCGAGACGCGGCAGGAATCGGTGAGCCGGGGGCTCGAGGCCCTGCCGGCCGAGGCGGAGGCCGTGCTGATCCATGACGGCGCCCGCTGCCTGGTGGAGCCGGCCCTGCTGGCGGCCTGTGTAACGGCCCTTGAGCAGGCGATACAGGAAGGGGCGGGGATCGTGGCCGCCACCCCGGTGACCGACACGATCAAGGAGGTGGAGGACGGCACCATCCGCGCCACGCCCGACCGCAGCCGGCTCTGGGCGGCCCAGACCCCCCAGGGTTTCGGGGTGGCCCAGCTGCGCCAGGCTCATGCCACCGCTAGCGCCGAGGGCTGGAGCGTCACCGACGACGCAGCCCTGTTTGAGCGGCTCGGCCTGCCGGTGCGGGTGCTGGCGGCTCCCCCCTCCAACATCAAGCTCACCACCGGCTTCGACCTCACCATCGCCGCGGCCGTGCTGGCCGAACGGTTCAGTGCAGCAGCTCCTGGATCGCCAGAGCCTGCACTTCCACGGCCGTGAACAGCAGGCCGATCCCGAGCGACAACTGGATGATCCCCAGCACCAGAGCCAGCATCTGCAGCACCCGGGGCCGGATCACCGCCAGGATCGGTCGGGCGAAGATCATGGCCAGCAGGTTGAGCACCATGATCACGAGCAAGATTGCGATCAGGGTGGCCGGGCTGCCCTCGAGTTCCCGCACCAGCGAGGAAAGGGTGATCACCACCGCCAGTCCGTAGGGCGTGAGAATGATCGGGAAGACGAGGGGCTGCACCACCAGATCCAGGCCGGGATTCTCGGGGGGCGGCGGCAGGGCATGGGGTTGTTCAGGGCCATCGCCCTGCCCGTGGGGGTGGTCGCCAAACACGTCATCGTCGCCGTACTGGGCGAGCACCACTCTCAAGGCCACCAGCACCATCACTAGGCCCGCCGAGGCCAGGATCGCGGTGAGGGGGATGTTGAACTTCGCCAGCAGGCGGTAGCCGAACAACGCCAGCACCAGCACCGTGGCTGTTGAAAGCAGGAAGCCGTTCCAGGCGATCCGGCGCCGCATCGGCTCACTGGCCCGGGCGGTGAGACGCAGGAAGGCGGGAATCACCTTGATCGGCCCCACCATCAGGATCAGGATCGGCACCAGCCCGCGCACGGCACCGGAGCCGCCATAGAACTGGCGCAGCTTGGGGATCAGCTTGGCCTGGGCTTCGAAGGCGGAGGCTGAAGGCAGCTCGGTGAGCGGGGTGGTCGGCATCCCGGTGGGAGCCACGGCCGCTGGAGCCACGGCCGCCCGAGCCGCGGCGATGGTGGCGGGCGATGCTGCCTGCAGGGCCGGTCTCGGCTCTGCCGTGGCCGCCTGGGCAGGTGGGTAGAGGGCTGCCGGGATCCCCACCGCGAGCACGGCCAGGAAGGCCAGGGCCAGGAGACGGCCCAGCCAGCCCAGGCAAGCAGCGGCCTCCCGCCGCTCTGCCGGAGGCCGCTGGTGGGGGGCTGCTGGCCGCATGGTGGGTCCGGAGCACGGTTCGCCGGCATCGTATGCAGGGTTGCCCGTGGGCGCAGCGGGCCAGCCTCGCCAGGATCGGGCCGTGCCCCTGAGAACTCCCATGGCCGCCCCCATGCCCCAGTGGACCGCTGGCCACTTCCCGCGACGGCTGCCCCGCTTACTGCCGCTGCTGGGGATGCTGCTGCTGCTGGGGCTACCCCTCTCCCCGGGGCCCTGGGCAGGGGAGAGGAGCGGCGCATCGGCCCGGCCGCTGCCGGCTGCCGCGGTCGCTGGAGCGATCCTGGCGGACCCCTCTAGCCCCTCCGGATTCCAGCCTTCCAGCCCTCCAGCCCGGGGAGCCGCGGGACTGGCTTCGGCCCCGGGGCCGCAGGCCGGTGGATCCTCCCCCCAGCCACCCGCCTGGGTGACCCTGGAGGGGCGCCGGATCCTGGAGATCCGCTCCGCCGCCGGCGCCCAGACCCCCGCCTTCGCTGCGGAGCGGGGCAGTGCCATCCTCCGTAGGCTGGCCGAAAACCCGGTCGTGGCACCGGAGCAGCTCGAGGTGCGGGAGGACCCGCCCTATTCGATGCTGGGGCTGGAGAGCGGCGGTCGCTTCACACCGTTGCTCGCCGTGGATGACCGGGCGGCCCGGGCCTTCGACACCAGCCGCCAGGAGCTGGCCGAGCGCTACCGCGACCAGATGCGGGGGGCGCTGCGTCAGTTCCGCAGCAGCCACACCCTCGGAGCCTGGATGCGGAGCACCGCCCTGGCCCTGTTGATCCTGGGCATCTACGTGGCCTGGGTGCAGGTGCAGGCGGTGTTGGAGCGCCGCGCCCGCCACTGGATTGCCGCGGCACCCACCCCCTGGCTGGGGGGCCTGAAGCTGGCGGGCAGCAAGGTGCTGGATGGATCCCAGGAGCGGGCCGCCCTGCTGCGGGTGTTGAGGGTGGTGCACTGGGGCCTGCTGCTGCTGGCCAGCTACCTGCTGATCCCGCTGCTGCTGGGCTTCTTTCCGCCCACCCAGGTGGTGGCCGAGGGGCTGCGTGGTCACATCCGCGGGGTGCTGGAACGTCTGCTCGACGGTGTGGTGGCCGCCATCCCCAACCTGCTCGCCATCGTGGTGATCCTGCTGATCACCCGCGTGGTGATCCGGGCCTGCCTCGACTGGTTCGGGGCGATCGAGCGGGGGCAGCTTCAGTTTCCCGGCTTCTACCGGGAGTGGGCGCGGCCGACCGGGCGGTTGGTGGCCGCAGCCCTGCTGCTGGCCGGGCTGGTGACGGCCTATCCCTACATCCCGGGCTCCGGCAGCCGCGCGTTCCAGGGGGCGGGCCTGTTCGTGGGCCTGCTGGCGGCCCTGGGCTCCAGCGCCGTGGCCACGAACGTGATCAGTGGCCTGATGCTCATCTACACCCGGGCCTTCCGCGAGGGCGATCGGGTGGAGATCAATGGGGTGGTGGGGGTGGTGCAGGACCGCGATCTGCTGGTGACCCGCATCCAGACCCCGCGCAACGAACTGGTGAGCATCCCGAACGCCACCGTGATCACGTCCCCGATTCTCAATTTCAGCTTCGGTCGGCGCGAGATCCAGCGGCCCGTGGCCCTGGCCACCACGATCACGATCGGCTACGACGTTCCCTGGCGGCAGGTCCAGGCCCTGATGCTCGCCGCCGCCCGCGCCGTGCCCGGCATCGCTGAGGATCCGCCCCCCTTGGTGTTGCAGACCTCCCTCAACGACTTCCACATCAGCTACGAGCTGAATGCCAGCGTGCGGGATGTGCTGCTCTACCGGGAAACCCTCTCGGAGCTGTTGGCCTCCCTGCAGGACCGTTTTGCCGAGGCCGGTGTGGAGATCCTCTCGCCCGCCTACCAGTCCAACCGGGAGGGCGGCAAGAGCACCGTGCCGCCTCCGCCGCCCCGCTCCATCGCCTTGGGGCCGCTGGCGGGCGGTGGTGAATCTCGCTGATCGAGGGGGGGGCGGAACGGTGAGCCCGCCTTCGGCCCTTCCGGCACCTGCCGGCGGAGGTGGTCAGCCCGCTCCAGGCCGAAGCAGCCCCAGATGCCCCCGCCCCCCGTCCAGCCGCGCCATCACCCCGAGGGGCAGGGCGGCGTTGCCGGGGCTGTGGCCCACGGGAAGGTGCGCCACCACCGGAATGCCCAGGTCGAGGCTGCGCTCCCGCAGCACCTGATCGAGGTCGAAGCGGTGGTCGGCCGGCTCCTCGGCGCGGCCATCGGCCTCCCGCCAGCCCTCGAAGCTGCCGAAGCCGATGCCGGCCAGCTGCTGCAGCGCTCCGCAGAGGCGCCAGTGGGTGAGCATCCGCTCGATTCGGTAGGGCGCTTCCCCCACGTCCTCGAGCACCAGGATCGCGCCGCGCAGGGTGGGCAGGTGCGGCGTGCCCAGCAGGTGGGTGGCCACCGTGAGGTTGGCCACCAGCAGTGGCCCCTCCGCCACGCCACCCCGCCAGCCCACCGCCTCGAGGTCGTCCACCGGTTCACCGAACAGCAGGGCCCGCAGCCGCTCGATGCTCCAGGCGGGCTCGGCCGCCAGGGTGGTGAGCAGCGGCCCGTGCACCGCGCCGCTCTGGCCCCGGTTCACCCGGTCCCAGAGCAGGGAGGTGACATCCGAAAACCCCAGCAGCCAGCCTTCCGGCTGGGCCAGGGATTGCTCCAGCAGCCGCGCCGACCCCCAGCCGCCCCGCACGCAAGCCTGGAGGGCCGCTGGCGGGGCGGTGGGAGTGGACTCCGGATCAGGTGATAGATCGGCCGCCCGTTCGTGATCACGGCCAGCGAGGTAGCCCCAGCGGCGGCCCACTAGGGCAGGCCGTTCCTCCACTGCCAGGCCCCACTGGCGCAGCAGGGCCATCCCCGCCTCCAGCCGTTCGCCATCGGCTAGGGCCGAGCTGGCCGCCACCAGGCGCACCCGGTCACCGGCCCGCAGGGGCGGGGGGAGGGGGAGCGGTAGGGCGGTTCGGTCGGTGGTTGGGGAGAGCACGGAGGCCATGGCAAGGGAGCGGCGGCCGGACGCTGCGGCGCCCCTGAAACGGCTGGATTCTCCCAGGCTCCGCAAGTCAGGTTTTGCTGGACCCAGCCCAGGCTCCCCTGATCCGGCCAGATTGCTTGCCGGATTCGGACGTTGGACTCGCCTGGGAGTGAGTTCAGGTCCCTTGCGCAAGGAGAGGGTTTCAGCCCCGGCCGTTCAGGATCAGCCCCAGCAGCAGCAGGGCACCGAGCTGCACCTGGCGGCTGAAGTGGAGACCGAAGGCCGAGTGGGGCAGGTTGGGGCGGCGGAGCTGGAGGGCTTCCCGCAGCATCCCCGCTGAGGCGATTGCCCAGGCCAGCCAGAAAAAGGGCCCGCCCAGCCCCCGGAGCAGGGCGGCTCCGGCCAGGGCGGCGGCCGTGAGCGCATAGCAGCCGGCCACGACCGCGGGTGCTGCCTGGCCCAGGCTCAAGGCACTGCTGCGCACCCCCAGCCGCCGATCGTCGTCCCGGTCGCTCATGGCGTACACGGTGTCGAAGCCGAAGGTCCAGGCCAAGGTGGCCAGCCAGACCAGCAGCAGGGGCCAGCCGCCCGCCAGGGAGCCGCTGGCCGCCGCCCAGGGGATCAACACCGCGAAGCCCCAGCAGAGGGCCAGCACCAGCTGCGGGTAGGGGAACCAGCGCTTGGCGGAGGGGTAGAGCAGCACGGGCGGCAGGGTGGCCAGGGCCAGGGCGAGGCAGAGGCCCCGCACGGCCTGTGGCAGGGCCAGCACCACCAGTAGGGCCGCCAGCAGGCAGAGCACCAGTAGGGCGAAGGCGGTGGGCACCCCGACCCGGCCCGAGGCCAGGGGGCGGTTGCGGGTGCGTTCCACCAGGGGGTCGATGCGGCGATCCCAGAGGTCGTTGGCGATGCAGCCAGCGGCGCTCACCGCCAGGCCGCCCAGCACGATCCAGCCCACCAGGGGTGCCGGCGGCGGGGTCTGGGGGTTGAGCCACAGGGCCCAGCCGGCCGGAATCAGCAGGATCAGGCGGCCGCTGGGCCGGTGCCAACGAACCAGCTCCAGCAGGGCTTGTGCCGTGGCCATGGCCGATCCGGAGGTGGCCGCACCCTAGGTGAGGCGCCCCGGCCGCCGGTCATCCCCTGACGGACTGGTGGGGTCCGTGGCGATCGACCCACCAACGGCTTCGCGGCCGCGGTGCAATGGCAAAGTGTGGCGCCGCCAGGCCGCTTGCTTCCGATGGCCCAGAACCTCCTGCCGGATGCTGCCTCGGCCGACGGTCAGCGCCGGGTGGCGGCCATCGACATCGGCACCAATTCGATCCATCTCCTGATCGCGGCGATCGATCCGGCCCTGCATTCCTTCAGCGTGGTGCTGGCTGAAAAATCCACCACCCGCCTCGGCGAACGGGACCCGGAGACCGGTGCCCTGTCTCCGGAATCGATCGAGCGGGCCTTTCTCAACCTGCGCCACTGCCGCGACCTGGCCCTCAGCCATGGCGTGGAACAGATCGTGACGGCGGCCACCAGCGCCGTTCGGGAGGCCCCCAATGGTCGCGAGTTTCTCCAGGCGCTCGATGAACAGCTGGGCCTGGCGGTCGATCTGGTGAGTGGGCCGGAGGAGGCTCGCCTGATCTATCTCGGCGTGCTCTCGGGGTTCCCCTTCGGCGAGGCGCCCCATTACATCCTCGACATCGGTGGCGGCTCCACCGAGCTGATCCTGGCGGACGGCCGCGGCGAGGCCCGGGCCCTCACCAGCACCCGCATTGGTGCGGTGCGGCTGCAGCGGGAGTTCTGCCAGGTCGATCCGCTCCCTGCCAGCCGCCGCGCCTTCCTGGAGGCCTACATCCAGGGCTCGCTCGATCCGGCGGTAGCCCAGGTGAAGGGGCAGCTGCAGGCGGGCGAAACGCCTGTGCTGGTGGGGACCAGTGGCACGGCGATGGCCCTGGCGGCCCTGGGGGCCGCCGAGGATCCCAAACCCACCCTGAAGCTCAACGGGTATCGCCTCAGTCGCGCCCGGGTCGACCAACTGGTGGCCCGGCTGGTGGCCCTCACCCCGGAGCAGCGCAAGGCCCTGGCCCCGATCAATGACCGCCGGGCCGAGATCATCGTGCCGGGAGCCCTGATCCTCCAGACGGCCATGGCCATGCTCGGCGCTACCGAGCTGGTGGTGTGCGACCGGGCCCTGCGGGAGGGGCTGATCGTGGACTGGATGCTGCGCAATGGCCTGCTGGCCGACCGCTTCGCCTTCCAGAGCACGATCCGCCAGCGCACGGTGCGCCACCTGGCCCGCACCCACGCCGTGGATGCCGTGCGAGCCGACCGGGTGGCTG
The DNA here is from genome assembly GCA_040399305.1 of Cyanobium sp. Classification (GTDB taxonomy): domain Bacteria; phylum Cyanobacteriota; class Cyanobacteriia; order PCC-6307; family Cyanobiaceae; genus Cyanobium. Next base: position 50,747 of record JBBASH010000003.1, read on the forward strand.
CCCATGCCCTAGCCCTCTACGACCAGACCCGGGGTGTGCTCCACGATGACCGCGGCGAAGGCCGCCAGCTGCTCTGGGCCGCGGCCCAGCTCCACACCTGCGGCAAGCAGATCAACATCGCCGCCTACCACAAGCACACCTGGTACCTGATCCGCCACGGTGAACTTCTTGGCTACAGCGAGGCGGAGCACCTGATGGTGGCCGCCATCGCCCGCTACCACCGCCGCGGCCTGCCCAAGAAGCGCCACGAGTCATGGCAGGTGATCGAGGGCCGGGAGAATCGCCAGACCGTGTCCTCGATGGCCCTGCTGCTGCGGCTCGCGGCGGCCCTCGACCGGCGGCCCGCGGCCGTGGTCGCCGGCTTGGAGGTGGAGGCTGAGGGATCCCGCAGTGCCGGTACCAACGGGCTGGCGGTGCGGCTGCTTCCGGCCGTTGCGGCGGGGGAGAGCCCAGCCGACCTGAGCCTGGAGCGCTGGAGCCTGCGCTCCTGCGCGCCTGCGGTGCTGGAGGCTTCGGGCTTGCGCCTCAGGGTGCCGGAGCCTTAGGCGCATCCGGCGCTGCGGCCGCTGCCTCGGCACGTTGCGGGTTTGCGGAAAAGGAGCGCCAGATCACCTGGTTGATGGGCCCCAGCACCCGGGGCTCTTGGCCGGCCACCTCGGCCCGCACCAGATCCGGCCGACCGGCCATCACCCGAAGCCCTTGGCCCAGCGGGAAGCTCTTCTCTCCCTCCAATGTGCCCTCGAAGAGGGTGGCATCCTGGCTGTCGCGCACTTCCAGCCAGCTGGGTTCCTGGCTGCGAAGTACCAGCAGGGCGGGCCCGGCGGGGGCCGGTGCCTTGGCCACGGCGGCGGAGGGAGGGATCCCGGCACCGGTGGTCGCACCGGAGCTGGCCTGTGGGGCGCTGCTGCTGACCTGCCCGCCGCTGCTGGGGGCCGAAGGACTGCGATGCCACAGGAGTCCGAGCCCCACGGCAGCGGTGCTGAGCAGCAGGGCGGCTCCGGCGACCAGTGCCCCTTTCGGCCTGCTGCCAGCCCGTTCCGAGGCCCGAGAACGGGCTGGGGTGGGACCTCGGCCGGCCTGGCCCGACGGTTGGGCCCGCGGGCGCCGAGCCGGGGAGGGGGGGGCTTCTGTGGCAAAGGGCGGGGTGGAGGCCCGCAGGGCCGCCACCGCCTCCCCCGCATCCACCCCGAGGCTCGTCGCCACCCGCCGCACTAGGGCGATCACGAACACCAGCTCCGGCAAGCGGCTGGTGTCGGCGTTTTCGAGCGCCTTGAGCTGCTCATGCCCGATGCAGAGGCGCTCGGCCAAAGCCTGCAGATCGAGGCCGCGGGCTTCCCTGGCCGCCGTGATCTGGCGGCCTAGGGCCACCATCTCAGGGATGGGGGGAGGGCCCTCCTGGGAGGGGGTTGGGTTGGTGCCGGTCGGTGGTGCCGGTTCGTCGGGCACGGCAGGTTGAAATCCTGGTTGCAAGAAAGTATGACAACTCCATCACCGAAACACCACAAGATGGTGCTCGTCGACTCGGGAATGGAATGGATTTGGGATGGGCGATACTGGATTCGAACCAGTGACCCCTTCCGTGTGAAGGAAGTGCGCTACCGCTGTGCTAATCGCCCAATTGGCCGCGCAGGAAGCCGCTGCCGTGGCCGAAGCATAGATCACCAACACCCGACCCATCCATCGGCAAGCGACGCCTGCCCGATGGGCGATCCATCACCATGGTCTGCGGTCGCTGCTTCGGGTTGCGGCTCCTGCAGACCCCGGCATGGGGACCTTCGGACCGGGTGACCGGATCAGGGTCCGATCGCCAGCCTGGGCCGGGAGCTCGTCCCTGGGCGCCTCCCTCCCCGTCTGATTCCGCCGCCGTGCCCTCCACCGAGCCCAGCCCGATCGCTTCCCCTGATGTGCCCAGCCCCGGGGCGGCGGCGGACAGGGTGGATGTGCTGATCGTGGGCGGTGGCGTGTGCGGCACGGCCCTGCTGTTCGAGTTGGCCCGTTACACGGACCTATCCCGCCTGACCCTGGTGGAGCGCTACGGCCGCTTGGCCCAGGTGAATTCGAGGGCCAGCAGCAACAGTCAGACCATCCATTGCGGCGATATCGAGACCAACTACACCCTGGAGAAGGCCCTCAGTGTGCAGCGCACCGCCGCGATGATCGGCCGCTACGGCGAGCTCCTCGACCCGGCTGTGCGCGATCGCTGCGTGTTCCGCACGCCGAAGATGGTGCTGGCGGTGGGGGAGAGCGAATGCGCCATGCTGCGCCGACGTTTCGAGGAGTTTTCGCCCCATTTCCCGGCCATGGAGCTGCTGGAGCCCGAGGCGATTGCCGAATGGGAGCCGCAGGTGGCCCTGGTGAACGGCGAGCTCCGCCCCGAGCCGATTGTGGCGATCGGCATCCGCAACTCCCCCACGGCGGTTGACTACGAAGCCCTGGCGGAATCGTTCGTGGCCGAGGCCCGGCGCGAGCTCGCCGGTTCCGCCCGTGAGCTCGATCTGCGGCTCGGCACGATGGTGGAGGCGATCGAGCCGGATGGCGATGGTTTCCGGGTTCGGCTGGGACCGGGGCCCGGCAGCACGGAGGCCCCCGGCGAACTGTGGGCCCGCCATGTGGTGGTGGCCGCCGGTGCCCACAGCCTGCTGCTGGCCCAGCGCCTCGGTTTCGGCCTGGAATATTCCTGCTTGCCGGTGGCGGGCAGCTTTTACTTCACCCCCGACCTGCTCAACGGCAAGGTCTACACCGTGCAGAACGACAAGCTCCCCTTCGCCGCGATCCATGGCGATCCGGATGTGCGCGCCCCAGGGAAGACCCGCTTCGGTCCCACGGCCCTGCTGCTGCCGCTGCTGGAGCGCTACCGCCCCGCTTCCTTCTGGGAGTTCCTGCGGGTGCTGCGGCTGGATGGGGCCGTGCTGGCCGTGCTGTGGCAACTCTTCGGCGTGGCCGATATCCGCAACTACATCCTTCGCAATCTCCTGTTCGAGGTTCCCTGGCTGCGCCGCCGGCTCTTCCTGGCCGACGCCCGCAAGATCGTGCCCTCCCTGCAGCTCGAGGATCTCACCTTCGCCCGGGGCTACGGCGGTATCCGGCCCCAGCTGATCGATCGCCGCTCCCAACGCCTGCTGCTCGGCGAGATCCGGATCGAGGCGATGCCCGGCCTGAGCTTCAATGTCACGCCGTCGCCAGGGGGCACCTGCTGCCTGGGCAACGCCCTGCGGGATGTGGAGGTGATCGCGGCCCGGCTGGGATGCCATCTCGATCGCGGCCGGCTGGAGGCCGAACTCCTGGGAAATCCAGGCGCTGGGGGGTCGCTGGAGGCCATGCCCCAGGCGGCTTAGCGGGTGCCTCCCCGGGAGTTCGGGCGCGCGCAACGAATCTCACCGCACGGAGGTCGTCCATCCAGGCGGCAGGGGCAATGCTCAGGCCAGGCGGTCGGAGTTTTGGTGTCCGGTCTCAGTCAACACCGCCCCGGAACAGGTGGTTGTGGCTGGCCGAGTAGAGCAGGGAGCGGGTTTCGCCGGCCGCCGCCAGGGCGGGGCTCACGATGTAGAGGGTGGTGCGGATCAGCTCCCGTTCCCGGCTGGTGGCGGCCATGGCCGCCAGGGGCACCACCGTGAGCCACTGGTCGGGCCAGCTGACCCGGTAGCCGATCGCCACCGGGGTTTCGGGGGGGTAGTGGAGCAGCAGCTCCTGCTGCACCTCCTCCACGTGGCGGGCGCTGAGATAGAGGCAGAGCGAGGCCCCCAAGGCGGCCAGGCGTTGCAGCGATTCGCGCTCCGGCACCCCGGTGCGGCCACCGGCCCGGCTGAGCACGATGGTCTGCACCAGGCCGGGGATGGTGAGTTCCTGGCCCAGGGCGGAGGCCGTGGCCTGGTAAGCGCTCAGGCCGGGCACCACCTCCACGGCGATGTCGGCGTCGTTGAGCCGGCAGATCTGTTCCGCCAGGGCGCCGTAGAGACAGGGATCGCCATCGTGCAGCCGCACCACGCGGCGGCCAGCGCGTGCCCTCTCAACCACCACCACCAGCACCTCCTCCAGGGTGAGGGTGCTGGTGCGGATCTTCTCGCAACCCTCCGGGGCCAGGGCGGCGATCTGGGGATTGGTGAGCGAATCGGTCCACACCAGCACCTCCGCCGCCTCAATCGCCCTGGCGGCCCGCAGGGTGAGCAGGTCGGGAGCACCTGGGCCGGCTCCCACGATCTGGACAGTGGGGCGTTCGGCCGCGGCGGTCATCGGGGTGAAGTTCAAGGGTTGGGATCTCCGCTCGCGAGGGAGGGATCCGGCAGGGACCGGCGCTGGCCGTAGAGCCACCAGAGGCCGAGGCCGCCGGCACAGATGAGCAGCAGGCTCACCAGCTGGGCCATGCGCAGGCCCCCCTCACAGAAGGGCGGATCGGAGAGCAGGCAAAGGGGATCGAGCCTCAGCGCCTCGATCCAGAGACGCCCACTGCTGTAGGCCATCAGATACACGCAGCTCAGGGCACCGGCCGGCAGCTGGATGCGGCCCCGGGAGGCGGCGCGGAACAGGGCGAGCAACAGGGCCAGCACGCCCAGGTTCCAAAGCGATTCATAGAGGAAGGTGGGGTGGAAGGTTTCGGCATCGAGGAATTCGATCGGCCGGTTCTGAATCGGGATGGTGAGTTTCCAGGGGAGCTCGGTGGGCAGCCCGAAGGCCTCGGAGTTGAAGAAGTTTCCCCAGCGGCCGATCGCCTGGCCCAGGGCCACCGCCGGCACCAGCACATCGAGTAGGGCCCAGAAGGGCTGGCGCCGCCAGCGGCAGTAGAAAACAGTGGCCAGGGTGCCGCCGAGCAGGGCACCGTGGATGGCGATGCCGCCCCGCCAGATGGCCAGGGCATCAAGCCAGTGGCCCTGGTACTGGCGCCATTCCAGGGTCACGTAGTAGGCGCGGGCCCCGATCACGGCACCGGCCACGAGCACGGGCAGCAGATCGGCGATCAGGTTGGGGTCGATGCCGCGGCGCCGGCCCAGCCGCATGGCCAACAGCAGACCCAGCAGCACGGCCGTGGCGATCAGCAGGCCATACCAACGCAAGGCCAAGGGCCCCAGCTGGAAGACCAGGGGGCCCGGGGAGGTGAACACGGCCAGCAAAGGCGCGTCCGGCGGCATCAGCATGGCCACGGTTGTGGCGAGGGGGAAGGCAGCCAGCGTGAGCAACCGATCAGAAGGTGCCTTCGGCAGCCTGCACCTTCTCCACCTGACGCTTCTTCAGCACCAGCAGGATCTGGGAGAGGGCCACCAGGGCGAAGAACGCCAGCAGACCGTAGATGCGCACAGGGTTCTGCAGCACTACCTCCACATCCACCTGGCCGAAACCGCCCACGTTGGGGTCGTTGGTGAGGGGGGCACCGGCGGCCACCACATCACCCACGGCCACCTGCAGGGTGGGTCCGGCGGGCACGGTTTCGTTAACCCGACCATCGGCGGTGCTGATCTCCACCACGGTGGCGCCGTTCTCGCCGGCTGTGATGGCACTCACCGTGCCGGCCGCAGGCGCCGCGAAGAGATTGTTGTTGGTTTTATCACCGGTGGGGGTCACCTGACCGCGGCCGCGGTTGCCGCCCACGTGGATCTGGTACTTACCGAAATGAATGCTGCTATCGGTGGCCGGATCGGGTGACAGCACCGGGAACACGATCTTCTGGTGCTGATCGCCGGGAAGGGGACCCACCAGCAGGATGTTGGGCTGGGTCTCGCTGTACTGGGTGTAATAGATGCCGGAGGTCTCCTCCTTGAGCTCGTCGCTGAGGCGCTCGGGGGGGGCCAGGCGGAAGCCCTCGGGAAGCATCACCACGGCACCCACATTCAGGCCTGTGGCGCTGCCGTCGCCGGCCACCTGCTGGATGGTGGAGTCGTAGGGAACCTCCACTTCGGCCTTGAACACCGTGTCAGGGAACACGGCCTGGGGAATCTCAACGTGGGTGACCTTCTTAGCCAGGTGGCAGTTGGCGCAAACGATCTTGCCGGTGGCCTCGCGGGGGCTGGCGTAGTTCTGTTGGGCCCAGAAGGGATAGGCCCAGCTGGCGCTGGCGCCGCTCAGCAGAACCCCTAGCCCGAGGGTGAGGGAGAGCAGGCAGCCGAGCAGGGAGGAGATGGAACGTCGCATGGCGGTGGATCGGGCGGACGCGGGCGGCAGGGGGTGAGGCGCGGGGATGGGAGAGGGAATCAGGCCCACCAGGGTTTGTCACCGGTGCGGAAGTCGGTCTCGGTCCACTGGCTGAGGAACACGTTGTCGTTCTCGGTCGACACGTTGGCCAGCGCCAGGGAGAGGGGGGCAGGGCCGCGCACCACCTTGCCGGTGGCGTCGTACTGGCTGCCGTGGCAGGGGCACATGAACTTGTTGGCGCCGCTGTTCCAGGGCACCACACAACCCAGGTGGGTGCAGATGGCGTTGATCCCGTAGTTACCGATGGCTTCGGGACCCTCCACCACTAGATAGGTGGGATCACCTTTCAGACCCTGCACCAAGGAGCGATCACCCTCCTTGTGGTTGGCCAGCCAGCCGGAGAGCGTCACCGCGTTGCCGGCCTCATCCTTGGCGGTGGTGCCGCCACCGCCACCGGCGGGCCGGGGGGGGATGAAGTAGTTGACCACCGGGTAGAGGGCACCCAGCGCCACGCCTGTCACCGAACCGAAGGTGAGCAGGTTCATGAACTGCCGGCGACCCATGCCGGGCACATCACCATTGGATGGGTTGGAGGAGGCCGCAGGGATCTGGGTCATACGAACCGTTCCGGTGTCATCGGGGCATCGGGCGCCATTATGAACTGCGTCCGGTCCCGAGCGGGGCCGAGGGCGGGGCCCTGGATGGAACGCTTCACGAAGAGCCTGCCGCGAGTCCCCGGGGGGGCCTGCCAGAGTTGATCGAATCCTGCGGCCATGGCCCATGTCGGAGCGCGAGGCCGCCGCTGGCGCTCCTCTCAGTGAGGAGGAGTTGCTTTCCCTGCTGCGCCGGCGCTGGCAGGCCTCCTACGACCTCCAGCTGGTGCGGCGCCAGGGGCGCCTTTACCTGCATGTGATGTGGGGCCATCTTGAGCAGCAGTCCTTTCCGCTCACCGCCGAGGCCTACGGCGAGAAGCTGGCCGCCATCGTGGCCAGCCTCAACGGCCTCGGGGTGGCGGCCCAGGTGCGGCAGTGGCTTGTCACCACCCGGGACAAGCCGCGGCTGGGTAAGGCCCTTTCCCTGCCGCTCCAGCTGCCAGAGGGCCGCGCCAGCGAATTTCTGCTCTGAGCCCGAGGGCCAGCCGCGATCCCGCTGTAGCCATGGAGTGGCTGAGGCTCAACCCGGATGTGATCGGGCGGCTTGACTCGCTCAGGCCCTGGCGGGCCGTGAGCCGCTCAGGGCCACCAGGGCCACCCCCACCAGGTAGAGGGCCGTGATCGCTCCGCCGAGCAGGAGCATGGTGATCGGATCGGTGGAGGGCGTCAGCACCGCCCCTGCTAGGGCGCTGCCGAGCACCACCCAGCGCCAGGCCCGCAGCATCGTGGGGGCATCGATCAGGCCGAGGGCTCCGAGCAGCAGCTGCAGCACCGGCAGCTGGAAGGCCAGGGCGGTGGCCACCATCAGCAGCAGCACAAAGTCGAGGTAGCGCTCGATCGACCAGATCGGCTCCACCACATCGGCGCCATAGCTCACCAGGAAGCGCAGGGCCGCCGGCACCAGGGCCCACCAGGCGAAGGCCAGCCCGGCCAGGAAGAGCAGGGAGGAGCCGGCCACGGCGGGGGCCACCAGTCGCCGCTCCCGCCGGGTCAGGCCGGGCAGCACGAAGGCCAGCAGCTCAAAGAGCACCCACGGCAGCGCCAGGGTGAGACCGGCATAGCCCGCCACCTTGAGGGAGACCAGCAGGAATTCCCCCGGGGCCAGCTGCAGGAAGCGGATCCCGGCGGCCGGCATCTCCAGCCAGCGCACCAGTGGCCGCACGAACAGCAGGCAGAGGCCGGCGCCCACAACCACCGCCACCAGGCTGCGCAGGACACGCCAGCGAAGTTCCTCCAGGTGCTCCACCAGGGTCATCTCCACCTCGCCCGGAAACTCGTTGTCCGCGGGGGCGATCGGAGCGGTGACTGAGCCCGGCAGCCCGCTGGCCTCCGCTGTCCCGGTGTCGGCTGCGGTGGCGTCGCTCGGAAGCGGCAACGGCTGGTGGTCGAAGGTGGTCCCAGCCTGAACCCCGGCGATCGCCGCTGGCGAAGCGAGGGGCGCTGATGGCGGGGCGGCCTCCGGCTGGAGGTCGGGATCGGACAAGGGGAGGGCGCGGAGGGTTCCATGGAAATTGTGCCTGGGCCGCAGGGAGCACCGTTGACCGGCTCAGGGGGGCTGTGCTTCTTCTCTGTGCTTCACAGCTTTGTTGCACATCTGTGTTGCACCACAGCCATCCACGGCTGCGATTCACCGGGCGGTTGCTCGTTTCTGCCCCCTGCCGCTGGGCGCCGCCGCAGACCTTCGCGGCGGCGGCGCCCAGCGGCGGGTAGGCCGTCAGGTCGCGGGATCTGCGCTCTCCCCACAGCCTGCGGCTGGCTCGGCCCCCTCGTGAAGCAGCCTCAGGCCCCGATCTGGTTCCCCCCAGAGGATCTCGCCGCTCCCGTGGCGCACCGTGCCGGCGCCGGCGCCGGCGATCCGCTGCAGCGTTTCGGCCGCCACCATGACCACCGGCACCTTGCTGTTGCCGCGGGCGCGGCTGAAGTGGGCCGCGAGGTCGGCTGCGGCCGCCAGATCCTCCTCCCGGGGGCTTGCTTCCGAGCCCTTGAGCACCACGTGGCTGCCCGGGCATTCCTGGGCGTGGAACCAGAGATCCCCTCGCCGGGCCTGCCGCAGGCTGATCCATTCGTTCTGGCGATGGTTGCGGCCCACCTGCAGCCGCAGGCCCCCGGGGCTGCGCAGTTCGAGCGGCTGGGGGGTGGGGGCCTCGCGGCGGCGACGGCGCTGCCCCTGGCGGGGCTCGAGCTGCTCCTCGATCTCCTGTTCCAGATCCCGCAGGGCCCCGACCGCCTCGCTCTGCTCGAGGAATGCACTCTGATCGAGAAAATGAAGGCTGGTCTCCAGCCAGTCGAGCCGCTGCCGGTGCAGGGCCAGGCGGGGTTCGATCGCGGCCACCGAGCGGCGCAGGCGGCGTGCCTGGTGGTAGAGCTTCTGGGCCTGGCTGATCACCTCCTTCGGGAGATCCCCCTGGCAGAGCAGGGCATCGGCCTGCTGCTGCAGCGCCTCGCTGCCGGCGGCGGCCTCCAGCAGGCTGCGTTGCTGGTCGGCTTCGCGGTTCTCCCGGCTGGCTGCCGCCGCCAGCCGTTGCCGCAGGGTGGCCCGACGCTGCTCAAGGTCCCGGCTTGCCAGCCGGGTGCCGTAGTAGTGCGCCAGGGCTCGGTTGATCGGGCCTGCGGCCAGGACGTCTGGCCCGGGATCCACCGCCTCCGGCTGCTTGGTCCCCGGCCAGGGGAGCTCGGTTTCCCCGTTGCCCGCCTCCGCCCCATCACCGGCCCCGCTGGCCCCGCGAGCCCCGGCTTGATCCCCATCCCAGCAGCGATAGTCGCTGCCACCCCCTTCGCGGTAGTGGAACCGGTTCTGCTCCACCGCCTGCAGCCAGGCCCGCCAGCGGTGGTGCAGGACCTGCCAGTCGGCGGGATGGAGATCGGTCACCGGTCGCTCCAGCGGCCGGCGTCCGAGCTCCCCATCGAGCCCATCGACGAGCTGGCGGGTCAGGCCTGGGCTGATGCCCTGGTAGGCGTCCTGCAGGGCCCGCTGCAGCGGCAGGGGCACCAGGCTGAGGCGGCGGCGCCAGTCGTCGAAGGATTCGGTGCTTCGGGGCGGCTCCCCGGCCAGCGGTGGCGGGGGGCTGTAGGGGTCGCCGGTGCCGATCGGCCGCAAGCGCGATTGCTCTGGCCGCACCTGCCGCCCGGCCGCCACCACCCGTCGTCGTTCATCGAGCAGGAAGAGGTTGCTGCGGCGGCCCATCAGTTCCAGCACCAGCCAGCGCTGATCGGGTTCCCCCGGCCGCCGGGCGAAGCCCAGCTCCACCACCCGCTCCCAGCCATGTTGTTCGATCGATACCAGTGCCAGACCCCGCAGGCCGTGCTGCAGCTGCTGGGCCAGGGTGCTGCCCTCCCCCTGCCTGGGCGGCGCACTGATGCCGTGGAGTCGGGGCGCCTCCGCCTGCCATCCCAGCTCGATCCACCGACACCCCTCCAGGCCCCGCAGGGCCAGCTGCAGGGTGTGGGGATCGCTCTGCTGGGCCTTCTCGAAGCGGCTTGGCAGCAGGGTGCTCCGCAGTTCGGCGAGCAGGGCCCGCAGGGTGGTTGCATCGATCGCCTGGATTGCCGCCATGGATCGCGCCGTCTAAGCCGCTTCTACTCTGCGGCCAGAGCGCTCCGTTCCATGACCTCCCCCCCCAGCCCCGGTCGGCTCACCGTGATCACCGGACCGAGCGGTGTCGGCAAGGGCACCCTGGTGAACCGGCTGCTGGAGCGCCATCCCGCCATCTGGCTCTCCGTTTCGGCCACCACCCGCGCTCCTCGCCCCGGGGAGGAGGAGGGGGTCCAGTACTTCTTCCTGGAGCGGCCGGCCTTCGAGCAGCTGGTGGCCCGCGGCGGCCTGCTGGAGTGGGCCGAATTCGCCGGCAACCTCTACGGCACGCCGCGGCAGCCGGTGGAAGCCCAGCTGGCGGCGGGTCACCCCGTGCTGCTCGAGATCGAACTGGAGGGGGCCCGCCAGGTGCGCGAGAGCTTCCCCGGGGCGTTCCTGCTATTCGTGGCTCCCCCCAGTTTCGCCGAGCTGGAGCGCCGCATCCGCGGCCGCGGCACCGACAGTGAGGAGGCGATCCAGAAGCGCCTGGCCCGGGCGCGGGTGGAGCTGGAGGCGGCGGCGGAATTCGACGCGGTGCTGGTGAACAATGATCTTGAGACCGCCCTGCTGGAGCTTGAGGGGCTGATGGGATTGGCGGTGGCTGGTTGATGCCGCTCGACTTGAATCCTGATCCCTGATCCGCTTGAAACCCCGAGCCAATCGAAGCCACGGTCAAAAAAAAACGACCCTGAAGGGTCGTTGGTGGTTTGGATTCTCGGCTGGAGTGAAGTCCCAGCGTCTAATTCAAAAGGGGCCGAAGAGCATATCAGGGTAGAAGCGGTTGAATTCGATCATGATTCCGGCGGTGATGGTGAACCAGATCGCGGCGAAGACCGGTGCGGTGGTGAGGAACTTCTTCATGGTCTTGGAAGTCGGAGATGCGGGTGGAATGAGCGCGTGAATCGCTGGTGAAGCCAGCAATCAATTCGGCGTATTCAGCGGGGCGACACGGTGATCTTGCTGTCGGCCTGGGTGAGCTTGCCGCTGGTCAACTCACCGAAGGCGGCAAGGGGCCAAGTGGCGGCGGCCAGGGTGCTCTTAAAGGCCAGGGGCACGTCGATCTGGATCTCGTGCATGGTGGCGTCCTTGCGGGTGGCCACGGCCTGGAGGTATGTGCGACCGGCCCAGCCGATGGTGCCGGTGATGTAGAGGAAGGCGATGCCGGGGATCATGAATTCACCGGCGTGGCTCCAGCGGCCATCCACGATCAGGTGGGGCAGGCCATCGGCGCCGCACAGAGCCTTGCTGTACATCTCGAAGCGGCGCTTGGCCTGGGTCGTGGTGGCGGTGCCGGCCCGCTGCTGGAAGCGGGCGTTCTCGGCGCAAGGCGTGAGGCCGCCGATGTCGGCGTGGGCCACCGGCGCGAAGCCGAGAACCAGGAAGGCAGAAAGGAGTACGGCGAAGAGACGGCGCATGGGGAGGAGCCGGGCAGGGACTGCCGCAGGGCAGGATGTCACGAGCGGACAGTAGGGGAGCCCACCGGAGCCGATGCCCACCGTTCTGGCCCTCGAAACAAGTTGTGACGAGTCGGCGGCGGCAATTGTGACCGACCGCAGGGTGATTTCCAGCGCTGTGGCCTCCCAGATCGAGGAGCACGCCCGCTGGGGTGGGGTGGTGCCCGAGATCGCCTCCCGCCGCCATGTGGAGGCCCTACCGGGCCTGGTGGCGCGGGTGGTGGCCGAGAGCGGCGCGGACCTCGCCGCAGTCGATGCCATCGCCGCCAGCGTGGCGCCCGGCCTGGTGGGTGCCCTGCTGGTGGGCTCGGTGACCGGCCGCACCCTGGCCCGTCTCCATGGCAAGCCCTTTCTCGGCATCCATCACCTGGAGGGGCATCTGGCCTCGGTGCAGCTCGGGGAGGATCCGCCCGAGGGGCCGGCCCTGGTGCTGCTGGTGAGCGGCGGCCACACCGAGCTGGTGCGGGTGGACGGGCCGGGCCGTTATCGGCGGCTGGGCCGCAGCCACGATGACGCGGCCGGAGAGTGCTTCGACAAGGTGGCTCGCCTGCTCGGACTTCCCTATCCCGGGGGGCCCGCGATCGAGGCCGCCGCCCGCCCGGGTGATCCCCACCGCTTCCGCCTGCCGAAGGGCCGGGTGTCGCGGCCCGGCGGCGGTTTCCATCCCTACGACTTCAGTTTCAGCGGCCTCAAGACCGCCATGCTGCGGCAGGTGGAGGCCCTGACGGCCGCCGGGATCCCCCTGCCCCTCGCCGACCTGGCCGCCAGTTTCGAGCAGGTGGTGGCCGAGGTGCTGGTGGAGCGCAGCTGCCGCTGTGCCCTCGATGAGGGGCTCGACACCCTTGTGCTGGTGGGTGGGGTGGCCGCCAACCGGCGGCTGCGGGCGCTGCTGGCAGAGCGGGCCGGGGCGGTTGGCCTGGGCTGGCGGGTGGCCCCCCTGGCCTGGTGCACCGACAACGCCGCCATGGTGGGGGTGGCAGCGTGCGAGCGGCTGAGGAGCGGCTGTCGCAGCCCGATCAGCCTCGGGGTGGCCCCCCGCCTCCCCCTGGCCGAGGCCGATCGGCTTTACGAAACCCAGCCCTGCTTTTAATCGCCCTAGGGTGGACTCATCCCCGCAGGCACGGCCCCAGGCCGTCAGTGCCCATGGCCCCGGCGAATCCCGTGCCGTACGACTCCACCCCTGAACCAGCCCCGATCCCTCCCGCCGGGATGCAGGTCGGCGCCGCACCGCCGGCCGTGGTGAGCTCCGGTGGACCCGAGCCTGTCTCCCAGGAGGAGCTCAATTCTTGGCGCCGGGGCTTCACACCCCAGGCCGAGATCTGGAACGGCCGCCTCGCGATGGTCGGACTCTCGGTGGGCCTCACCGTGTTGCTGGTGGCTCGACTCGCAGCCCACGCCAACTGAAGCCCCACCCCTGGCGGGATGGCCCACCGGTTGCTGCGGTAGCCCTCAGGTTCTGCCGCGAAGGGTCTGGGCCAGTTCGCCCGGCCGCAGGCTGTGGGTGATCACCTCTTCGGCGGTGGTCTTCCCCTCCTGCACCAAGCGGGCCAGAGCCTGGTTGGCGGTCTGCATGCCGTCGAAGGCGCTGCGGTTCATGATCTCTTCAATTTCATCGAGTTCGCCGCGCATGATGTAGTCGCGGCAGGCATCAGTGTTGATGAAGATGTCGTGGAAGGCGGCTCTTTTGCCATCGGTGGTCTTGAGCAGACCCTGGGAGATCACCCCTAGGAGCGTTTCGGCGACGGCCCGCCGAACACTCTCCTGCTCCTGGGGGGGATACATGCCCAGCACCCGTTCCACCGTGCGCACGGCGGAATTGGTGTGCAGGGTGCCGAACACGAGGTGGCCGGTCTGGGAGGCCTTGATGGCGGTGCTGAGGGTCTCCTGGTCGCGGATCTCACCGATCAGGATCACGTCCGGATCTTCGCGCAGGGCGGCTTTCAAGGCATTCTGGAATAGCTTGGTGTGGCTGCCAACCTCCCGCTGACGGATGAGGGACTGCTTGCTGCTGTGCACGAACTCCACCGGATCTTCGATGGTGAGCACGTGCTTCTTCATGGTGGAATTGATATAATCAATCAGCGCCGCCAGGGTGGTGCTTTTCCCCGAGCCCGTGGCTCCGGTGATCAGGATCATCCCTTTCGGCTTTGCGGCCAAGTCCTTCATCACATTCGGCAGTCCCAGGGTTGACAGGCTGGGAATCTCCTTGGGGATGAGGCGCAGCACCATGGCCGGCCCCTGCACCGTTTCGAGCAGATTGATCCTCACCCTCACGAAGGGGAACGAGTGGGATCCATCGAATTCCTTTTCTCGCTTGAAGCTGTCCAGCTGGCCGGGGTCGAGCACTTCTCGCAGCCAGTCGCGGAAGGTATCGGCGTTGGTGATCGGCCAGGGGGTGGTCACGATGTCCCCACGGCTGCGGAAGCGGGGCACCTCGCCCACGCCGAGGTGGATATCGGAATAGTTGTTGTCGAAGGCGATCTGCACGATCGCCTCAAGGTTGGCCGGCTGTTCGGCCGGGGTGCCGGCAGGTTCCGGGTTCACCCTGGCCGGAGCGGCCGGAGGTGGTGGCGCGGCCGGGATGGCGGATCGCGTTGCCAGCACGCTTCTCTCATCCAGTGAGGGGGGGGATGTGGGTGGAGGCGGCGGGGGCGGGGGAGGGGGCGCCGCCGGTGTGCTGGGGCTGAACGCAAAGGGCAGTTCGGCCATGGCTCCGGCGGGGAGGCTGCGGGGTTAATGGTGGCACCGATCCCCCAGATAGGCCACCTTCGCCGAACGCTCTTGCCGGAGGGCGTCAGCGGGTCAGAGGCGGAGCGAGGGGGGCACCGGCGGAGATCCGTAGGATTGGAGGGTCTGCGGCCTGGTCTTGTCTGCTGTCTCCGCTGCCGCATCCCCCGCTTCCTACGCCGCATCCCCAGGAGCGCCCCTGGTGACGATCGTGCTGGGCACCCGCCCAGAAGCGATCAAGCTGGCCCCGGTGATCCTGGCCTTCCAGGCCTCCTCAGCCTTCCGCACCCGGGTGGTGCTCACCGGGCAGCACCGCGAGATGGTGGCCCAGGTGATGGAGTTGTTCGACCTCCGGGCCGACCACGATCTGGCCCTGATGGCCCCCAACCAGACCCTCACCCACGTCACCTGTGCCTCCCTGCAGGGCCTGAAGCAGGAGTTCAGCCTGCATCGCCCCGCCCTGGTGCTGGTTCAGGGCGACACCACCACGGCCTTCGCCAGTGCCCTGGCGGCCTTTTACGAGCAGATCCCGGTGGGCCATGTGGAGGCGGGTCTGCGCACCGACAACCTGTACGACCCCTTTCCGGAAGAGGCCAACCGCCGTCTGATCTCCCAGCTGGCCCAGCTCAACTTCGCCCCCACCGAGCGCTCCGCCGCCAACCTGCGTGCCTCCGGCGTGGTGGGGGAGATCACCACCACGGGCAACACGGTGATCGATGCGCTGCTGCTGATGGCCGAGAAGGCCCCCTCCCTGGAGATCCCTGGTCTCGACTGGGAGCGGCAGCGGGTGCTCCTGGCCACGGTGCACCGGCGCGAGAACTGGGGCGAGCGGCTACAGGAGATCGGCCGCGGCTTCCTGGCCGTGCTGGAGCGCTTCCCCGACACGGCCCTGCTCCTCCCTTTGCATCGCAATCCCACCGTGCGGGAGCCGTTGCAGGAGCTGCTGGGCCATCACCCCCGGGCCTTCCTCACCGAACCCCTCGACTACGACCGCCTGGTGGCGGCGATGCGGGGCTGCACCTTGCTGCTCTCCGATTCCGGTGGGCTGCAGGAGGAAGCACCGGCCCTCGGTAAGCCCGTGTTGGTGCTGCGCCGCACCACCGAGCGCCCCGAGGCCGTGGATGCCGGCACCGCCCGCCTGATCGGCACCGCCAGCGCGGCGATCCTTGAGGAGACAGCACGGTTGCTGGAGGATCCGGCGGCCTATGAGGCGATGGCCAGGGCCCACAACCCCTTCGGGGATGGGTTGGCCAGTGGCCGCATTGTGGAGACCACCCAGCGCTTCCTTGAGGCCGGCGCCTTCGTGGGCTGAGCATCAGGGCCTGAACAACCGGGCGGAGCGGGGGGCTCAGTTCTTCCGCTTCTTCGCCCAGGGCGGCAGGTCGATGAACACGCGGCTGCCGGGCTCCAGTCCGGAGAGGATCTGGGTGTTGCGGCCGCTGCTCACGCCCAGTTCCACCGGCCGGAACGTGGGTTGGCTCTCCTTACCCACCAGCAGCACCCCGGGTTTGCCCTCCTCGGTGACCACTGCCACCGTGGGGATCAGGGTGCGGGCCTGAAGCTGCCCGGTCTGGAAGTCCACATCGGCGGTCATGCCGATCCGCAGCTCCGGGGCGGGATTCACCAGCGCCAGCTTCACCTCAAAGGAGGTCACGTTGTTGGTCTTCACGGCCCGGGGCGCGATCTGGCGGACGCGGGCGGCGAAGCGGCGGTCGGGGAAGGCGTCCACTCGCACGCTGGCGGGCATGCCCAGGCGCAGGCGGCCCAGATCGCTTTCGGGCACCTTGGCCAGCACCTCCAGGCCCTGGGAGAGCTCCACGATCGAGGAGCTGGTGGCACCGGCGCTGGCCGACGCGGTGGTGGTGGGGGTCACGAAGGCGCCCGGATCGGCGAAGCGCTGGCTGATCACCCCGTCGAAGGGAGCCCGCACGATCAATTCGTCCTTTTCCACCTGCCGCTGCTCCAGCCGCTGCCGGGCCGCGTTCACCGCCATTCGTTTCACCTTTTCATCGGCGCGGAAGCGGTTGAGGTCGTTGAGGCTGATCGCTCCCTGGCGATAGAGGGGTTCATTGCGCCGCAGCTCACTGGCGCTGCGATCCAGTTCGGCGTCGGCGGAGCGGATGTTGGCCACCAGTTCCTGCTCCCGATCGCGCAGGTCTCCGGCATCCATGCGGGCCAGGGCCTGGCCGGCCTTCACCGTGTCGCCCTCGTCGACAAAGAGCTGCTCGATCAGGCCCTGCCGTTTCGGGCTCACATTCACCCGCTCCACCGCATCCAGTTCACCGGAGGCGGTCACCACCCCCGGCAGCTCGCCGGAGCGGGCCAGCACCGTGTAGGGCGC
Organism: Cyanobium sp.; assembly: GCA_040399305.1. Classification (GTDB taxonomy): domain Bacteria; phylum Cyanobacteriota; class Cyanobacteriia; order PCC-6307; family Cyanobiaceae; genus Cyanobium. The sequence goes on from JBBASH010000003.1 coordinate 67,613, forward strand.
CACATCACGGACGCGGGCCGTCTGCTGGCGCTGCCAGAAGCCCAGGGCGGCCAGCAGGGCGGCCACCGTGGCCAGCAGCAGCCAGGGGCGCCAACGCCGCCAGGCAGCCCGGCGGCCCGGCAGCGCGATGGGGGGAGCCGGCGCCAGCGGAGGGGCGGGGGGCGCGCTCACGGGTCGGAGGGGGGAGGGGGCGGAAATCGCAGACGGCCACGCTTCGCCCAGTCTCGCCGGTTGCGCCTGCCGGCGCGTGGTGGGGGTAGCCGATGCCAGCAGGCGGAGGACCAACGCCGGATCGACGCCGGACTAGGACCAGGGTGGGCTGCCTGGAGGGCAGGACCGGCCCGTTTAGATTCCCCCCATGCTCAAAGCCGGAATTGTGGGGCTGCCCAACGTGGGCAAATCCACCCTCTTCAACGCCCTGGTGGCCAACGCCCAGGCCACTGCCGCCAATTTCCCCTTCTGCACGATCGAGCCCAATTCGGGCGTGGTGGCCGTGCCCGATGGGCGCCTGCAGCAGCTTTCGGCGCTCTCGGGATCCAAGGAGATCATCCCCACGAGGGTGGAGTTCGTGGATATTGCCGGCCTGGTGAAGGGCGCCAGCCAGGGTGAGGGCCTGGGCAACAAGTTCCTGGCCAACATCCGCGAAGTGGACGCCATCGTGCACGTGGTGCGCTGCTTCGAGGACGATGACGTGATCCACGTGTCGGGCTCGGTGGACCCGCGCCGCGATGCCGAGATCATCAACCTGGAGCTGGGCCTTTCCGACCTGGCCCAGGTGGAGAAGCGCCGCGAGCGCCTCAAGAAACAGGTGCGCACCAGCAAGGAGGCCCAGCTCGAAGATGGCGCCCTGGAGCGCATCCAGGCGGTGCTGGAGCAGGGCGGCGCCGCCCGTTCGGTGGCTCTGGCTGAGGATGAGGAGGTCCTGATCCGGCCCCTGGGCCTGCTCACCGCCAAACCGATCATCTATGCCACCAATGTGAGCGAGGACGACCTGGCCGGCGGCAATGCCTTCGTGGAGACCGTGCAGGCCCTGGCGGAGCAGGAGGGTGCCCTCTGCGTGAAGATCTCGGCCCAGGTGGAGGCCGAGCTGATCGAGCTGCCCGAGGAGGAGCGCGCCGAATTTCTGGCGGGCCTGGGGGTGAGCGAGGGGGGGCTGCAGAGCCTGATCCGCGCCACCTATGAACTGCTGGGCCTGCGCACCTATTTCACCACCGGCGAAAAGGAAACCCGCGCCTGGACCATCACCGCCGGCATGACGGCCCCCCAGGCGGCCGGTGTGATCCACACCGATTTTGAGCGCGGCTTCATCCGCGCCCAGACGATCGGCTGGCAGCAGCTGCTGGAGGCGGGCTCCCTGCCGGAGGCGCGCAACCGGGGCTGGCTGCGCAGCGAGGGCAAGGAGTATGTGGTAGCCGAAGGTGATGTGATGGAGTTTCTATTTAATGTCTGATCCGATCAATCTTTGATCCGATCAATGGCTCAACCGGTCCATGGCTGATGCGACTTCGGTAGGTTGATGGCATGCACCCTTTCCGCGGGCTTGCAGCGGCACCATCGCTTCGGCCAGGGTTGAGCGTGTGATCCTTCCGGCCCCTCAGAGCCCACCTCGAACGACCCCAGGCCGCTCCCCCTGGGGGAAGACCCGGCGCTGGTGGCGGACCTGGCGGCGGGAGCAGGTTTTGCGGCAGCGCCAGGGCTCCCGGAGGGGGGCCTGGATGCTGGGCAGCGTGCTGTTGCTCGCCGGGCTGCTCGGGCTCGATGCCCGCTTGCGGCTGAACGAAAGCAGCCGCCGGCATCAGTCCCGCCTGCGGGAGTCGAGCGCGGTGCTCACCGCCACCCTGGCGGCCCTGCAGCGCACCACCAACGACTGGGCCTACTGGGACGATCTCTACCGATTCGTGCAGGACAAGGACCCACGATTCGTGGAGACCAATCTGGCGACCACCTCCCTGTTCGATGAGGGGGGAGTGATGCTGCTGTTCAGTCCTGGCGGGCAACGGCTGCTGAGCTACGGCCAGGGCGGCAGGGACCTCTCCAGCCATGGCCCCCTGGCCGACTGTGTGCGTCCCTACCTGGGCGGGCTGGTTTCGCTGTTCTCCAATCTTCATCTGGTCTGCCGTGGCGGGGATGGCGCCCTCTATCTCGGGGTGGCCACGCCGATCTCCGACAGCCTTGAGCAGGCTCCGAGCCGGGGCGCCCTCGTGTTGCTGGAGCCGATGGTGAAGGCCAACTATGGCCAGGCCTTCAACGACCCCATGCTCTGGCTGATGCGGCGCCTGCGGATGACCCCGCCGGTCCAGGGCCCTCCCCAGGGCCCTCCTCCTTCCGGTTCTGCCGCCCCGATCGCCAGCGCCGCTGAAGCCATTGAACCCCTTGCGCTCGCCAGGCCCCTCCATGCCGCCAACGGCAATCCAGTTGTGCTGCTGCAGGAGCCATGGCCGCCGGGACTGTTCCGCGAGCTGCTGAGGGACCTGCTGCTCGGGCTCGGCCTGCTGGCGGGCCTGGCGGCCGTGCGAGCCGGTGTGCTCGTGGAGCGCCGCAGCCAGCGGCTGCTCCTGCGCCGGGCCGAACAGGCCAGCAACCGGCGGATCCGCCGGGCTGGCCAGGAACTCGAACGCCTGCTCGATCGGATGGGCCCGGGGGCCACCGGGTCCGCCAGGGCGGGGGCGGCGCTCGGCCGCCTGCTGGAGTCGGGCGTGCCTCCGCCCGGGGATCCGAAGCAGTTCGGGGGGCTGCCGATCGAAGCCAAACTGACCTGGCTGGCGGATCGCTTCCAGCAGTTTCTCGAGCGGGCCCGCAGCCTGGCCCTGCTGGATCCGCTCACCCAGCTGCCGAATCGCCGTTTCTTCTTTGAGCAGGTGCAGTTGCAGCTTGAGGGGTGTGAGCTGCGTGGCGAACGCTTCGCGATTTTGTTTGTGGATGTGGATAAGTTCAAGGAGGTCAATGATTCCTATGGCCATGCCGTGGGTGATGCGGCCCTGGTGCTGGTGGCCGAGACGTTGCAATCGCTGACCGAAGAGAGTGACTTTCTTGGCCGTTATGGCGGTGATGAATTTGCCATTCTTCGTGCCCTCGGCGAGGCTGAAGGCGCAGATGATGCCGCGATCAAGGCCGACCTGATGGCCTATGCCACCCGTCTGCTGGCTCCGTTCGAGGGCAAGGTGGATCTGGAGGGGATTCCGGTGGAGATCAGCGTGAGTGTGGGCATTGCCCTGCTCGATTCCCGCAGCTCCGATCTCAAAACCGCCATGCGTCGCTCCGATATCGCCATGTATCGCGCCAAACAGAACCACCGGAGCCGCATTGCCATCTTCGACTCCGATGATGACGCCACGGACCTTGATGACTATCGCCTGTATGGAGATCTCATGCAGGCCCTGCGGGATTCTTCCTTTGAGATTGTGTTTCAGCCGATTGTGGATCGGCACGCTTCCATCTTCACTCTGGAGGCTCTGGCCCGCTGGCGCCATCCCAGGCTGGGGCTGGTGAGTCCTGAGATTTTTCTGGATCTGGCCGAGCGCTATCGCCAGATCAATGCCATCTCCGATGCCTTGTTGGCCCTCACGCTGAGCAGTTTCCAGCCCCTGCATCTGGAGCACCCCCAGATCCGGCTTTCACTCAATCTTTCACCCTCCAAGCTGGGGGATCCCCTCCTGGTTGAGAAGCTGGATCAACTGCTGGCCAGCCACGAGATTTCGGCCGATCTGATCACGATCGAACTCACCGAGCGATCGGTGCTGCATCCCAATCCCGTGGTCTCTGCCAACCTCGCCAAGCTGCGGGCGAAAGGGATGGCGATCTCCCTGGATGATTTCGGTACGGGCTTCTCTTCGCTGAGTTTGCTCAATACATTGCGCCCCGATGAGGTGAAGATCGACAAGGGGTTTGTGATGGCGATGCACCAGGATCCCTATGCCCTTGAGATCGTGACCCTGGTGGCTGCCATGGCCCCGCGCATGAACCTGAAGGTGGTGGCGGAGGGGGTGGAGAATGGCGCCTTATTGGAGCGACTCCAGCACCTGGAGATCGCCTATTTTCAGGGTTACCATTTTTCCCTGCCCTTGCCGGCGGCCCAGTTGCGCCTCAGTGCCCTCTGGAGCAATTCCGCCCCCCCTTGCTCCGCCTCCGCCGCGATCGGTGAGGATGGCCCTGCCCGGTTCCCCCAAGCCCTTCCATGAGCCAAGTGCCCGGCACCTCCCCTGCGGCCGGCCCCCTCGGCCCCGGCTCTGATGGTGACTCCGATCCCGGGGCACCGCAGCCCAAAGCCGGCGATCACCCGCACAACTTCAGGGTGCAGAAGGAGGTGCATCGCCAGATCCGCAACGATCCCGATTACGACGACTGGGAGTACGGCACCGAGCCCCTGCCCCAGGAGGCCTGGAAGGTGGCCGATGCCGCGCCAGCGGATCCCGCCTGATCGCCAGCTCCCGCAGGCCTGCGGGAGACTGGTGCCACCAGGCTGAAGCCCCGGATGCGCCCTGCGCCTCTCATCACCACGGGTTATCGCCGCAGGGCCGCCCTCTGCAGCCTGTTGATCGGCCTGGTGGCCTTGCCGTTGGCGCCGCCGCCGCCACTGCGGGCGGCCGAGCTGCTGGAGTTGCGCATCGACTCCCTCCAGATCCCGATCCACCTCGACCAGCTAGCGGGCTGGAGCCGGCAGGGCGGAGCTGAAGGGCCTTCGGTGGGTGATCTGGGCCCCTGGCTCGGCCTGCTGGATGCCCGCAGCCGCGCCGACCTAAAGCGGATCCTGCGGGCCCCCCTGCTCCGGGACCAGAGCTTCGGCCGCCAGCTGCTCGACACCTGGGCCGGTGGGCAGCTGCTGGAGGAGCTGGGCAACCTGCTCACCACCTCGGATGGAGGCAGCACCACGACCCTGCTGCAGATCACCCTGCGGCGGCTGTTGGAGCAGCGGCGGGAGGTCACGCTGCTGGAACTGCTGGAGGCCCTGCCGCCGCAGACCCTGAATCTCCGCCTCGATGGCCTGGTGAGCCTCGGCCAGCGCTGGCGCTTTCAGCTGAAGCGGCAGCAGCTGGCGATGGTGCGCCTGGGGAGCCTGCCCCTGCCGCGGAGCGAGCCTCCTGCCTCCGCCTGGGAGACCGCCGGCGCCGGCGCGGACCGCCCCGCTCCGCTGCCGCTGCGGCTGCGGCTTGCGGTGCCGGGTCGGCGCGAAGGCCTGCCGCTGGAGATCTGGGCCGCCTCAGCCGAGCGCCGCCCCAACCAGCCCTGGGTGCTGATGATGCCAGGCCTGGGGGGCAACGCCGACCAGCTGGGCTGGCTGGCCAGGGCCCTGGCCCAGCGAGGCTGGCCGGTGGTGGTGGTGCAGCACCCGGGCAGCGATGGGCTGGCCTTGCGGGCTGCCCTCAACGGCCAGCGGCCACCGCCGGGCGCCGAAACCCTGGGGATCCGCCTGGCCGATGTGGAGGCGGTGGTGGCCGCCCAGCGGCTGGGGAGGCTGCCGGTGAACGGCGCCGGCCTGGTGCTGGCCGGCCATTCCCTCGGAGGGCTCACGGCGCTGTTGGCGGCGGGCATCGCCCCCCAGCCGGGATTGGAGGTCCGTTGCCGCGCGGCCCTGGAGCGCCTGCCGATCCATAACCCCTCCCGTTTGATTCAGTGCCAGCTGCCGGAGCGGGCCCTGCCCCATCCCTCCCGGCCGCCCACCGATCTGCGGGCCCTGGTTCTCTTCAATGGATTCGGCAGCCTGCTCTGGCCCGAGCCCAGCCTGGGGGCCCTGCCGGTGCCGCTGCTGATGGTGGGCGGCAGCCTGGATCTGGTCACGCCACCGCTCGATGAACAGCTGGCCCTGTTCCTGGCCGTGCGTGATCCCCGCAGCCGGCTGGTGCTGGTGCAGGGGGCCAGCCACTTCTCGCCGGTGCGGATGACCCAGCGCGATGAGGCGCTGCTGCGGCTGGGAAGGGAGCTGGTGGGGGCGGACCCGCTGCGGGTGCAGGGGGTGCTGCTGGATGTCACCAGCGCCTTTCTGCGCTCGCTGGAGCAGACCGGTGCGGAGGCAGGTGCTGGTGCCCGATCCCCTGCGGAGCCGCTACCGCCCCAGCGAAGGCTGCAGGAGGGCATCACGGCCTACGTGCTCGATCCGGCGGCGGCCCGCCTCTGGCGCTCGGAGCTCTGAGGGGTGTGGCGGCCGGCGGCGCCCGCCGTTCAGAAGCGCACCCGCGGATCGAGCAGGGCCACCAGCAGATCCACCGCCACGGTGACCAGCACCACCAGGCCCGCCACCACCACCACGATGCCCTGCACCACGGGGTAATCCCGCTGGGCGATCGCCTCCTGCAGCCGGGCGGCGATGCCCGGCCAGGAATAGGTGACCTCGATCAGCAGGGCGCCGCCGATCAGGGAGGCCACGGTGATGCCGGTGATCGTGAGCACCGGCAGCAGGGCATTGGGCAGGGCATGGCGCAGCACCACCCGGGTTTCGCTGAGGCCGCGGCTGCGGGCCGCCTCCACGTAGTCGGAGCTGAGGGCGCGGCGCAGGTTGAGGCGCAGGGCATTGGTGAAGATGCCGCTGAGCAACAGGCCGAGGGTGGAGGCGGGCAGCACCAGGTGGCGAATGGCCCCTTGAAGCTGTTGGAGATTGCCGGCCCCCAGGCTGTCGAACAGATAGAAGCCGGTTCCCTCCGGGGGCAGCACGGTGGCGGGCAGGCGGCCGCCCACCGGCAGCCAGCCGAGCCACACGGCGAACACCAGCTGCACCACCATCGCCGCCCAGAAGGGGGGCAGGGCATAGGTGCCGATGCCGAAGAGGCGGCCGGCCAGATCCACCTTGCCCTCGGGCCGGGCGATGCCGCTGAAGCCCACCGCCAGCCCCAGCACCGCGGCGATCAGCAGGGCCACCAGGCCCAGCTCGAGGCTGGCGGGCAGGCTGCCCTGAATGATCGTGGTCACGGGCTCCTTGCTCGCCTGCGAGACCCCCAGGTTTCCGTGCAGCAGATCGCCCAGGAAGTGGCCGTACTGCACCGGTAGGGGCTGGTCGAGGCCGAGCTGGTGGCGCAGGGCGGCGCGGGCGGCGGCGGGAGCCTTCGGACCTAGCAGGGCATCGATCGGATCGCCCGGCGCCACCCGCAGCAGCAGGAACACCAGGCTGCTGATCAGCCAGAGCATCAAGGGCGCCAGGGCGAGGCGGGCACCGAGGTAGCGGAGCAATTCGGAGCGGCGGCTCATCGGCGGGCCTCCGGGCCCCCAGGGGAGGCCGCCAGCGTGGCAGGGGGCCCTGGCAGCCGCCGCAGCTGATCGAGCCGCAGGCGGCCGGAGCCATCGAACTGGGGCGCCGTGATCCGCCGCCCGCTCCAGGCCTGTTCGGCCATCAGCCACACCGGCAGGTAGGGCACGGCGGCGGCGGTGCGCCGCTGGATGGCCCGCAGCAAGCGCTCCCGCTCGGGCCCATCGATGCGACTGCTGCGCAGCAGCTCGGCATCGAGGCCGGGGGCACTCCAGAAGGAGCCGCTCAGGGCGCTGTTGCCCTTGGCGCAGCGGTTTCCCTCCGCCTTCTCGCAGCCCAGCAAGGGGGCCAGGAAGTTCTCGGGATCGGGGTAGTCGCCGATCCAGTCGTAGAAGAAGAGGGTGAGGGCGCCTTTGCCGAGCTGGTCGTAGGCGGTGGTGGACTCCATGCCGCTCACCTGGAGTTCCAGGCAATCGCCGAGATCGCGGCGCACCTGGGCTTGCCAGGTGAGGGCGAGCAGGCGATCGCTGGGGATGTCGGAGCGGAAGGTGAGGGGCAGGCCAAACACCTTGCCGTTGCAGTAGCCCGCCTGGCGGTAGAGGGCGCGGGCGGCGGCGGGGTCGTAGGCGGGCCAGGCTTCGGGGTCGGAGCCGGGCAGGCTGGGGGGAATCAGCTGGCGCAGGGGCGGCCGCATCCCCAGGCTCACCCGCTCGGTGATCGTGGCGCGATCGAGGCTGCGGGCCAGGGCCTGGCGCAGGGTGGGGTTGTTGAGCGGCGGCTGGTCGGTGAGCAGGGAGAAGAAGCCGATCGAGAGGGGCGGCCCGCTGCCTTCCCGCAGGCGACCGGCGGCGGCATCACGGTGGAGGGCCTGCTGGTGGTCGATCTCGAGGCCACTGGCCAAGAGCACATCCACCTCGCCGCTGCGCAGGGCGCCAAGCAGGGCGGTGGAGTTGCTGAGGGTCACCAGGTCGATGCCGCCGTTGGCGGGGCGGGCTCCCCAGTAGGCCTTGAAGGGGGTGAGCCGCTGCTGCTGGCCGTTGAAGAAGCTGAGGGTGTAGGGCCCGGTGCCCACGAAGCGGTCGTTGAGGGGCTTCTCGGCGTGGCTGCGGTAGGCGGTGGGGGAGACGGGGGTGAGAAAGATGGCCGAGAGCAGGCGGGGCAGGGGGCTGAAGGGGGCCTTGAGCTCCAGCTCGATTTCATGGCTGCCGGTGGCGCGCACCGCCTTGACGCGGTCGCTGAATTGGTAGCCGAGGGTGCCGATCGCCATGAAGCGATTCAGCGAGAACACCATCGCGGCGGCA